>NZ_CP121659.1:2152500-2460000 GCF_029714365.1 Sinorhizobium terangae
GGAAGCGGCGGTGGTGAACAATTCCGCGGCATGCGCTGAAGCTGATGCTTGCGCGGGGGGCACCCCAAAGGCGAGGAGCACTGTTGAAGAGATCACCCCATAGGCCATCCCAAGAGCTCCATCGACCAACTGGGCCAGAAACCCGACTACCGCAAACAGCAGGAAGTCTTCCATGAGGGCTCCGCGCATGAGTTGCCGTCGCACCAACCTGACGTATGCAATCGGCACACGGAGGCTCTATGGTTCGACCAAGTTGCAGTCGGAATGCTCTTGGCAAGCAGAAAAACGGATCATGGGCGAGCTTGTTCCGCGAGTACGGCCAATTCAATTCTCGGAGCGTGACGAGAGGTGCGAGCGGTTTTCCGCTCACAGCCCGTTTAATCTATTGGAATCGATCAAGAACGGTCGTCGAGAAAGGAGGCCGAGGCAAAACGCCCGGCTTCCTTTCGCCTCTTCGGAGATAAGGCGTGCCGAGCTGCGCATCTGCACAGGGACGCGGCACACTTGAAAACGGCGCATAACCCTTTCCGGAAATCGATGCGATTTCCGGGGTCATGCGCGCTCGCTTAGTTCTTTGCCTTGTCGACCAGCTTGTTCTTGCCGATCCAGGGCATCATGCCGCGCAGCTTCGCGCCGACTTCCTCGATCTGGTGAGCGTCGTTGACGCGGCGGATGCCCTTGAAGCGGGCCGCACCCGAGCGGTACTCCTGCATCCATTCCGAGGTGAACTTGCCGGTCTGGATGTCCTTGAGGACGCGTTTCATCTCGGCCTTGGTTTCTTCGGTGATGATGCGCGGGCCGGTGACGTATTCGCCCCACTCGGCGGTGTTGGAGATCGAGTAGTTCATGTTGGCGATGCCGCCTTCGTAGATCAGGTCGACGATCAGCTTCACTTCGTGCAGGCACTCGAAATAGGCCATTTCCGGAGCATAGCCGGCTTCGACCAGCGTTTCGAAACCGGCGCGGATGAGTTCGACCAGACCGCCGCAGAGAACGACCTGTTCGCCGAAGAGGTCGGTTTCGCACTCTTCCTTGAAGTTGGTTTCGATGATGCCCGAGCGGCCGCCGCCGACACCGCAGGCGTAGGAGAGAGCGAGATCAAGCGCGTTGCCGGAAGCGTTCTGGTGAACGGCAACGAGGCAGGGAACGCCGCCGCCCTTCTGGTATTCGCCGCGAACCGTATGGCCCGGGCCCTTCGGGGCGATCATGACGACGTCGACCGAGGCCTTCGGCTCGATCAGACCGAAATGGACGTTGAGGCCGTGGGCGAAGGCGATCGCCGCACCGTCGCGGATGTTGTCGGCGATCTCACCCTTGTAGATGTCGGCCTGCAGTTCGTCTGGCGTCGCCATCATGATGAGGTCCGCCCACTTGGCCGCTTCCGCGACCGAGAGAACTTGAAGGCCGTCGGCCTCGACCTTCGCTGCCGTTGCCGAGCCCGGCTTCAGCGCGATGCGGATTTCCTTGGCGCCGGAATCCTTGAGGTTCAGCGCATGGGCGCGACCTTGGCTGCCATAGCCGACGATGGCGACCTTCTTGGACTTGATCAGGTTGAGATCGGCATCACGATCGTAATAGACGCGCATCGAATTTTCCTTCCCTTTGCTGGTCTGTTGTTCCACTGGCTGGCCCAAACGCACGACCCGGAAGATCCCTTGATCTTCGCAAAGGCTTATGCGTCCGTTTGAGACCCGCCGCTACCCTTTCTTGCCGTAGAGCGTAAGAAAGGCGTCGACCGCCCGCTCCGCCCTGCGGCTGAAACCCTTCTTCATCTCGCTCGGCTCCTCGCCAAGCAGCATCCGCAAATGCCAGTCGGAAACGACGAGGCCGTAAAGCGCACCATAGGCCTCCTCGGCATCGTCGAAGGCGAGAAGCCCTGCCTTGCGGCCAGCCTCGAGCAGCGCGCCGGCGCGCCGGCCGATCTGGCGGCGGCCGCGCTCCTGCAACATATGCCCGAGCTTCGATCCCTCGCGGCTCGCCTGGCCGATCGCCAAGCGATTCAGCGCCAGCGAGACGTCGCCGGCGAGCACGTCGAGGAGGTCCCTGGCAAAGGCGACGAGATGCCGGCGCAGGCCCTCCACATCGAGTGCCCCGGCGGAAACGTCGAGTGTCCTGACCTTGCTCGCCTGGTAGCTGATCATCGCCGAAAGCAGCCCGTCGCGATCGCCGAACCACTTATAGAGACTTTCCTTGGAGCAATTGGCGGCCCGCGCGATGCCCGCGGTCGTCAGCGCCTTCTCGCCACCGTCGACGAGCAGTCTCAGCGCCTGTTCGAGCACGGCGCCCTGCCGCTCGGTCAGGCCGCTTGCGGCATTTGCCCCCCTGCTCTCCAAGACGTCCTGCACTTCGCCATCGCTCCGTCAGTACCGTACGGTACGGTTCGCAAGTTTCTAATGCGGTGGCGAAAAGGCGTCAAGGCGATTTTGACCGGCGTGGTGAATTTTCGTCCGCCTTCGCATGTGGGCACTGTTGCAGACGCACCGTGACTGGTCCCGGCAGGGAGGAGGTGTGGCGCGGCCAGCTACCTCCACCCGCGCAGCGCCGCCTCCACAAAGGCGGCGACCGCTTCGACGCTCGGTACGCGCGCCCTTTCGGGATGGATCATCAGATAGGCCGGGCGGTCGGCCACGGCCGTCGCTTCGTCGACGATCTCGAAGCGCGGATCGCGCCGGGCGGAGAGTTCCGGCAGCATCACCTCGGCACCGAGCGCAAGCGCCGCCTCGGCCAGGATCTCCAGCTTGTCGGCGGAGAGCACCACGCGTGCCCTCGGCCTCGCCCGGTCGAGCGCCAGCATTTCAGGCACATGCGCCAGCGCATCGCGGTAGCGCACGACCGGGTGCTCGCCCGACGGAAGGCCGGCGGGACGACAGAGCCGGAAACGGATCGCGCCGATGCGCTTGATCCGCGTCGTGTCCTCGCCGGTGCGGCCGAGGCGCACGGCGATGTCGGCCTCCCGGCGCTCGAAGCTCAGTGCCTGGTCGTCAGCCACGAGATCGAGGGTGATGCCGGGATGGCTGCGTTCGAGGTCGCCCAGCGCCGGCGCAATGATGCGGCCGAGAACGAAGCTGACGCTCGTCACGCGCACGTGGCCGTGAAGCTCCGCCGTCGCCCGCTTCAGCGCTGCCATCGACAGCGACGCCTCCTCCGAAATCGTCCGCAGCCGATCGAGCACCGTGGCAAGCACCGGCGTCGGCGTGAGCCGCCCCCCGATGCGGTCGAACAGCGCCGCCCCGATCCGCCGCTCCAGCGCCGCGAGGCGGCGTGCAATGGTCGTCTGGTCGACCTCGAGGGTGCGCCCAGCGGCACTCAGCGTCCCGCCCCGGACGATATGGTCGAGCAGTTCGAGATCAGCCCAGCTCTCTGCAATCATGCAGGTTCACCTCTGAATATTTCGACTTCCTCGGCGTTTTCGCGGAGCATAGGGTGAAGCATCTAAACAGGCAATGGAGCCCGCCATGACGACCTCGCCCTTCACCCTCTTCTCCCTCGCCGGCCGCCAGCCCATGCCACCGGCGCTTGGTGAAGCCACGTTGATCCTCATCGACTATCAGAACGAGTATCTTTCCGGACCGCTGACGCTCGTCGACGCGGAAGCCGCCGTCGAGCGCGCCGGCATCCTCCTTGCCGCCGCGCGGCAGGCTGGCGCGAAGATCATCCATGTTGCCCACAAGGGCGCTGCCGGCGGTCCCTTCGATCGTGCCGCCGAACGGGGCGCCTTCGTCGATGCACTGAAACCGCTCCCCGCCGAAGCGATCTTCGAAAAGCCGCGCCCGAACGCCTTCTCCGGCACCGGCCTTGCGGATCTCGTCGGCGACGCCGGCACGAAGGTCGTGATCGCCGGCTTTATGACCCACAACTGCGTGTCCTCGACGGCGCGTGCCGCGCTCGATTTCGGTTACGAGATCACCATCGCGGCCGATGCCTGCGCCACCCGCGACCTGCCCTATCCGGCCGGCGCCGTAACAGCGGGTGAATTGCATATCGCGGAACTTGCCGCACTCGCCGACCGCCATGCCTGCGTCACCGACGTCGCCACGCTCACCGCCCGGAAAGACGACGCAGCCTAAGCTGTTGGTGAAGATGATGTTTCGGGCGCCGGATATCCGCCGGCGCCTCGCACACATTACAAAAATATAATGATCTCAATGCTTTTCGCCGATCTCGTTCATCTCTATCTTGAGAAGCAATGAACGCCAGCGAAGCGGTGAGGCCATGAGCAGGGCAGCGAAGACGATCAGGGACGAGGCGACGGCGCTCAAGCCCGCGCCCGCCAATGTGCGTGTCATCCCGGCAGCCGCGCCGCCGGTTCGCCGGAAACGCCGCTCGCGCCTCTGGATCGCCGCGCCCGTTCTCCTCGCCGTGCTTGGCGCCGGCTATTATGCCTGGAGCCAATACGGGGCCGAGCCTGCCACCGCGATGATCACTCAGGTCGTCGCGCGCGGCGACATCGAGGACAGCGTCACCGCCGTCGGCACCCTCGACGCGATCGATTCCGTCGACGCCGGCGCACAGGTTTCCGGCCAGCTGAAATCGCTCCACGTGGAGATCGGCGACAAGGTCGAACAGAACCAGCTCGTCGCCGAAATCGACCCAGCCACCATCGAGAACCGGATCGAGATCGACCAGGCGGAACTCGCCAATCTGGAGGCACAGCTCGTCTCGAAGAAGGCGCAGCTCGTGCTGAAACAGGCAAACATCGAGCGCCAGCGCAATCTGGTCGCGACCAACAGCGTCTCGCAATCGACGCTTGACCAGGCGGTTGCCGACCATGCGGCCGCCGCCGCCGACGTCGACGCCATCTCTGCTCAGATCCGCAAGCAGAAGGCGACGCTTGCCGGGGACAAGGTCGATCTTGGCTACACCAAGATCTATGCGCCAATGGCCGGCACGATCGTCGCCAACCCGGCCAAGGAAGGCCAGACCCTGAACGCCAACCAGACGACTCCGACGATCGTCACGATCGCCGATCTCTCGACGATGACGGTGAAGGCTCAGGTCTCCGAGGCCGATGTCGGCAAGCTGAAAATCGGCATGGACGCCTATTTCACCCTGCTCGGCCAGCCCGGCAAACGCTTCACCGGCAAATTGCGGCAGATTCAGCCGATGCCCGACACGGAAAACAACGTCGTTCTCTACTACGCCCTCTTCGACGTGCCCAACCCGACCGGCGAACTGATGATGTCGATGAGCGCGCAGGTGTTCTTCGTCGAGGCTGCGGCCAAGGACGTGCTTGTCGTGCCGAGCGCGGCGATCCATGCGAACGGCGACGGCAAGGCGCAGGTTACGGTTGTCACGCCCTCGGGCGCGACCGAGGCCCGCGCCGTCGAGGTCGGCATCCGCAACCGCGTCAGCGCCGAGATCGTCAGCGGGCTGGAGGAAGGCGATCGTATCGTGGTCGATGCGGCGTCCGCCTCGACAGGCGACAGCGCACGCAACAACCGTTCGCGCGGCATACGCATGCCGCCGATGTTCTGAGCAAGCAGATGACCACGCTTCTCTCGCTCAGGGACGTCAGCAAGACCTATTTCAACGGCGATCTCGCCGTCGAGGTGCTGCACGATATCTCGCTCGACATCGAGGCCGGCGAATTCGTCGCGATCATCGGCCAGTCCGGCTCCGGCAAGTCGACGCTGATGAACATTCTCGGCTGTCTCGACCAGCCGACGTCGGGCGAATACCTGATCGATGGCGAAAGGGTCTCCGGCTTCGACGGCGATGAGCTTGCGGCGCTGCGCCGCCGCACCTTCGGCTTCGTCTTCCAGGCCTACAACCTGATCCCGACGGCGAGCGCCAGGGAGAATGTCGAGGTGCCGGCGGTCTATGCCGGCATGCCTGCGCGCGACCGGCACGACCGCGCCGAGGAGCTTTTGAAATCGCTGAAGCTCGGCGAGCGACTCGACCACCGGCCGAGCCAGCTTTCCGGCGGCCAGCAGCAGCGCGTGTCGATCGCCCGGGCGCTGATGAACGGCGGGCGCGTCATCCTCGCCGATGAGCCCACCGGCGCGCTCGACAGCCAGAGCGGCGACGAGGTGATGGCGCTCTTGCGCGAAATGAACGAGGACGGCCACACCGTCATCGTCATCACCCATTCGCGCGAGGTCGCCGAACAGGCCGACCGGCTGATCGAAATTCACGACGGCCGCATCATCGCCGACCGGACGAAGAAGGGGCGCAGCAATCCGGAGGGCGCATTGGGACTCGCCGAGCGCACCCGCGAAGGCTTTGCCGCGATCGCCGATGTCTCCGAGGCGGTGAAGATGGCGATGCGGGCTTTGCGCGCCAATCTCTTCCGCACAATTCTAACGCTGCTCGGCATCGTCATCGGCGTCGGCTCGGTGGTGGCGATGCTCGCGATCGGCACCGGCGCGCAGGACTCCGTCTTGAACCGTATCTCTTCGATGGGCTCGGATCTCCTCCTCGTCCGCCCGAGCATGGCCAACTTCCGCGGCAGCGCCGGTGGAAGCAACGTCACGCTCGTGCCGGCCGATGCCGACGCGATCCAGGAGCTGCCGAACGTCGCCTTCGCCGTGCCGGAAATGACAAGCACGGTGACGCTGAGGCGTGGCAATGTCGACTACCAGACGACGGCGAACGGCACGGTGCCACAGTTCACGGCGGCGAAATCCTGGAGCGTCGGCCGCGGCGAGTTCATCAACCGCGACGACATGGAAGGCTACGCTCCCGTCGCCGTCCTCGGCGAGACCGTGGTGAAGACGCTGTTTGCGGACGGTTCCGACCCGATCGGCCAGTATGTGCTCGTCAACAAGATCCCCTTCCAGGTGATCGGCGTGATGAGCGAAAAAGGCGCCAGCGCCGGCGGCAACGACCAGGACGACGTCGTCCTCGTGCCGCTGACGACCGGCAGCATGCGCATCTTCGGCCAGCGCAACATCCGCACGATCACCGTCGAGGTGAAGGACTCTTCCGCCATCGACCTGACGCAGGATCGCATCCAGGCGCTGCTCAACGAGCGGCACAAGAGGGAAGACACCCAGATCACCAACATGTCGTCGGTGCGCGAGGCCTTCACCGAGACGTCGAACACGATGAAGCTCTTCCTCGGGTCGGTCGCGGCGATTTCGCTCCTCGTCGGCGGCATCGGCGTCATGAACATCATGCTGGTCAGCGTCAGCGAGCGGACGCGCGAAATCGGCGTGCGCATGGCGACTGGCGCGCGCGAGCGCGACATCCTCGTGCAGTTCATCGTCGAGGCGCTGGTCGTTTCGGCGATCGGCGGAGCGATCGGCGTCGCTGCCGGATTGGGCACCGGGGCCCTCGCCAAGACCTTCGGCATGCCGGTAAGCTTCACCATCGGGCCCGTGGCGCTTGCATTCGCCTGCTCGTTCCTCACGGGCCTGCTCTTCGGCTTCCTGCCGGCCCGCAACGCCTCCCGCCTCCAGCCAGCGGTGGCTCTGAGCGCGGATTAATCCGGAAGAGGCCACCCGCGAGGACGGCCGCCCGTTTCACCTTAGCGCCTTCCATCGCGACGCCCCGAACAACCCGAAGGAACTAACCATATCCGGGTATCGGAACAGACCGGAACAATCCTGGATAGATCACCTGTGGCCGCCTGTGGAGGGTCCTCCGGGGCTTGTGACGCGGAGAAATGGCGCGAATAGAGCCATTGCCACAATTTTGCTTTACGCAGCCGGCAAAGTCCGCTCGCTATCCAGCGGATGGCAGGGGAATACCGAATTTTTGTTTCGTTAGAGTTGGGCCCGAACCTCTCGGTTCGCCCGCCTGTTGGGGCCGTGTTGCAGCGTTCGACGCAATACGGGGACGCCACCGTTCTGCGCGCTGGATAGAGAACAAAACAGAAGCGGACTCGGCTCGGCCGAGCCCGAGGGTGGATTATTGCGCGTTCGTGCGAGCGCGCAATGGCGTTCTAGTGCTTTGATTCCAAAGCACTTTACTCGCTTTCAGCGGCTCCGCACAGAGGCGGATGGCTCTAAAGCAGCGAACGCACACCGAAAAATGGCAAGGAGACTCAAGCCATGAGGGTTCTAGCGTTTCTCGCCGCAATATATGTCGCCTGCACAATGCCGGATACGGCTACCGCCGGCATGTTGGCCCAGGCTCAGCAATTTACCGGACTGCATGAAGTCAAGAACAACAGGCGGCTGCGCGCCGCCCTCGGCATAAATCCCGCCCGCACGCCATGGTGCGGCCATTTTATGGGCATGGTTGCCCGGAGGGCCGGCCGAGAGCCACCCAAAGCCTATAGTTTCGCAAGTTCCTGGCTGCACTTCGGCGCACCCGTGCGCCTCGCCTTTGCGCGTCCTGGCGACGTCATCGTCGTGCGCACCGGCCGCGGATACCATGTCGGGATCCTCTCCGCCCTATCCAAGTCGACCGCACAACTGATTGGCGGCAACCAGTCGGGGCGCGTTCAACTGTCGCAGTTCAGTCGAAGACAGGTCGTCGCCGTACGAAGATAGCCGCGGGAAGACGCGACTCCGACGTATTGAAGTCGCATGCCTGGAAGGATGCGCTGCCGCTGGCGGTTGCGCCCGCATCTGCACGGTCGGGGCCGCCTAACAGCGGCTACTGCATGATTCCTCAAATCGGAATCGATTTGAGGACAAATTCATGCAGCAATTCAAAGTACTACAGCAACTTTAGCGCGTCTCAGAAGACGCGCGGCGCTGTGGGGCTCAGATCCGCTGCGCGCCGGCGATCAATTCCCAGCGTCGGCCGTTCGATTGGGACTGGCGGGCGAAATAATCATAAGGGGTCCTCGACCAGTCGCGCACCGAATTGGTCATGTTGTCGAGCACGAGGTCGCCCTCGCTGGTGCGCACGGTCAGCACCGTGTGCCCCTCACCCCGATAACGGGCAACCGTCAGGAGCAGCGCCGAGGCGGGCCAGCCGCGCTTGAGCAATTCCCGCTTCTTCAGGATGGCGAAGTCCTCGCAGTCGCCATAGGCCGTGGGCACGCGCCAATCGTCGTCCCGGCCGACGTTTGCCAGATCGCTTCGCTCTCTGATGCGCGCATTGACCGCGCGGTTGACCTGCTGCAGCTCGCTCGCCTTTTCCGGGTGCAGAACGACCAGCTTGCTTCCGCCGACGGTACTACACAGGCGCGGCTCGCGCGTGCAGAACGAGGCGAAAGCCGGTGGCGCGAAGGCCTTGCCGCCGGTCCTCATCGTCGTGCCAGCATCGGCCACCTGCGGGATTGCGAACAGCAACAAAGATGCGGTCAGCGCGATGAAACATTTCATGAAAATGACCTCCAACGGCGGGCGTAACGCTCCCGAGTCCAACAACGCATAACCAAAGGGGATTAACTCAAGGTTGATTAGCCCGAAATTGGGCGATGTTGTGGCGGTACTACTAATAATTCGTAACTTGACCCTCCTGCGCTTTACGCGAATTATTTACTACTTATTTCAAATATTTATTTGTTGGAGTTGTGTAATGTGTAAGTTAAACAAGTCCGTATTAAATATTTTCTTTATCCTCTCGACAGCATCAATAACATCGGTAGTTCTCACGACAGACGCGAACGCAGTACAGCGACAGCGTATGACTGCAAACCAATGCAGCCCGCTGACTGAAGATAACTTCGCCGCCTGCTGCGTAGCGCTCAACCGCTCCAAGATCCTCACACCTGCACAGATCAAAATGTGCCCTCCCCTGTCGACTTCAACCATAAAGGGTGCCTCGACCGGCGGCGAGCGCAGTGATGCCAGACCGCCCAAAGGCGGTGGCACGGGCAGCGGTGGCACTGGCGGTAGCGGCGGCACCGGCGGTGGCGGCGGCAGCAGCCCTCCTCCTCCTGACGACAATGGCGGCGGTGGCGACAACGGCGGTGGCGGCGGCGACAACGGCAGCGGCGGCGGCGACAACGGCGGCGGCGGCGGCGACAACGGCGGCGGCGGCGGCGACAACGGCGGCGGCGGTGGCGACAACGGCGGCGGCGGCGGCGACAATGGCGGTGGCGGTGGCGACAACGGCGGCGGTGGCGACAACGGCGGCGGCGGCGGCGACAACGGCGGTGGCGGCGGCGACAACGGCGGCGGCGGCGGCGACAATGGCGGCGGCGGCGGTGACAATGGCGGCGGTGGCGGCGACAACGGCGGCGGCGGTGGCGACAACGGCGGCGGCGGCGACAACGGCGGCGGCGGCGACGACAACGGCGGCGGTGGCGGCGACAACGGCGGCGGTGGCGGCGACAATGGCGGCGGCGGTGGCGACAACGGCGGCGGTGGTGACAACGGCGGCGGCGGCGACAATGGCGGCGGCGGCGGCGACAACGGCGGCGGTGGCGGCGACAATGGCGGCGGCGGCGGCGACAACGGCGGTGGCGGTGGCGACAATGGCGGCGGCGGCGACAACGGCGGTGGCGGTGGCGACAATGGCGGCGGCGGCGACAACGGCGGCGGCGACAACGGCGGCGGCGACAACGGCGGCGGCGGCCAAAGCGACAATGGCCAAGGCGACGACAACAAGGGCGGCGACAAAGGCAAGGCCGACGGCAAGGACAAGGACAAACCCGGCGCTAAGAGCAAGGACAAAGCCGGCGCCAAGAGCAAGGACAAGGCTGGCGGTAAGGGCAAGGACGAAGCCGGCGGTAAGGGCAAGGACAAGACCGGCGGTAACGGCAAGGACAAGACCGGCGGCAAAGGTAAGGGCAAGGCTGGCGATAAGGCGCCCGGCAACGGCGGCGACAAAACGCCCGGCAAGGGCGATGACAAGGCGCCCGGCAAGGGTCAGGACAAGGGTCAGGACAAGGCACCTGGCAAAGGCGACGACGGCGCAGGTAAAGGCGGCCAAGCCAACAATGGTAAAGGTAACGGCGGCGGTGACGGAATTCCCGGCAAGTCCGAGCAAAGCGACGCCAATCGTTGATGGATGCATGGCGCGTTCGAATGAACGCGGCACCGTGCGCACTATATAAAAGCGCGCGCGGCAGGAATCTCTCCGCTTTCAGGCCTCACCTGAAAGCGGACTGCCCTGCCGAGATTGGCGGGTTCCCGTAGCCTTCATGCGACCGAAAAGCCGCGGGGGCTACAAGGGCCCGCCCCCTTTCTTTAGCTCCGCCCATTCCGACTTCGTTGGCTCCGCCCATTCCGACGGAGCGCGCGGAGCGGCCCTCATCGCCAGCCAGTTTCGCAGGATGAGGGGAGACCGATCCGCCAACTATCGGACCGGCCGGCATTCCCTCCACGGCATATTTCCTTAAATCGTACCCGATCTGAGGGTAGGAACATGCAGCAATTCAAAATGCTACAGCGTCCTTTGCGCGCCTGGTAAGACGCGCGGCGCTGTAGGGCGCAATCGCGCGCTCCAGAGCTTCGCAAGACGGATGCAACGCATTGAATTGCGGATGATTTTCTCGGCAAGCCGCTCTCGATCCGGCAAATCACGGAGCCGGACTATCCCATACAGCTACGCAACAGAAACAAGAATCCGTGAGCCGACACACGCACCGGACGATCTCCGTGTGGCTTCCATGCACGCCCGCCATCGCCCACTTCGGCGGGCGGGATGGCAACCTTTCAGCAACCCCTAGCTCCGATAATGCCGGCGCAATCGAGGACCGAATCGGATGGCCAAGGCGAGTTCAAAGAGACGGAAGCGCAGCGCAAGCCGGAAGGGCAATGGCGGTGGCATGGCGCCGTGGTATGTCGCGGCAGTCTTTGTCATCGGCGGCATCGCGGCCTACGACCATCGGGCCAAACTAGCCGATCTGCCCGGCGCCTCCGAAGTCGTCGCCATGCTTTCGCCGAAAGAGACGAAGACGAGGCCGGTGGTCGCCGCGCGAGCAGCGCCGAGACCGAAAGAGCACACAGGTTCGATCGCCCGGAAACCGACGCCCGTCCCCCCTGCCCTGGTCACCGGAAGGCCGACGCTTGCTCCGCCGGCTCCGGTCGGGCGGCCGATGGAACAGCCAACGCCGCGGTTTGCAGATTCCAACACGTTCTATTTTTGCGGCATTCGCAATGACAACTGCGTGGTCGACGGCGATACCTTCCTCTTCAAGGGCGAAATGATCCTAATCGCCGACATCGATGCGCCGGAGACGAAAGAGGCGAAATGCGAAGCGGAACGCGCGCGCGGCTTCTACGCCAAGCAACGGCTGCGCGAACTGCTGAATGCCGGCAAATTCACGCTGGTTGGGTCGAAGGGCAGCACCGGCAAGGAAGGCGGAGCCCCGCGCCTGGTAATGCGCGACGGACGATCGCTCGGAGACGTCCTGGTCTCCGAGGGGCTCGTGCGCAAACGGGCCGGAGAACCGTCCTCCTGGTGTGGCCGCTCGGTCGCCCGCGTCTCCGGCTGAGTTGGACCCGTTTCACCTTGCGGTCCGCGCTTAGCCGAAACGTTCGTGATCAGTGAGCACAGCCTCGATCACACGGCGCGATTTCTCCACTTCGAGGTGATCGGTGCCTGGAACCTCGGCATAGACGATGAGCGCCTTCCAGAGCGTCCAGCCGCGACCGCGCGCCCAGGTCGCACGGTCGAGCGGCAGCGCGGCGCGGAACACCTCCCGGCTCTCGCCATGAAAAAAGGTCCAGGCGACCGAGAGGTCGCATGAGGGGTCGCCGACGCCGGAGGTGCCGAAGTCGATGACGGCGCTCAACTGGCCGTCCTCGACCAGAAGATTGCCGGAACTGACGTCGCCGTGGAACCAGACCGGCGTGCCATGCCATGTCGAGACGAGCGCCGCTTCCCAGACGGCGCGTGCGGCATTCGTATCGATCCTGCCGTCAAGGGCTTTGAGCGCGCGGCGCGTTTCGGCATCATAGACGGCGAGCGGTCCGCCCCGGAAGAAATTGTGCTGCCCCGGCGGCGGCCCATCGGCAGGATCGACCTTCTGGAGTGCCACCGCCGTCGCGAAGGCGCAGAGGTTCGCGATAGGCGCATGGGTCGCGATCTCGCCCTCCCGCCACTTGTAGACCGACCACGGCCAGGGATAGCCCTCGCCCGGCCGGCCCTGAGCCAAGGGCACGGGAATGGAAAGCGGCAGCCGCGGCGCCAGCACCGGCAGCCAGCGCTGTTCCTTTTCGACCTGAAGCGCATAGGGCGCCGCACTGGGCAGCCGCACCGTCATGTCGCTACCCAGATGAAAGGTCCGATTGTCCCATCCGCCGAACCGGACGGGGCGGATCGGAAGATCCGCCCACTTCGGAAATTGCGCGGCGATCAACCGGCTGACGAGAGATGTATCGATGGTTGGCACACCAAGAGTTGCATGTTGTCAGTGAAAGTTAGCAACCTTGTAGGGCATAATGCAGCAAAGGGCAAAACCGGGCTCGCGCAGCCCTAAACTACGGGAATTGGTCACGTTTAGCCTTTCAAGTCGCTTCTGCTGCGTCTTGGCATCGGCTGATGAAAGCCGCGACCACTTTGCTCATCATCGCTCCTGCCGCAGCGTCTCCTTCTGTGTAATCAGCCGGGCGCTGTGCTGGCCGCTGAGATAAATCCATAGCCAGCTCCAGGCGACCGCGAAGCGGCTGCGCGTGCCGATCAGGAAGTAGATATGGGCAATGCCCCAGATCCACCAGGCAAGCGCACCCTTGAGCTTGATCCTGCCGAAATCAATGATCGCGGCACGCTTGCCGATCGTGGCAAGGCTCCCTTGGTGGCGATAGCGGAACGGCCCCGGCACAGGTTTGCCCGCGAGCCTCGAGCGGATCACCCGGGCAACGTAGGCGCCCTGCTGCTTGGCGGCGGGCGCGATGCCCGGCACCGGTTTGCCCTCCTCCTGGATGACCGAGGCGGTGTCGCCAATGACGAAGACATCGCGCAGTCCCGGAACGCTTAGATCCTTTTCGACGATGGCGCGGCCGGCGCGATCCGCCTCGATGCCGAGCCAGCGGGCGGCGGGCGAGGCCTGCACGCCTGCGGCCCAGACCAGCGTGGAGCTCGGCACGAAGACGTCGCCGATCATGACGCCGGCATCGGTGCAGTCGGTGACGGCAGCCCCCGTGCGCACCTCGACGCCGAGTTTTGCGAGCTCGCGGGCCGCGTAGGCCGAGAGCTCCTCGGTGAAGGCGGGAAGAATACGCGGCCCTGCCTCGACGAGCACCACCCGGGCCTGTCGCGTATCGATGCGGCGAAACTCGCCCGGGAGCGTCCGATGCGCCATTTCGGCGATGATGCCGGCGAGTTCCACACCGGTCGGCCCAGCGCCGATCACCGTGAAGGTCAGCAGCGCATCGCGTTTCGCCGGATCCTCCTCGAGCTCCGCCCGCTCGAAAGCGAGAAGCACGCGCCGGCGGATTGTCGTCGCGTCCTCCAGCGTCTTCAATCCGGGTGCCACCGGTGCCCATTCGTCATGGCCGAAATAGGCATGCGTGGCGCCGGTCGCGAGCACCAGCGTGTCGTAAGGGACCGGCTTGCCACTGGTCAGGATAACGCTCTTGTTAGCCGGATCGACGCCCACCACCTCCCCGAGCAGCGTGGTCACCTCCGGCCGGTCGCGATAAAGGTTGCGGATCGGCCACGCGATCTCCGAGGTCGCCAGCAGTGTCGTTGCCACCTGGTAGAGCAGCGGCTGGAAGAGATGGTGGTTGCGCTTGTCGATCAGCGTTATCCGGACGGGCGCGCCACGAAGGTCATTGACAAGCTGCAGCCCGCCAAAGCCTCCGCCGATGACAACGACGTGATGTTTTTCCTGCATCGCATTCCGCCTCGTTTCGGAAACTGTCCGCCTTCGGAAGGCGGTACGCAACCGCCTGTTCGGCATGGCTCCCCTGCAATATAGTTCGCGCCCGACAGGACGCTACTCAGCGTAACCGACCGGCACGGCCGTACCGCTTTTCAAGACTTCCATGGAAATGGAGGCGGAAACGTCGAAGAGTTCCACCTTGCGAACGATCTGCTTGTAGACGACGTCGTAATGTTCGACGCGCGGCAGCACGACCTTGACGATATAGTCGTAGTTCCCCGTTAACCGGTGTGCCTCGACGATCTCGGGAATATCACTGATCGCGCGCCGGAATTTTTCGATCCATTCGTCGGAATGATGCGCAGTCTTGATCAGCGCAAAGACCGTGGTCGGCACGCCCATCTTTTCCCGGTCGAGCACGGCGATGCGCCGCGCGATATAGCCCGCCTCCTCCAGTCGCTGTATGCGCCGGGAACAGGCGGAAAGCGACAGGTTCACGCGCTCCGCAAGGTCGCTCATGGCCACGCTGCCATCCTCCTGCAGGAGCGCCAGCAGCTTCCGGTCTCTCTCATCCAACACGCCAGTGACTCCTCGCTGCCGACCCATTTGACGCCAATGATTTGCGGAAAATGCGACAGTGACACAAATATTGCGCGCAGATTTCCCCAGATCTCTCCATCAAAGCAAACACATCCGGTCAAAGCCGCGCCATACTTTTAGCAATGGAACGGGATCAGAAGGTGGCAAGACACGATCTTCTTCGTCCCGCTGTTAACGTCTGGTTAAGAACGAGGGAACCATGGAAATGCGCAAGATCGGTCTTATCGGCGGCATGAGCTTCGAGAGCTCGGCGGTTTACTATCGCATGGTCAACGAGGCCGTGCGCGAGCGCTTGGGCGCGCTGCATTCGGCCGAAGTGCTGCTTCACTCGGTGGACTTCCAGAAGATCGTCGACCTGCAGAAGGCCGGCCGCTGGGACGACGCCGCTCAGCGCCTCTCCGACGTCGCGCGCGGGCTGAAGTCCGCCGGCGCGCAATGCGTTTTGATCTGCACCAACACCATGCACCTGATTGCCGATCAAGTGCAGGCATCGGTTGACGTACCGCTGATCAACATCATCGACGAGACCGCGGAGCGGTTGAAGGCGGCCGGCAGCCGCAAGCCGCTGCTGCTTGCCACGCGCTACACGATGGAGCACGGCTTCTATGCCGAGCGCATGAAAAGGCACGGGATCGAGTTGATGGTCCCGGATGCCGAGGGCCGCACGCTCACCCACAACGTCATTTTCGACGAGCTTTGCGCCGGCAAGGTGCTGGCGGCGTCGCGCCGGGCGCTGGTCGCCCTCATCGAGAAGGCCAAGGCCGAAGGCGCCGACGCCGTCATTCTCGGCTGCACCGAGATCTGCCTCATCCTCGACTCCGCCGATCTGCCGCTGCCGGGCTTCGATTCCACCGCCATCCATGCCGAAGCCGCCGTCGAATTTGCGCTCGGCGGTGAAGCGGTGAGCTGCGCCGCGTAAGCTGCGGCGCGAGCTCGCTTTTCAGCTACAGACACTGGCAAGTGCTTCTGGGCCCGGCAGTCAAACCGTCGTCCGGAGGCGCGAAGAATTCACACGGTATTTAGCCAGATAAATGCGATTTCAGCGAGTGCGACGCGGCCGAAGCAACGGTAAGCAAACAAGATCATGTTCGCAACGGCTCATGCCACCGCGTCATACTCCGCCCGCGCCTTGCGGATCGCATCGTGATTTTGGAGCGACCAGTCGACGAACAGTTTAAGCGGCACGAGAAACGACCGGCCGAGATCGGTGAGACTGTATTCCACGCTCGGCGGCTGCGTCGGGTAGACCGTGCGGCTCAGGTATCCATCGCGCTGCAGGTCGCGCAGCGTCTGCGTCAGCATGCGCTGCGAAATGTCCGGGATCAGCCGCCGGAGCTGTGAGAAGCGCAAAGGGCCTTCGGCGAGCGAGAGGATCATCAGCGAGTTCCACTTGCCGCCGATATTGTCCATCACGTCACGCACCGGACAATTGGCCATATCCATCGGCACGCCGCACACCATTACCACCCGCTTCCCCTTTACCGCGCCTGTCGTCCTGTTCATGGCGGTATCCTTTCCGTAACCACCGCAGCAAAAACTGCCTTCTTTACAGCTCTTAGCAGATTACGGGATAAGAGCAAATCTCAAAAAGAGACCAGCGCTCGCAATGATCTCAACACTCGGTGAGAGATGGCTGGAAGGCGAACGAAAGGAAGACCATGTCCGAAACATTGCTCGTAACCGGCGCTGCAGGTCAGCTCGGTAAGCTCGTGCTCGATGCGCTGCTCGCGTCCGGCAAAGTGAGGCCGGCCGACATTATCGCCGCCAGCCGCGACACCACGAAACTCGCCGCCTACGCCGCCAAGGGCGTGCAGACCCGCGCAGCCGACTTCGACGACCCCGCTTCGCTCGAAAGGGCATTTGCCGGCGCCGACCGCATTCTCATCATTTCGACTGACGCGTTGGGTCAGCCGGGCAAGCGGCTGCAACAGCACCTGAATGCCGTGGCCGCAGCCAAGAAGGCCGGTGCCAAGCATATCCTCTACACCTCCATGCCGAACCCGGAAACCTCGATCATCCCCTTCGCGCCCGATCATCTCGGCACCGAAAATGCCATCAAGGAGACCGGCATTCCCTACACGATCCTCAGGAACGGCTGGTACATGGAAAACCTCTTCATGGCCCTGCCGCACGCCCTTGAAACTGGGCAGTGGTTCTCCTCCGCCGGTGCCGGCCGTCTCGCCCACATCGCCCGCAGCGACGCGGCCGAAGCGGCGGCGGCGGCACTCCTCTCCGGCTCCACGGAAAGCCGCACCTATACGCTCACCGGCGCCGGACTGCACTCGACCGACGAGATCGCCGCGCTCGTCGCCAGCACCACGGGCAAGGAGCTCGAGGTCGTCCACATTTCCGATGAAGCGCTCGCCGGTGGCCTCAAGGGTGCCGGGCTGCCCGACGTCCTGATCCCGATCGTGGTCTCCTTCGACAGCAACACCCGCGAAGGCCATATCGGCATGGTGACTGAGGATTTCGCCTCGCTGACCGGCAAGACGCCCATCAGCCTCCCGGCATTCCTCGAAGCGAGCAAGGCAACGCTTCTCCAATAAGCCCTCCGCACAGCCCCGGTCTCAACCGTCCGGGGCTTTTTGTCGAAGGCTGCATTGGCGAGCAATGTCCGGGCTCTATCTACCTCTCCTGCGTTCAACACGCGACTACAGCGCTGAGCGGACACTCATGCAGCAGGGGAGGAAGAGCAATGACGGCACCGATCGACTTCTGGTTCTCGATAGGAAGCCCTTATACCTTTCTGGCGGTCATGCGGCTTACTGAAGTCGCCGCAAGGGCGGACGTCGAGGTTCGCTGGAGGCCCTTCGACGCCCGCGCGATCCAGCTTGATGCAAACGACGTTCCCTTCGCCGACAGGCCGCTCAAGGCGGCCTATATGTGGCGCGACATCGAGCGGCGCGCCGCGAAGTTCGGCCTGCCCTTGAGGCTGCCTATCCCCTACCCGCTGGCCGAGTTGGAGCAGGCCAACCGCGTCGCGGTGCTCGCCGCCGGTGAAGGCTGGTGCCCGGCCTATGCGATGGCCGCCTACCGCCGCTGGTTCGTCGACCGCGACCCTGCCGGCAGCGAGCCGAGCCTCACGGCGAGCATCAGGGAAGCGGGACAGGACCCCGCCCGCGTTCTGAAGCAGGCAAACTCCGGCGCCGTGGTCGAGGCGCTCGACGCAGCGACCAGAGAGGCGAAGGAGATCGGCATCTTCGGTTCGCCCTCCTTCGTCTCGGATGGCGAACTGTTCTGGGGCCACGATCGCCTGGAAGATGCGATCGAATGGCAGCACAATCTGGATCTGGGAAACCCGGGGTGAAACCTAATCGTCGCGGCGCATCGGGTGGCAAGTTGCCCCTCATCCGCCTGCCGGCACCTTCTCCACGTTTTGACGGGGAGAAGGGATATGCCGCACCCGCCAGGTCCCCTCTCCGCAGACGGCAAGAGGGATCTCAAGCGGCACAACGGGTCCCTTGTCCCCGCTTGCGGGGAGAAGGTCGCGGCAGCGGGATGAGGGGCCGATCGCCTATCGGTTTCCCCTCCCGGACGCAATCCACCGGTCCATCGACAACCTGCCCGCACCCCAAGCAATGACCCCAAGCGCCATCGCCGCCCAGGTCAAGTGGATCGGCCATCCATCCGGAACGGTGAGCTGGATGACAATCGTCATTGCGAGAAGTCCGAGCGCGACGAGGCGCGTCGCCAACCCCAGGACAAGAAGCGTCGGCAGCAGCACCTCCGCGCAAGCGACCACGAAGGCCGTCGTGGCCGGCGCCGGGAATGCATAGGGGCCACCCGGCAGGTGCAACTGGAACTCCGAGGTGAAGAGCAGGACGGCCACATCGTTGAGCTGCAGGAAGCCGTCCCATTTGCTCATGCCCGAGCGCCAGAAGGGTACGGCAAGTCCCAAACGCAAGGCAAGCTGGGCGAGAGAGATCGGCGCAATGGCGGCAATCAGGCCGTCGATCCGGCCGAGCCAGCCTCCGCCGCCCCAGTTTTCGTGTCTTTCGAAGAATTTTGGTACGAGAGTCACCGTCTCATCCTCCCTGGCGAACCGCGGCAAGGGCCCCGGCCTCAAGCATCACGACAATGGCAGTTGCGAGATCGAATTCCGGACAGCGCGCACTTGCCGTCGCGGCAGCACTTCCGAGCGGCTCGGCTGACAGGAGACTGCCGAGGAAGACATCGGCGCCCGGCGGAAGGCGGCGAACCTCAACGTCGAGCGCCGGTCTCGTTACAAGCGCGTTCTCCGGCTCCCTCGTCTCGATGCGGCCGACCGGGCCGCTGCCGCGGTTTGCGGAAAAGATCGTCACCGCCGGATAGGCCGAGCGGACCAAGCGCGTTGACGGGTGCGCCTCGAGGACAACGTCGCGAAGCGCTTGTGCCGGAAACGACGCCAAGGCATATGGCGTGAGGACAGGCGCGTCCGCCGCATGATAGGCGTCGAGCCAGGCGCGCTCGATGCGGGCAACGTCGGCCAGCCACGGCATCGATCGCGCATATTCGTAACGCTCGATGAAGGCGGGAAAGTCCCGGCCGTACTCGAAGAGAAGCGGCGACGTCGGCGGCCTCTCCCGCACGTGAAACCGGGCCATTGCGCGAAAGAAGGCCTCCCCGGTGACGCGCATCGTCGCGGGAAATGCCGCGGCGAGCGCGTCGATCAGGCTGACAGTCACGTTGTTGCGATAGACGTTGAAGCGCCTGTTGGCGGCCTTGCCCCTCGGTCCGGCGACGAGGGCGGGCGTGGGGCAGCCGGGATCGAGCAGCGCTGGTACGAAGCCCTCCGGATAACCCAGACTGTTATCGGTCAGGGAAAGACCTTCCCTAGCCGCGCGCATGGCTCTTCTCCCGCAGGAATGCGCCGGCGTGCCGATCGAGGATCGCTTGTGCCGCCACAGCTTCCGCCTTCAGCACCGGCCAGTGGGGAATGGCGCTGTCCCATTCGATGAGCGTCGGGATCGGCCCGCACCGGCCGATCACGATGTCGAAAAGCGTCCAGACCGCGTCGGCGACCGGTCCGTCGTGGCTGTCGATCAGGAGGAGTTCGCCCTCGTCGTCCTCTTGCTCGGCGTGGCCAGCCAGATGGATCTCGCCGACATGTTCGAGCGGATAATCCGCGAGATAGTCGAGGGCGGAAAAACCATGATTGGTTGCCGAGACGAAGACATTGTTGACGTCGAGCAGCAGGCCGCAGTCCGTGCGCCTGACCAGTTCGCCGATGAACGCGGTTTCGCTCATCGTTGATTCCTTGAAGAGCAGATAGGTCGACGGGTTCTCCAGCAGTATCGGCCGCCCGATCGTCTCCTGAACCTCGTCGATATGGTCGGCGACACGCCGCAGGGTGGCTTCGGTATAGGGCAGAGGCAAAAGGTCGTTGTAATAGGTCGTGGCGTGCGTCGACCAGGCGAGATGCTCCGAGACAAGCGCGGGCTCGTATCGCTCGATCAGTCGCGCGAAACGGTCGAGATGGGCCTTGTCCAGCGGCTGCGGTCCGCCGATTGACATGCAGACGCCATGAAGAGAAACCGGATAATCCTGTCGTATTCGCGCGAGCGCCGCGTGCGGCGGCCCGCCCTCGCCCATGTAGTTTTCCGCGTGAACCTCGAAGAAGCCACGCTTGTCCGCCTGCTCCTCGAGAATGGATGTGATGTGCTCATGCTTGAAACTGGTGCCTGCCAGTCCGTCGATCGAATGCGCCGGAAATCGGGAGCCTTCCGACGCGCCACGATCCGCGCGAATTGCCAATTTGGCCATCGTCGCCTCCGCTTTCCGGCGCTTGTGTTGCATCTGAATTAAGAGGGAAGATCGCGCGACAGCGGTTCCGGCGAGCCCTTGCGGCCGTCCGGCAGGTCCATCGTCGTGCAGGTACCACCGTCGACGAATTTCCAGGCATTGCCTTGATAGTCGACCGTCGACGTGGCTTGGCAGGTCGTGCCCGGGCCGGCCTTGCAGTCGTTCTGGCCCTTGAGCGCGACGCCGTAGCATTTCTCTTTGCCGGCATCCATCGCGGCCTTGACCTGGGCCTCCGTGAGCGGCGCGGCGATCGCGAGCGACGACACCGCAGTTGCCACCGCACTCGCCAGCAGGGCCGCGCTTATAGTGGATTTCGTAGACATGACTTCGTCTCCGTGTTGGTTTCCTGGTGTGCCGTTCCAAGGCACACAGAGGCTCGTTCGCACCAACGGGAGATATGTTACATTCGGCGTCTACACGCTTTCGTGAGCCCGCGTCCCCTGCCAGATCACGATGAAGGGAGGCCGAGGATACAGGCGGAATACCGCTTTACACTCTTCGTCGTCCTATTTTAGCCAAAGGATTGCCGGCGGCGATGTAACGAACGGCAAAGACGAGCGAATTGGGAGGAAGCACTCGTGGACGGCGTGGATGAAAGGAGCCTCGCCAGACTTTTCCATGCGGCGCTCGACGGCGACGAGCGAGCCTATGGCAACTTCCTGCACGAGGCCGCTCGCCTCGTTCGTGTCTGGGCGCGGCGGAGGGCGTTCGGCGGCCCGGATCCGGAAGACATCGTTCAGGAAACGCTGCTCGCCATCCATGTGAAGCGCCACACCTGGCGGAGTGATGGTCCGGTGACGCCATGGCTCTACGCGATTGCAAAGCACAAGCTGGTCGATGCCTTGCGGCGGCAAGGCCGTCATCCTCGGGTTGAGATCAGCGAGATGGAAGACCGGCTGGCCGCCGAGGAAACGGAGACGGCGCGGGATTGGGAGATCGGCCGCGCACTCGAAACACTGACGCCGGGCCAGCGTTCGGTGGTTACGGCGATATCGGTGGAAGGGCGCACGATCGCAGAGACCGCCCGGAGCCTCGACATGAACGAAACCGCAGTTCGCGTCGCACTTCATCGTGGCCTTACTGCCATCGCCAGGCGATTTGGACGAGACTGACATGGAGACGCACGAACTCATCAAGGGTCTTGCTGCGGACAGCCGGCGAACCGGCATGCCAATGAACACCGCCTGGTGGGCCGCTGTCCTTATCGCGATCGCCATCGCCGCGGCGGTCTTTTTCGCGCTGCTCGGTCCCCGGCCAGACATCGCCGGCGCCGCCCAGACAGTCCGGTTTCTCTTCAAATTCGTGGTGACGATCGCCCTTGCCGCAAGCGCCTTTGTCCCTTTGCGCATGCTGTCGCGCCCGGAGACCGATCCGCGCGGCGGGCTGCTCTATCTGGCCATCGCCCCGGCACTCATCCTGGCGGGGGTTGCGATCGAGCTTGTCGTCGCACCCGCCGAAACGTGGTTGACCAGGCTTGTCGGGACGAACAGCCTGGTTTGCCTGACCTTCATTCCGCTGATCGGGGTCGGCCCGCTCGCGCTGCTTTTGCTCGCGCTACGCCACGGTGCCCCGTCCCATCCGGCGCTCGCCGGTGCGATCGCAGGGCTTACGGCCGGCGGCATCGCAGCGACGTTCTATGCCTCCCATTGCACCGACGATTCACCCCTGTTCGTCGCGACCTGGTACACGATCGCAACCGCAATCCTCGCACTTCTCGGAACCCTCGGCGGCCGCTACGTCGCCCGCTGGTGACGCGTCGGCCGCATCGCAGTCAGGAGGTCGCGCTTGCCTTTGGCCCTTCCGGCGCCGGCGGCAGGGCCCTACGCACGACCTTGCCTTCTTCCGCCTTGTAGAAGAACTGGCTGGCGACCAGCCAGCCCTTCAGCGGCCGCAGCGGCGGGATGCAGGTGAGAAGCATGAAGGGACCGGTCGTCAGCAGATGCACCCACAGCGGTGCGGCAAACTGCACCTCCAGCCAGACGCCGAGGAAGACGCTCGGCACGCAGGCGAAGCAGATGACGAAGAAGGCCGGGCCATCGGCCGGATCGGCGAAGGAATAATCGAGCCCGCAGACTTCGCATTCCGGGCGGAGCTTCAGGAAGCCTTGGAACAGATGCCCCTGGCCGCAACGCGGGCAGCGGCCGCGCAGGCCCGTCTGCAACGGCGGAAGGGCCGGCCAATCTTCGTGTGAAGACATTGTCTTTCCTTTCCAGGATCGCGTCGGCGGCAGGCAGGTGCGCATTTCAAATGCGCTCGTTCGGTGCCGACATGCCGGGTGGCCGCGGACAATCCGCGCCCTCGCCGGCTTCGGAAACAATCAGCCATACAAAGCATACATTGTCAAATTATTGTATGCATAAACGCCTGCGACAATTGCGCCGGATTTCGGCGCTCAGACGACGAAGTTTACCGCAGCCGGCGATTGCAAGAGAAGATCGGCGATGATGGCGAGGCTGCGCTCAAGCTCCGCGCGTGTCTCCGCTGCCCCCAGCCCCAACCGCACCGCCTCGGGCGGATTGGCGAGCGCAAACGCATCGCTGGTGACGATGCTGATCCCGGCTGTACGCAGGCGGGCGGTGAACTCCCCGCGTGTCCAGCCGGGGGGCAGCGTGAGCCAAAGGTGAAAGGCCTCCGGATCGGTCAGCACGCGATCGGCCGGCAGGATTTCCGCCGCGATCCGCTGGCGCCGTCCGGCCTCTGTGCGAATGGCCGCAAGCACCGCATCCGCCGTTCCATCCTCGATCCAGCGCGTGGCGATCGCCGCCGAAAGCGGCGAGGCCATGCCGGCAGTCGCGCGGATCGCGCCTTCGAGGCCAACGGAATTTGCGCCATCCGGAACGACGAGATAGGAGATGCGGAGCGCCGGTGAGAGGCACTTGGCCAGCCCGGCCACGTAATAGACGAGGTCAGGAGCAAGCGTGGCGAGCGGCGGTACGGGTTCAGTCGGCAGCGCGCCATAGGCATCGTCCTCGATGATCGCAACGCCGTGCCTGCGGGCGATTGCGATGACCGCCTCCCGGCGCTTGAGCGACAGTGTCGCCGTCGTCGGGTTATGAAGCGTCGGGTTGCAGTAGAGCGCCTTCGGCCGGTGCTTGACGCAAGCGGCCTCGAACGCCTCGGGCAAAAACCCCTGCTCATCCACCGCAATAGCAGCAAAGCTTATCCCGAGATGGGCCGCGAGCGACCGCAGTCCCGGATAGGTCAGTGCCTCGGCGCAGATCACGTCGCCGCGCGCGGCAAGCATGCTGACCGTGGCGAGCAGCGCCCCTTGCGTACCGGGGCAGATGAGCACACGCTCCGCCGCCACCTCGCCGAGCCTCGGCCGCAGCCAGGTCGCCCCCGCCGCTTTATCCGACAGGGCGCCACCGACCGCCTGGTAGCGCAGCAGGAGCTCCAATCCCCGCTCGTCCTCAAGGGCATCGATGCCGCCCCACATCCGGGCGATGAGTCCCGGATCGTCGAAGAGAGGCGGCAGGTTCATGCTCATGTCGACGAGCCCGCCGCCGGACGATCGGCCGCCATTCTTTCGCCGCGCCTTGACATACGTGCCCTGCCCCACGCGGCCTTCGACCAGTCCCCGCGCCCGCGCCTCGTTATAGGCGCGGCTGACGGTGGTGAAATCTATGCCGAGCACGCCCGCAAGCGCCCGCTGCGGGGGCAATCGCGTTCCCTCCTTAAGCTCGCCGGCCGCGATATCCGTCGCCAACGCATCCGCGATCGCCAGATAAAGCGGCCCCGCCTCCCTGCTCAGCGCCGGCATCCAGGAAAGACGTGCGTGATCCTTGCCCATCGACAACATCCCGTTTCGACAATGTATGGATATTGCATGGATTCGGCATCCAGAGCAAGCGCCGTCGCATTCGCCTGAATACGACTATTCTTTAGACTAGATCGCCTCGCCGCAGGCACGACGGAAGCGGCGCACCGTCTCCGCCATGCCATATTCCAGCGCGTCCGCCGTCAGGCCGTGGCCGATCGAAACCTCGGCGAGCGCCGGGATGTGTTTTGCCAGCAACGGCAGGTTGGCGACGGTCAGGTCGTGGCCGGCATTGACGGCAAGGCCGAGGTCAAGCGCGATTTCCGCGGTGCGGCCGAGTTCTGCAGCGATCCGCTCGGCCTCCTCGGGCTCGTCATAGCAGCCGCCATAGGGGCCGGTATAAAGCTCGATCCGGTCCGCCCCGGTTTCCTTGGCGATCTTCAATGCCTCCGGATCCGGATCGCCATCGGCGAAGAGCGAAACGCGGAAGCCCTTTTTCTTCAGCCGCCCGACTACATTCCCAAGCAGGTTGTGGTTCTTGCGAAAATCCCAGCCGTGATCCGAGGTCGCCTGCGCCGGATCGTCCGGCACCAGCGTCACCTGCTCCGGTTCGTGCCGTTCGACCAGTTGAAGAAAATCCTCGTTGGGGAAGCCTTCCATGTTGAATTCAGCCTGCGGAAACTCGTCGTCGATCAGGTTGCGGATAGGCTGGAGGTCGGAGAAACGGATGTGGCGCTGATCCGGCCGCGGGTGAACGGTCAACCCGCTCGCCCCTGCCTGAAGGGCAATTCGGCCAAGCCCGGTAACGGACGGCCAGGGAAGATCGCGCCGGTTGCGCAGCATCGCGACGGCATTCAGATTCACGGACAGTTTTGCGGGCATGTCGAAACTTTCACAGAGGCGGGCAACATCATTGATGTCGCTGTTCTACCGCAGATTTTATAAAACCGGAATCGCCGTTTTGTATGGCCTCATCCCACGTTTTGACATCACGAAATTATGTTGAATCAACGTTTATCCGGCAAGATGAAGGTAAATCGCATAGAAGCAAGAGGAGGCGATCATGACGACCACATTCATCCCGGCAAACGAACTGGCAGCGCGGAACCATGCCAGCTTTCCCAATGAAAGTGACGACTATCGACGGGCCGCAATGCGCTTCTGGCGGAGGAAATCGAACTCAGGCGCCATATCGAGCGCGTGGCCGAACTGCGCCGGCAGCTGCCGCCGGGCGGAGAAGTTACCAAGGACTATCGATTCGAGGGCGAGAACGGGCCTGTCACGCTTGCCGATCTTTTCGGCGGCAAGGACACGCTCATCATCTACAGCTACATGTTCGGCCCGCAGCGCGAAAAACCTTGCCCCATGTGCACCTCGTTGATGGGAGCATGGGAGCGCAAGGTGCCGGATATAGAGCAGCGCGTCGCGCTCGCGCTGCTTGCTCGCTCGCCGATCGAACGGCTGATGGCGGCCAAGAAGGCACGCGGCTGGACACGCTTGAAGGTCTATTCCGACGGAGACGGCACCTTTACCCGCGACTATGTCAGCGCCGAGGATGCGGATGTCCCCGGCTACACGGTCTTCACCCGCCGCGACGGCATCATCCGGCATTTCTGGAGCAGCGAAATGAACGGCAAGATGGCCGATCCCGGCCAGGACCCGCGCGGCGCGCCGGACCTTGACCCGCTGTGGACCCTCCTCGACACCACGCCCGAAGGCCGCGGCAAGGATTGGTATCCGAAGCTCGAATATCCCAACGGCGGGTGAAAGCGCCGCCGACCATCGTCGCATTCGCGATCTGCACGCGCTCTCCCGTCACACCTGGCGGGAGAGCGCGATCCTGCCGATGCCCGGCCGCAGGCCTGAGTCGCGTATTTCAGAAAAAGTGCGATTAATTGCCATCGAACCTGACAACCGCCATTTTTGGGCTTAAGGTCCGAATCAGGTTTAAGTTGTTTCTTCCCGGCAATCTTGGTTCCGGCATTCCGCCTTTATCTTGTGGAGCTACATCGATGACGCCAGCCGAAAGGCCCTGCGACGAGACGATCCGGCTGGCGCTGCGCCGGATTCTCGACAGCCGCAGCTTTCGGCGGTCCGAAAGGTTGCGCGCCTTCCTCGCCTATGTCGTCGAAAAGGAAATGATCGGCGAAGGCGCCCAGCTCAAGGGCTATTCGATCGGCGTCGACGTCTTCGGCCGCGACCAGAGCTTCAATGCCGACGGAGACCCCCTTGTCCGCGTCCACGCCGGCAAGTTGCGCAAGCAGCTCAAGGCCTTCTACGACACTGAAGGCGCCAGCGAGAAATGGCAGATCACCATTCCGAAGGGAACGTATGTCCCGGAGTATCACCGCGTGCAAGTCGGCGACGCCGGCGAGGTTTCGGTGAAGCAGGAAAAGGTCGCCAGCCGGTCGTTGTCCGGGCGCCGCGCTCCCTGGCAGCCGGCTCCTTTGTCTTCTCCCTGGGCGGTTCTCAGCGTGCTGCCGCTGCTCCTCTTCGCACCCCTCCCCTCGCCCGAAATGACGCTGGATATCGATGCGGAGGCGAAGCTCGTCGCGGGTCCTATGGCGGCCATCCGCGGCCTGCCGTCAGTCAGCATCAGCGTGTCCGGCCCGGAACATAAAGCCACCAGGCAATTCGCAAATGCACTCCACGAGGCGGCGCTTCGCCACAAGACGCTCGCCAAGGCGAGCGCGGTCAAGGACAAAGGTGCTTCCGCCTCCAGCAATCAGGCTCTGGCTTTCTCGATCGACCTCGCCTGGTACGACGCGCCCGCAGCAGGCATCCGCATCACCCTCTCGCATGATGGTGTTGGCATCCCGCTGCGGCGTGATTTCATCAGCGCGGAACGGCTGACGAGCGAGCCGGACGTTTTTTTCGAAAGTACTTCGCTTGCCGCGCTGCTTTTTGCCGTCGACGGCGAGATCTACGCCCACGCCGCTGCGGAAAGAATCCAGAGCACGCTTATGGAATGCATGACCGCAACGGCGCGCTACCGCCGGCTGCTGACGCGCGACAGCTTTGAGAAGGCGTGGGACTGCCAGCAGAAGCTCGGTCCGCTCAAGGGCGACGAGCCGCTCTTCATCATTTCCGCCAACAGCCCACTCAAGGTCATCGGCCATTGACGCATGTCGCGCGCAATGGATGAGTCCGTGTGCCCCACTGCACTCAGTCCGAAGCTGCGTTTTTCCTGCAATATTAAGGACTGTTCATTTGAGTGATTCGCACTTACCGTGAGTGCGTGCGTTGGATTTCATGCCGGGTTGCTCACTGGAGCACCGCGCGTTCGGGCGAATGCGTGACGGGGCTCCAGCTAACGGACCTGTGTCGACCGGTTTCGTCGCAGGCCTGCACATTGGTCAGCAGTAGCCGTGCTTGCGCACGGATGTGTCCCACGAGCAGCAGGTGTCGAGGTCCACAACCGGCCGGACGCTTGGCTGGACGAACGGTCTCCGCCACAGGGCTGGCGGGTTGCGACGCTCGGAACGGGGGACATTGGAAATGTCGCAGGATTCCAGAAAACACGCAGACGACACTTTCGGCTTTCTGCCGCAACTGCCCGTGCCCTACCATGGTCAGGACGACCGGCTCGCCATCGCCGAGATGGCGGAGGTTTTCGGGGTGACGCACCGGACATTGCATTTCTACGAGGAGAAGGGCCTGCTGACCGCAGCCCGCATGGGACCGATGCGCGTTTATGGCGAGGATCATGTCCGTCGCATGGCGGTGATCAATGCCTGCCGGGAGATCGACATGCCGATCGCCGCGATCCAGGAGCTGATGGCGGGACTTGATCGCGCCGAAAGCCAGGCGCGCGCCGACGAGTTGTTCGACGCCGCCTTGCAGGCCCGTCGCCGCGAGCTCGCCGCCCAGCAATCGATCCTGCGCCGTCAGATGCAAAAGATCGCCGAGTTGCTCGAAGCGAGATCGGTGGAGGGCGAAGACGATCCGACGGGAGCGGAGAATGTCCACCTGTCGCCGATCGAGTCCAATTGCCTCGGTTTCATGGCCGTAGGCTATCCCGCCTCCCGCATAGCCGAGCTGATGGACATGGACCTGACCGCGGCGCTCACGCTGGAATCCGGGATCATCCGCAAGTTCGGCGCACACAATCGCTTTCAAGCCGTCGCCAAGGCCGTTCTCGCCGGCCTCATTGCATCGGAGTAGGGAAGAAAAAACGTTCAGGCCGACCACAAACCGATACAACCTGTCGTAATATTTGACGAGCGGAATAGGCCCTGACAATTGTCACCGCCCCGGTGCGGCAGTAACATTTGGGCACGGCCAGGCACGTCTTTAACGACGACCCGCATGTCTTGCCAGCGATATGCTTCTGACCGAGCAGAAGAGCTTCTCGCTAGCCGAGATGCATATTCAGAAGCTTATTTCCATCCGGCGCCAGAAAATGGCGCGTCCGCCGATCTTTATTGCATGCGCGCGGATATACTTGGAGGAAAAGATGAACAAGCTCACTGTAATGATCCTTCTCGCAGGCGGCTTCGCTTTGTCCGGTTGCCAGTCCATGACGACCTCCAGCACCCGCGCTGGCGAGTTCGGCTGCATCGCCGGTACAGTCGGCGGAGCGGTTGTCGGCGGCCTGGTCGGCTCGACCATTGGCGCGGGAACCGGCCAACTCTGGGCTGTTGGCTCCGGCGCCACGCTGGGCGCGGCAGGCGGCAATGCCTTGACCTGCTATTGATGCGAGGGGCCGGGATCATGAAAAGGATAGTGCTGCTGGCCGCATTCGCACTTTCACAGGCCATTGCGGCCGCGGCGCAGGATCGGCCGGCGGCCATGAACCAGGGCCAGATGGATCGGCTCGACCGCAACAGGAATGGCGCGGTCGACCAGTCCGAGTACGAGTCCTTCATGACCTCCGCTTTCGCGAGCCTGGACAAGAACAAGGACGGCAGCCTGCGCAAAGAAGAAGTGGGCCAGCTTCTGAACGCGCAACAATTTGCCGCCACTGACGCCAACCGCGACGGCAGGCTCACCCAGAGCGAGTTCCTGAACAGGGTCATGGCCGATTTCAAGGCCGCCGACCGCAGCGGCGACGGCCATCTTCAGTAGGCGCGCGGCCGCCTGTGATTGTTATGCGCCTTGCACGTTCAAGGGAACGGGCAAGAAGAGAAGCCCAGCTTCATGTACCCCGCCTCGGGATCAAGAGTGCGTTACTGTCCCCTTTGAACGCAACGCCCCGTCTTCGTGCGATCGCCACAGCTTTATCCATGTAGAGCGAACCTGACGCGGAAGAATCATCCGCTAAGATGACCGGCGCAACGCGAGAAACAACTTGCTCTCACCTTTAGCCGCTTAACGCTAAATCAATCATTTTGGCAAATTCTGGACGCGCAACTTGCGGACAGGGAAACGCTTCGTTGCGGAACAGACCTCTACAGCGCCGCGCGTCTTATCAGACGAGCAAGGCACTGTAGCACTTTGAATTGCTGCATGTTTTATCCTTAAATCGAGTAGGTTTTAAGGAAAACGTGCGGTAGAGGAGCACGGGAAAATACCACCATGGCGATCCCCCAGGATGATCACGGACGGCGCGGGGAACGTCCGGTCAACAAAACAGCGCTTTGCCTCCATTTTCTGCTCTTCGTTCTTCTTGCCCTGTCCGCTTGGGCAATGCCCCGCGGCCCCTTCGTGCTTGTGGTCACGCATCCGAACGACCCGCCGCAAAAGGCCATATCGCTTATTGCTGCCGCCGGCGGTTCCTTCGTCGGCAGCGGGGGGCTGCCGTGGATTTCGCTGGCGCATGCCAACTCCGAAGATTTCCCGGCGAGGTTGCTTCGCGCCGGCGCACTGCTCGTTCTCAACGCAAGCCTCTCCGCCGCTTGCTCGCAGGAAAGTTTAAAATGAGCGCTCTCGAAGAAATTCGCCAAAAGGTGTCGCCGGGGATCATCGCGCTCCTTTGGATCAACGTCGCACTGATCACTATTACGACTGTCATGCGCGCGGACGGCTTCGACCGCTTCGCCGTCGGCGCCGCGGTAGTCATCGTGGTATCGGCAACCGTCGGCTGGATCCGCGACAGGACGGGGCCGACAACCCGGATCGTGACGGCAATGGCTCACGCCGCCACCGTTGCCCTGCTCGTCTTCGCCTTCTCCGGCTCGCCGCTGCAGATCGACATGCACATGTATTTCTTCGCCAGCCTTGCGATCTGCGCCGCCTGGATCGATTGGCGCGCAATCGTCGGCTATGCGGTGCTGGTCAGCGTTCATCATCTGCTTCTCTATTTCGTCTCGCCCTTCGCGGTTTTCCCGCAAAGTTCCGATTTTTCGCGCGTGCTGCTCCATGCAGTCATCCTGACGCTGGAAAGCGCGGTTCTCATCGCGATGGTCTTTTCGCTGGTCTCCGCATTGGTCTCGGCGGAAAAGGCGACGCACGAAGCAGAGGAGGCTCATCGCCAGAACGCAGCGCTGGCCGAGCAGGCAAGGGCTGCCGACCTCGCGGCCGAAGCCGAGCGCGTGCGTTTGACGGCGGAAGCGGACGAGACCGCTCAGATGCGCCTGCAAGAGGCAACGGCAGGGCTTGCCACCGGCCTGCGCCGGCTGGCAGCGGGCGATCTCGCCTTTCAGCTCACCGAACCCTTCGCCCCGGATTTCGAGGCGCTTCGCCACGACCTGAACGGAGCGGTCTCGCAGCTCAGCGAAACCTTGAAAGGCGTGGCACACGCGGCAGCCGCTATCGACGGCAACTCGCACGATATCAGCCGGAGCTCAAGCGAGCTTTCGACACGCACCGAACGGCAGGCGGCGTTTCTGGAAGAGACCGCAGCCGCTCTTGATCAGATCACCGCCAATGTCACCCACGCATCCAAACGGGCGGAGGAAGCCCGCCTCGTCGCGGCTCAGGCCAATAGCAGCGCCCTGCAGTCCGGCAGAATCGTCTCCGAAGCCGTCGACGCCATGGGCCGGATCGAACAGTCGTCGACGCAGATCTCCGGCATTATCGGCGTCATCGACGATATCGCCTTCCAGACCAATCTGCTCGCATTGAATGCCGGCGTGGAGGCCGCGCGGGCGGGCGAAGCGGGCAAGGGATTTGCCGTCGTCGCGCAGGAAGTACGCGAACTGGCGCAACGCTCGGCGCAGGCAGCCAAGGAGATCAAGGAACTCATCCGCAATTCGAGTGCCGAGATCCAGAACGGAGTGAAGCTTGTCAGCGAGACCGGCGCAACGCTGCGTGCGATCGAGAACTATATCGTGACCGTCAACGAACACATGGACGCAGTCGCGCTCTCGGCGCGCGAACAATCATCGGACCTCGCCGGCGTCAATTCCGCGGTCACCCAAATGGACCAGGTTACCCAAAGGAACGCAACAATGGTCGAGGAAGCGACCGCGGCGGGCGCAGCGCTCGCCGACGCGGCGGCCCGGCTGCGCGAACTGATCGCGCACTTCCAACTGGCGGACACTTCGCTCGCGCGGACCACCGTTGGCGCACCTCGTTTCTTTTCCGGCGAGAAGGTCGCGTAACGCTTTGCGCGCGCGTTTTTGAAGAACGACGAGATTCCGGCGACGCCTGGCGGCATCCCGGTTGGCTGGCGTGAGATAGAACGTCGATGCCGCATCGATATCGACGTTGCTCGTAAAGACGATGCGCCCGACGGGTGTTGGCCGCCGCGTCGAGCGACCTGCCAAGACATCAATCGCGTTGGCGCTGCGGCGCCAGCGACATCGCCTGCGCATAGGCCAGTGGCGAGCGGTTCCCCGGCATGTTCTCGTCCAGGATCAACGTTTTCAGGTCATCTGAGCGAACGTCGAGAGCCACCGCCTGCTCCAGTTTGTCGACTGACCAAACGACATAGCCAAGCTTGGCGCTGTATCCACACTCCCATCCGCAGTTGCAATCATGTTTGCGCTCACTCCCACGCTCGTCTTCGGTTTCGCGTTCGCATTCACATTTCGCCGCGACGATTTTGTGCGGGGAGACAGGTAGAATCATGATTTGCGGCTTGGGGAGTTTGTAGCAATGCCCTTCATAGGCATAGCCATAAATTACTCCAACGCTTTCAAAGCCCTCGCTCACCCCAGTGGAAACGGATAAATAATGGAAATATTTAGATGCTATTACCCCAACAATAACGTTGTCTGCAGAAATTACTGTTTTGTTAAGTAAATCTTCAATAACAACTTCCATCACTTCGATAAAATCACCGTAATTATCGGGTGAAATTTTTGGATTTTTTCCCAAAAGTTCTCCGATTTTTTCCTTATAATAAGCATGCGCTTCGGCTGAATCTTTTGGCTTTCTAACGATATTACCGGGCCTTCCGTAGAGCCTTATTTCTCCGGGATTGTAGGGACCCGTACGTCCCGTTATCTCACCCGGGTCAGTGAACAAACTTGGATTTCCACAGCAATCACTCATGCTCCACTCCTTTCCCAGCTCTATCTTTGACTGATGATCTCACGCCATGCGAAATTGGCTTCCAGCAGTTCGGCGGTCGCCCCGCTTGCGGCGGAAATGACAGCATTTGCCGCCTGATCGAGCCGCAACGTGTCTGGATCGAGTGTCGGCAGCGCCCCCGCAAGCGCTTGTCCGACTGCATCGCGGGCAGCGGTCAGCGCCAATCTGAAGAACATCGGTTTGACCTGGAAGGCCGCCGCCGTCATCTGGCGGAAACGGTCGAATTCATCCTGTTCCAAATCTCGAATATCGAAATCCAGAAGCCGCGTGTCGGCGCAGTCGCGCTCAACCAGTTCCCGATGATAAAGCTCGACGATGGTGTCGAAGATGGCGCCGATGAAAGGGAGCGCCCGGTCGTGCACTTCGCGCGTCGTCTCGGACATGCGGCGAAAATTGGTGGCAAGACGGATCTGGGTCTCGGGACTCGTTTCCGCAAACCGATTGAGCTCGTTGTAAAGCAGCAGATTGCCTCTCGTTCGGCGCAGCAGCCGGTCGATGGCGGAGTCGAACTGCAGAAACGAGATCAGTGACACCACGTCCGAAAAGGCTTCGGAAAATGCAAAGAAGTCGCTGTCACGCAGAGGGGCCGTCGGGATCCCCGTCTCGGAAAGGAGGATAATGTGACCGATTTCATGCGCGATCGTGTCGAAATTCAACGCGTACGGCCGCCTTATACCCTCGACGTCGGAACACCCCAGTTCCAGGAAACCGTAGCCCGCGTGGGCGTTGTCCCAGTTTACAAAGGCGATGATCTCAAGTCTCGGAAAGGTCTGCGCAAAAAACCACCGGATCGGGTGACCCAGATAGCTCTGCCAAATGTCAAGGACGAAACGCACGCAGGCATAGGCATGTACGCTGAGAAACGCCCTTGAGTTGGGTGACAGATTGTCGAAGTGGCGATCCGGGCCAGGCATTGCCGGCAGACGCTTCGCTCCATCGAAGGGCGGGAATTGATTGAAACCGTAAGGCTGCTTGTCAACGAGCGGATCGACCACGTAGACGGTCAAATCGCTCGGCCCCTCGCCGATTTCGTCCCGCGGTATCGACAGCCACACACGATCCGGTTGCTCATATCCGGGGATGAACGGGGGCTGGGGATATATCCAGAAGCGCGTGCCAAGACGCGCGTTTGCCGATCCGAGGGCATCGTCCCCAGGCAGACGCATTGCACAATCGCCCCCCGATGGAAAATCTGGCAATTAGAGATTCAATTTATAAGTGTTCACTAAATTTGAGTCAATGCCGCCCGCCTCGAGGTCCCGCATGAAGGTATTCGTCGCGACCCAGGAATCAGGCGCGCGCACGCTTTCACGTTGCATTGCAAGATCTGAAGCGCATTGCAGAGCAAGAAGCGCGTCGCGCTTCTTCTGCCTTACGATATCATTTCTCAGCCTCTTGGCCTCGTCGTCCCGCCACCCGCCGGTCCGCAAGACTGCATCGAACGAGCGTTCCCGAAAGTTCATCTCTCGCGCGATCGTTGTGAGCAGACGACGCTCCTCGGCTCCGATAAGGCCACGGCGCATCAGGCTCGACAATGTTCGCTGAATATCAACGAGCGAGTCCGTCAGTGGTGGAAAGCCCAGTTCGGCAGGGCCCGAATGAACGGCAACCGCATCGTCCGGCGCAAGCCGCCAGCGCCGATACCACCGATAGATGAGGCCGACGCCGACCATGCCGAAGTTGCTGAGTTCCGCCGCCCTAAGCGCTCCCATACTGGCGGCGCCGATCACTGTGATTCCTTGCGCCATTGCCCATAGGATTTCCTTGTGCCGCACGGCCGGCCGGTCTTCGAATTGTCCGTCGATCAGAACCATCGCGCGCGGGTGAAATGCATGGGCGGCAAGCAGAATGTCGCCCTGGGCGACAGGCTGCAGATAGATGGCGTCGAGCACTGCCTCCGCTTCCGCGAGCCTCAGTGTCGGTCCGAGAAACACCAGGATCGGGCCCTGATCGCTCGTATCGCTCATTGTCATCCTCATCGCAGAATGGAAAAGGGCGTCGCTCCCGGCAGGATGACCCTCACGCAGTGCACGCCCGTTTCGCAGTCGGAACCCACCGGCACTGCCAGTATAGGTCCAACTCGTGCCGCCATTGTTTTCTCGATGAGCGCAGCAAGATCGTCGACGATCGGTACTTCGCCCGAAACATATCGCGCCGTGGACGCTCGCTCGACAATGAGTTGGCGCGCCTGGGAAACGACCGCGTCCATGCTTCTTCGATAGTGGCCTCGGGTCTGGTCGTCGCGAGCGCCCGATATCGCGCCGGCGCGCGCCGAGAGCGCCTCCAGCATCGCGCTCGCCGCGGCTGCAGCGACGCTTGGACCCGCCGCATAGCCCTCGGTCGGGAGTGCCAGGATTGGTTCGCCGGGCCCCGTTTCGATCGCCTGGCACCAGACGACTGGAACACCGGTTGGCGAGGGCGCCAGCCACAAGCCGAACGATACCCCGCACTCCCCAGCAACAGATCCTATGCGGTCGACACGGTCCCCCAACCCCGAGGGGGCGATCCGCATGCGATCGAAGAAGCCATGCGTGGCGAAGGCACGCGCCATGGCGTCGCGCTCGATGCATTCGAACAGCCCGTGCAGGAATGCGCCATAGGCCGACGTATGGCAGGCAAGACCGGTCGTCGTACGGATGAACAGGCCGTCTCGGGCGGGCGGCGGCTCGGTATAGCGGGTATGTACAAGTTCAAGGGGAACAGGCTCAGCGGCCCCGGTGGCGATGTCGATCCCGGTGATCCAATGGATCTCCCTGGTCCGCCAGTTCGAGCCGACCCCGGGTGCCAGAAGCTGTTCAAACAGCCCTTCCGCCAGTCCGATGTCGTCGGCAGAGGCGAGGAAAACGCGCTCGGCTGGAACGGACTCGGCGAAGAACCGCTCAAGCGATTCCATGATCGCACCCAACGCCGCCTCCGACATGGCGAGGCCGCGCCCGAGAGACGTCACTTCCGAGAGCGCTGCCGGCCGAACCACCTGGACGACCGGGAGGCCGATCCGGTCGAGCCCGGTCAGGTCCGCGACCCGCGTTATCCGCGCTCGGCGACAGAGCGGCAGAACCCTCCGAAGGCAGTGTTCGGCCTCTCCCGGCCCTGTCTGCGTTGCGAAAGGACTTCGCAGGCCGGAAAGAATCGCATCCCGAAATCCGGAAAGGGCACCACCCGAGCGCGATCGTTCCTTCAGCGGCAAGTCTTCGGGTTCAACGCTCGATGACAATGCCAAGCTCCCGGACCGATTGCCTGGCCCGCTCCGCAAGCGCCTCGGCGCCCTGATCCTCGGCAATTTCGATAGCGGCGCGCAAATCCGCGGCGACGATATCGTGAGGTGCCTTGGCTCGAGCATGGAGAACCGCACGGCATCGATGGAGTTCGGGGAGCCAATAGGCGTGGTGGGTTTCCTTCGCCTTCTCGATCGCCTCATTGGCGACATCGATCGCCGCCTCGTATTTCTGCGCCAATCCCAGCATCATGGCGTGCATATAGAGGTAAATCGGAAGGTCTATGACCGTGCCGAGTTGCTTCAAAAGCGAAAGGCCGCTTTGAAACGTCTCGTGGCCACCCGCTAGATTTTCGAGATGAGCCTCGGCCCAGCCGCCGAAAAGAAGCGACAGGCCGGAAAGCGACTGCATCTCGTGCTGGCTCGCAAATTCGGCCATCCTTCCGGCAACGTCCGTAAGCCGCTGAAAGTCGTTGCGGTAGAAGGCGGACACCGCTTCCGTGTCCAGCGAATGCGCTGTGCTCGGCGCATGCGCAATCCTTTCAACAAAGGCGATCATTTTTGAAAGCGCCGCGTCCGATGCCTTTGGCTGGCCCGTCAGCCACAACGAAAGCGCCAGTTGTCCGAGGCCGCAAACCTTGGCGTCATGCCCGCCATAAAGCGTGCGGCTCGTCTTGGCCGATTGCTCGTCATAGAGCGCCAGCCCCGCTTCGATCGCCGCCTGGGTCTCGCGATGACGGCCGAGATTGAAATCGATGGCCCAGATGCAATGGTTGACCTGTAGCCTGACCTCCGGATCCTCCACTCCGGCCAGCATTGCCTGCACCTGCAGCGCGCGATCGTGCATGGCGGGAAAATCCGCGCCCGTCAGCCACCAGCCCCAATAGATCGGGAACCATTTCGGCTGGTCCTCCATCGGTTGCCAGCGCGCGATCGCCACGCCTTTTTCATAGAGCTGACGCGCCGGCTGCGAACTCATTCCCACCATTCCGATGAGGATCGGTCCCAGGGCGACCAGCGCCGAAAGCTGCAGCAGCTCGACCGCGTGCCCATCGCCCATCCGCTCCGCGAGCGTCAGCGCGTGTTCGAGATATTGGCGTGCCTCGACCATCGCCGAGCGGCTCGAGCTCTCCTTTCCCGCCGCAATGAACAGCTCGATCGCGCTTTCGAGAAGCCCCGCCCGTTCCGCATGCTCGGCGAGCTCGCCGGTATCGATCCAGGCTGCGAGCTGGCGGTCCTGGCTGATGGCGCCAAAAAGGCGGCGATGCAATGTCTGTCGCTGCTTGCGCAACAGCGCGTTGTAGATCGTCTCCTGGATCAGTACGTGCCGGAAGCCGTAGGCGGTGCGCCCCGGCGCCCTGATGCGAATCAGGAATCCAGTTTCGCAGAGGGTATCGGCGGCACTTGCCAGCGACTTCTTGCTGAAATCGGGTAACAACGCGTGCAGCACCGGCAGCGTGAACTGGGGGCCCGCAATCGCACCGGCCCGCGCCACATCCCGGGCGGGACCTAAGTGCTGGAGGCGAGCGTCAAGGATGCTCTCGAAGGCCGAGACGTGGCTGGGCTTGACGCTTTCCGAGAGGTTCATCGTGTCGGCGCCCACGTTCTGCGACGCCCACTGGCAAATCTCTTCGATGAAAAGCGGAACGCCGCCCGATATTCTTTCCGTCACATCGAAAAGTTCGGGAAGCATGGCGAGCCTGTGCTCCGGCCATCTCGCCCTGATCGCCAGCCGCGTCTCGTCGCGATCGAGTGCTTGGAGGGTAATACGCGTCGGATTTGCGGCATCGAGCCAGTGCACCGGGCTCCCGGACGGTTGGTGTCCCGTCGCCTGCGATCGCGGGCGCGAGGTGACAACGAGCAGGATCGGAAGTTCGCGCAAGACCTGTGCGGCTTCCGCCAGCAGATCCTGCGAGGTGGGGTCGATCCAATGCACGTCCTCGACCACGACGACGATCGGTCCGTTCTGGCAGGCGGCCTTCAGCGTGCGGAACACGGCGCGATGCGCCTTTTCGCGGACCGCCTTCGGATCGCTGCCTGACAAAAACTCGTTTCGCCCCTGCGCTCCGAGCAGGTAGGCGAAGACGTCCGTTGCTTCCTCATCGTAAATGCCGTTGCGTTCAAAGAGGTCCGTCACCGCGGCCGCCGTCAGTTGCCCGTCGGCTTCCGAGATGTCTCCCGGAATACTGTTGCGCAGCGGATGTAGCGTCGATCGGAAACCGCCGGGAAGGCACTGGAAGAAAAACAGCTTTGATCGCCGGTCGCGCGTGTTCCGGCGGACCTCCCGCAACAGCCGGGACTTGCCGATACCAGCCTCTCCCACGATAAGCAGCACCTCGCCCTCACCGCCAAGCACGCCCTCCCAGGCCGCGGCGATCGCAGCCATCTCGCTTTCGCGCCCGATGAAAGGACCACCGAGCCTTCCATATGCGTAAAAGCGATTGACCTCGATCTTGTGCCCGAGCGCGCGCCACACCTTCTCGGGCTCGGAAAATCCCTTGAGCGTCTTGCTGCCCTGGAACACGAAGGCATGCGACCGCCCCGCGAGATTGCGCGTGCCCTCGGAGACCAGGACGCTGTCCGGCTCAGCGATGGATTCGAGCCGGGTTGCCATGGCGAGCGCCGCGCCGGTGACAGCTTCCTGCGTCCAATTCTCCATCTTTGCTTCGTTGACGAGCGCGATCGACGTCGCGACGCCGACGCGAACGTGCAAATCGTCACGCTTCACCTCGTGGCCGACGCGCCGGCAGCCTTCGATGATGTCCAAGCCGGCGCGGATGGCGAGCGAGGCCGCATCCTTCGCGTCGAGCTCGATCGGAAACAGCGCCACACCGCCGTCGCCCGCCTCGTGCTGGATGATGCCGGAATGGGAGGCGATCGATTGTCTCGCCGCAGCCGCAAAGGCGCTCATCAGTTCCTGATAGTCTTCGATGTCCATGCGCTGGAAGAGATCGGTCGAGCCCACGAGGTCGTAGCAGAGCGCGGTTACGATGCGCCGCTCGCTGTCATGCGTGGATGAACCGCCCCGTGCGCGCTTGGTCAATCGTCGTGGTGTGTTGGTCCGACTCTCGCGAAGCATGCACCACTCCCGCCCCCTGCCGTCCCGCGACTAGCCGGTCGCGCTACCGCATGATCTCGTCCATGATCAGATTCCCGCGGAGGCTATCATGAACAACAACGCCGCACCCGCTCAAAAACGCACAAGATGCTGTCTGCCAGATTCTCTCGTATTAGCAAATACTGATCGATGGCGGTGGAATGTCAATCTGCCTGCGGCGCCAATCGGATGCGGACAGGTCATCCCCAACACCGCGATCAGTGCATGGATTATCCGCCGGCTTGGCCGGCATTCCTGCCTCACCGGACGATCGTCAGCCGCTCCGCCGCGCGGGTGATCGCCGTGTAAAGCCAGCGTTCGCGTGTGTCGCGAAAGGCAAAGCTCTCGTCGAAGAGCACGACATTGTTCCACTGCGAGCCCTGCGCCTTGTGCACCGTCAGCGCGTATCCGTAGTCAAACTCGTCGTAGCGCTTGCGGGTGGACCAAGGGATCTCGCCTTCGACATCCTCGAAGGCGGCCTTCAAGAGCTTGATCTTCGCCGCGCCGCGATCCATGTCGTCGTCTTCCGGGCGGATCATCAGGTTGATGCCCGGCTTCACCGTTTCTTTCGAGGAGCTCATCACCTGCCAGAGCGAGCCGTTGAGCAGCCCCTTGGCCGGGTCGTTCCGAAGGCAAACCAGCTTGTCGCCGGATTGCGGATATTCGCTGGTGAAGCCTTTCAGCTCGCGAAGCCGCTGGTTGTAGCGCCGCCGCGTCCTGTTGGTGCCGACGAGCACCTGGTCGGCCTCCAGCACCAGTTCCTGCGTCACCTGCCCTCGCCCGATCACCTGCGCCGTGCCGTAGTCGCCATGCATGATCTCGCTGCCCTCGCGCACCTGCATGGCCAGCTGGATGATCGGATTGTCGCGCGCTTGGCGGTGGATATCCGTCAGCAGGTAATCCGGTTCCTGATTGGTGAAGTAACCGCCGCCCGAAACTGGCGGCAACTGTCCCGGGTCGCCAAGAACGAGGATCGGCGTGCCGAAGCTCATCAGGTCCTTGCCGAGCGCCTCGTCGACCATCGAACACTCGTCGACGATGATCAGCGCGGCTTTCGCGACCGGGCTCTGCCGGTTGATAGAGAACATCGGCGCGATCGAGGTCTTGCCGGTTTCCTCGTCCTCCACCTCCTCCTCTCCGCGCGGCCGGTAGATCAGCGAGTGGATGGTCTTGGCATTGCTCGCGCCCTTGGAACGCAGCACCTGCGCTGCCTTGCCGGTGAAGGCGGCAAACAGCACCTCGCCGTCCACGTGCTCGGCGAAATGGCGGGCAAGCGTGGTCTTTCCGGTTCCGGCATAGCCGAACAGCCGGAAGAGCGGTGAGCGCCCTTCCTTCAGCCAGCGCGAAACGGCCTGCAAGGCCTCATCCTGTTGCGGAGCGAACTGCATGGCCCGCAGTGTCAGGATTCGGGGGCGGTGCGCAAGTGCGGATTTCGCAATCACGGCCCTCGACGAGGCAGCTTCTAAAAAGGACCCATCCGGCTGTGGCACTTTTTTGCGGTGCACCTTGAACCGGTCGCAAATGCTTCTACCCTGCGCGGCATTCAACGCGGCTAGAAGCAGTGGCACCATGAAATCGCGCAGGCGCTTTTTCCCAAAATCGATTTCCGATTTTCCGCTTATGCGCTACCAACCGTTCCGAACCCTGCGCCGCCATATCGTTCGCCCGCCGCACACGCCAGCGAACACCGGAGAAGGCCTTTGAGACCGGAACACCCCGCAACGCCCTCCCCGCCGGAAAACGCAGGGATCGGTCGATTGCCGCCGGCGTTGCAGTGGTGCGTGCTCGCACCTTTTTCGGCCGTCTTTACGGCGATACTTGAGACGATCGGCCTTCCGGCCGGACTGCTGATAGGCCCGATGCTCGCCGGCGCGCTCGTCGGCATGAACGGCGGCACGATCCGCCTGCCGCGTCAGCTCTACTTCTGCGTCCAGTTCATCCTGGCGATGATGATCGCCGGTTCGATGACGCCCGCGCTGTTGGTCGCCTTTTCCGGTAACTGGCTCCTCTTCCTCGCCGTCGTTCTCGCCGTCATTGGCGTCAGCACGCTTTGCGGCTGGATCATGACGCGGATGCGCATCCTGCCCGGCACGACCGCGATATGGGGCTCCTCGGCCGGTGCGGCTTCGACCATGCTGTTGATGGCGGATGCCTATGGTGCCGATGCGAGGCTGGTTGCCTTCATGCAGTACTTGCGCGTCGTCTTCGTCGCCAGCGCCGCCACGCTGGTCGCCCATCTGTGGGTCACCGGCGCCGAGGTCAGCGCCACGACCGACTGGTTTGCGCCGATCGCCGGCCTCCCCTTCCTGGCAACGCTTGCCGTCGGCCTTGCCGGCGGCTTCCTTGGCAAGGTCCTGCGTGTTCCGGGCGGCGTCTTCCTCGTGCCTTTCGCCATCGGCTCTGTTCTCAACATCACCGGCGCGCTGACGACGGAACTGCCGCAATGGCTGATCGCGCTCTGCTCCGTCATGCTCGGCTGGAACATCGGCCTCGGTTTCACGCGTGCGATTCTGGCCCATGCGCGCCGGGCACTGGTGCCGACGGTCATCTCCATCCTGGCATTGATGTCCTTTTCCGGATTGCTTGCGGTTCTCCTGATCTTCGCCGCGGGCATCGATCCGCTGACGGCCTATCTCGCCACCAGCCCCGGCGGCCTCGATTCGATCGCTGTCATCGCCTCGTCGAGCAATGTCGATTTGTCCTTCGTCATGGCACTACAGACGGTACGGGTGCTGATCATCACCCTGCTCGGCCCGGCTCTCGCCCGCTTCGTCGCCGACCGCGCCTGAGCAGACGGTATCGCGCTCCTGTGCGCCGCGAACGGTTCCTTCCCGCAGCCGCCTCAACCATCACGAGCGCATAGGGAATAAATCCTGCGTCCTCCGTGTCTTATCTGTGAACCTGCCAGAACGCGGTTCCGCTTCAGCGAGGACGGGACGAGGGAATCCTTGCCCCGCGAGAGAAACCTATTGAGGAAGGAAGGCCCCCATGAGAACGTTTCCATTAGTCATCGCCATTTGCCTTGTCGCAAGCACTTCCGCCCTCGCCGCACCGCCGGTCAAGACGGTTGAATCGAAAAAGGGCAATGTGCTGGCCGCAGCGAACGGCATGACGCTTTACACCTATAAGGACGACCACGGTGGTGTTTCCAGCTGCTACGACAAATGTGCGAAGAACTGGCCGCCCTTCCTGGTCGAAGGAAAAGCCATGGCCGAAGGCGGCTACACCATCGTCGACCGCAAGGATGGCGGCAAGCAGTGGGCGAAGGATGGCATGCCGCTCTATTTCTTCATCAAGGACAAGAAGATGGGTGATGTCACCGGCGACGGTGTGAAGGGCGAATGGGATGTCGCACGGCCGTGACGGTCAGGAGGGGGGCGCGGGGACGGACCCCACCGCCCCCGATGCATTCGAGGAGGGAGTCCTCGCCCTGATGCCTGCGCTGCGGCGCTATTCGCGCAGCCTCACCCGTTCCGATCCGGACGGCGAGGATCTGCTGCAGGATTGCGTCGAGAAGGTTCTGGCGCGCCGCGCGCAGTGGCGCGGGGTGAACCTGCGCGCCTGGGCCTTCACGATCATGACCAATCTCTACCGCAACCGGCACAGGCACAGGGCGCAGCATCCGGAGGTGGAGCTCGATGAGGACCTCGGTCTCGCCGCCACCGAAGACAACGCCGACCCGCTGGAGAAGCTGCGCCTCGAACGCGCGCTCGACAGGCTTTCGGCTGAAAACCGCTCGGTGCTGATGCTGGTGGTGATCGAGGGGTACCGCTACCAGGACGTGGCGGAGATGATGGCGATCCCGATCGGCACGGTCATGTCGCGCCTGTCGCGTGCCCGCCGCCAGCTCGCCGAAGCGATGAAGGACGACAACGTGGTTGCCCTGCGGAGACCGAAATGACCGACGACTTCAACACTGTCTCCGAAGACGAGCTGCACGCCTATGTCGATGGCCAGTTGAGCCAGCCGGAGCGGGAGCGCATCGAGGCTTGGCTCGAAAGGCACCCGGCGCGCGCAGAGGAAGTGCGGCAATGGCAGGCGCAGGCCGCGGCGCTGAAATCGCACTTCGCCAGCTACGCCCGCAGTGACGACAGCGATCGGGTGCTCGTCGCCACGCGCCGGGCAGCGCCCAAGGTCGGGGCGATATCGAGTGGCATTGTTAGACGCGCCGCCGCCGGTCTGCTGATTTTTGCTGCGGGCGCGCTCACCGGCCTCTATACACCCGCGATCGTGGCACCCGACAGGCCGCTTCAGATCGCTGAAGAGCGCGAAACACTGCCCCGGCAGGCACAGTCGGCGTTCCTCATCTATGCAAGCGAGGTGCGCCACCCGGTCGAGGTGGGCGCCGACGAGCAGGGGCATCTCGCCAACTGGCTCGGCAAGCGGCTCGACTATGCGCTGAGGATTCCCGATCTCTCCACACTCGGCTTCTCGCTCGTCGGCGGGCGGCTCGTTCCGGTCAACGGCAAGGCAGGCGCCATGCTGATGTACGAGGACGGCACCGGCCAGCGGCTGACCGTCCTTCTCGGCCGCGACACCGAGAACCGCGAAACGAGCTTCCGCATTGCCAGCCAAAGCGGCGTCGAAACCTTCTACTGGATCGACAGCGGGATCGGCTACGCCGTCACCGGCGAGGTGTCACGCGACCTTTTGCAGAAGGTCGCCCATGAATGCTACCGGCAGTTCGAGGGGTCATCAGAGTCGTAAAGAGAGGAGCAAGGGTGCGAGCAGAGCAACGCTTTACCGCACGCCCTGCCCGTTCACCTCAGCGGATCGTTCTCGATGATGATCGGCTTGCCGTGCGGCGTGGCTTCGGCCGCGCGCTGCCAGCTTCGGGTGAGCGCCTCGAGTTCACATCCGGAAGCGATGGAGCGCTCCGCTATCAGCCGGGAAAGTGCAGCCACCCAGCAATCGTAGTAATCGCTCGCGTCGGCCTTGCGGCCGGGCTTGTGGAGTTCGGCCGAGAGCGCTTCCGCCCACTCGCCCCAGGAAAACACGCCCTGCTCATGCAGGCTGAGGGCCATGGCGAAAGCGGCCGCCTGCCAGGGTTCGGCAAAGACGGGATCGCCCTCTGTGGATTTCGGCAGTTCCGTCGAAGCGAGCAGTGGGGAAGTGAACGCCGGTTTACCCTCCGCACTCCCGTCCAATCGCGAAGAAGTCTTACACACGCTCAAGATAGCTCTCCCAGGCGTCGATCGAGACCGTCAGCGTCGGATCCGCCGCCTCACCCCAGATCTCGCTGCCCTCGAACACGACCGTATAGACCCATTGCGGGTTCTCGCCCCAGCCGTGAGCATTGTCGTCCGGAAAGACGAAGCCACCCTGCACGGCCTCTACAACGCCCGTTTTGGCGCGGGCATAGCGCGGCAGGCGCGTGTGGGTTTCGGGATTGAAATTCTTCGTGCGCACCCTCTCTCCGACGACGAAACGCGGCGGCGGTGCGACCCGTCGGTCACAGGGACCGCCCCTGGCGAGCACGCCTGCCACCATCTCGGCCTTCAGCACCCGCTTTGGTTCCGTCCCCTTTTCCAACATACGGCCAGCGTCGAGTTCGGCCTGCGTGACAAAGCCATGGCGCTTGAGCAAGATCTCCAGCGCGCGGGTCCAGATCTCGTAATAGCTTGCCGACAGATAGGTCGCGGGGGGTAGACTTTCGCGCGCATGCCGGCTCTCGTCGATCGTCCATGCGCCGAAGGCGCCGCAGCAGAGCGTAACGCCGAGCGCCCGCTTCTCCCATTCCGCATGGAAATAGGGCTCGTCCTTTTCGGGCGCGATCGGCCCAAGACCATGCTGGCCGCCGAGGTCGTGCGGCCCGTTCATCGCACCACCTCCGGCGAAAGCGCGAGGCCGGTGCCGATCATCGAGTCCCGCGTCACCAAGTCGGCCAGTTGCTCCTCGTTGAAGCCTTCGGTTCCGTCCGGCCGTTCGGGCACGACGAGGTAGCGCAGTTCCGCCGTCGAATCCCAGACGCGAATCTTCTTCTCCGCCGGCAGTTCGAGCCCAAATTCGGACAGCACGCCGCGCGGATCGATGACCGCGCGCGAACGATAAGGCGGCGCCTTGTACCAGACAGGCGGCAGGCCCAGCACCGACCATGGATAGCAGGAGCAGAGCGTGCAGACGACGAGATTGTGCGTGTCGGCCGTGTTGAACACGGCGCGCATGTGCTCGCCTTGCCGTCCGGTAAAGCCGAGGCTCGCGATCGCCGCCGTTGCGTCGCGCTTCAGCCAGTCGGAAAACTCGGGGTTGCTCCAGGCCCTTGCGACAACGCGCGCACCGTTCCTCGGCCCCACCTTGGTCTCGTAGGTCTCGACGATCGCATCGATTGCCGCAGGGTCGATCAACCCCTTTTCCGTCAGCACCGTTTCCAGCGCCTTCACTCGCGCTTCGATGTCGGAGAAATGATTGTCGTGATGGTGATCGTGCCCATGGCCTTCACCATGATGATGTTCTGACATTCCGCCGCTCCTCTGCCGGAAACGCCGTTCTTTTTAGTGCATTAGCACAAGAACCGGAATCGATTTCTGAACCGATTGACACCGAAAGTTGTCACGATGGAACTCACTCGATGGGAACCTTGCCGAGGAATTCATGATCGAGCAAGCCCATCATCACATCGTCGTGCCACGCCCCGTTGACGAGGGCGGCCTCGCGCTCTCTCCCTTCGACAACAAAGCCGGACTTTTCATACGCCCTGATCGCCCGTTCGTTGTAGCTGAGCACACGTATTCCAATTCGATGAAGCCCCATCGGACCAAAGGCATGCCTCAGAAGAAGGCCGATTGCCTCGCTGCCAAACCCACGCCCAAGCAAGGCGCTGTCGTATATTCCGATTGCCATCGAGGCGCGCCGATCATGCTGGTCGACGCGGTCCAGCCTGATCTCACCAGCGCACCTCCCCTGAATTTCAATGATCCAGGCATGTGGGTGCTCACCCAAGTTCCGGACCCAGGCGGCCGCCTTGTCTCTCGTTATCGGCCGCACGTCTTCTCTGCTGACCCCGAACATTTCGGCGATCTTCGGATCGCTCCCTAAAAGAAGGCGAGCCTCGATATCCGCGTCACAAGGGGGCCGGAGCGTGATGCTCGGTCCTTCGAGAATGGGTGGCACCGCTCATCTCCTCATTCGCTGCTTTCCGACTGGCATGGCTCAGAAGAGCGGCAAGCACAAGCTCCGCTTGACATGGACGCTAGCGGCGAGGTTGCAAGCGGTACTTTCGCGCCTACCGGTTTCAGCTAAGGTCGTGCCATGAACGTCCTGATTCTCGGCGCAACCGGCTTCATCGGCTCCGCGATCGCAAGAAAACTCGTTGACGACGGCCACCAGGTCACCGGGCTTGGCCGCGACCCTTCGCGCGCCGCGGTGAAGATGCCTGTCTTTCGCTGGATCAGAGCCGACCTTGCCGGCATGACGGCGAGTGGGAATTGGCGAGACGCACTGGAGGGCCAGGATGTGGTCGTCAATTGTGCCGGCGCCCTGCAGGACGGCCTTTCGGACGACCTCGTCGCCACCCAGGAGGACGCGATGTTGGCGCTCTACGAGGCCGCACGCGACAGCGGACTGCGGCTTGTCGTGCAGGTATCGGCAGAAACCGAGGGCGCCGCCAGCGATCTCGCCTTTCTGGCGACCAAGCGCAGGGCGGACGCGGCGCTCGCATCGAGCGGGCTACCCTTTGTCATCCTGCGTCCGGCGCTGGTCATCGGCCGCAACGCCCATGGTGGCTCCGCGCTGCTGAGAGCCCTTGCCGCCCTCCCCTTTGCGATCCCGCTCGTCCATGCCGAAAATTCGGTAGCAACAGTCGCGCTCGACGATGTCGCAAACACCGCCAGCGACGCTGTCAACGGCGACCTGCCGGCCGGCTCCGATCTTGCGCTCGGCAGCGGCGAAGGCCTGACGTTGAAGGATCTCGTTGTCATTCATCGCCGCTGGCTCGGCCTCCCGCCCGCTCCGGTAATTGTCCTGCCGCCCGTCTTGGCGCGACCGGTTACCTGGCTCGCGGATGCGGCCGGCATGCTCGGCTGGCGCTCACCACTGCGCTCCACCGCGATGACGACCATGTCCGGCGGCATCGCGAGCAGGCCATCGTCGGATTTCAAGCCGGGACTGTCGTCCGCCGCTGAAATGCTGGCCGCCGCCCCGTCAGGCATCCAGGATCTCTGGTTTGCCAGGCTCTACCTGTTGAAGCCGCTGATTATCGTAGCCCTCTCGCTTTTCTGGCTCATCTCCGGCCTCGTGCCGTTTTTCGCCTTCGGTGCGGCGAGCATTCATTTCGCGGCCTTCCTGCCGGCGCCGCTTGCAAGCGCGGCGACGATCGCGACCTCTTTTGCCGATATCGCGCTCGGGCTTGCGGTTCTCGTCCGGCCCTCGGCAAAGCGGGCGCTCCTCGGCATGCTTTTGTTGACGCTTGCCTACCTGCTTGCGGCAACGCTTGCCGAACCTGCACTCTGGCTCGATCCGCTCGGCCCGCTGGTCAAGGTTCCACCGTCGATCCTGCTGACGCTCGCCGCGCTTGCCATACTGGACGAACGCTGATGATCCTTGAAGATCTGCTGAGACTTCTGCACGTGCTCGGTGCCACCGTGCTACTCGGCACTGGCGCCGGCATCGCCTTTTTCATGGTCATGGCCCAACGCAGCCGCGATCCGCGCATCATCGCTCATGTCGCCGGGACTGTGGTCATCGCCGATACGGTCTTCACCGCGACCGCGGTCGTGCTGCAGCCGCTGACCGGCTGGCGCGCGCGATCGGCTGGCCGCTTAGCGAGGGCTGGATCGTACTGTCGCTGGCACTCTATGTCCTGGCCGGCCTCTTCTGGCTGCCGGTGGTCTGGATCCAGATTCGACTGCGGGACCTGGCGAAGCAGGCCGTCGCAGCAAAGGCGCCCCTGCCGCCGGCCTTCGATAGGCTCTATCGCATCTGGTTCGCCTGCGGGTTTCCCGCCTTTGCTTCGGTGATTGCGATTTTCTGGCTGATGCTGACGAAGCCCGACATCACCCTATTTTAGCATCGGCCAGAGGCTGACGACGAGCAGCGCCGCCATGGTGATATTGAACCATTTGAGCCGCGACGGCTCCGAAAGCCATTGCCGCAGTGCCGAGCCGAAGCCAGCCCAGGTCGAAACGCTCGGCACATTGACGAGCGCGAAGACGAGACCGACGAAGAGCACACTGACGAGATAGCTGTCGCCGCTCGTGTACGTGGCCATGGCCGAGACCGCCATCACCCAGGCCTTGGGGTTGACCCATTGGAAGGCGGCCGCCTGCAGGAAGGTCATCGGCCGCGCACTCGCCATGCCCTCGCCAAGCGATCGCGACGAGCCGATCTTCCAGGCGATCCAGACGAGATAGGCGCCGCCGGCAAATTTCAGCGTGGTGTAGACGAGCGGTACCGAGTGGAGCAGCGCGCCGAGGCCGAGGCCGACTGCCAGCAAAAGCACGAAGAAGCCTACACCGATGCCGAGCATGTGCGGAATGGTGCGCGCGAAGCCGAAGTTCACGCCTGAGGCAAACAGCATCATGTTGTTCGGCCCCGGCGTGATCGACGTCGTGAAGGCAAACAGGAACAGCGCGAGCAGCGTATCCAGTTGCATGAATTTCCTCCAGCAGCGCGGCACCGCCGTGGCGACGCGCCACATCCATCTGATTTATCTTGGCAATCCGTCAGAACCGGAATCGGTTCTAGATAATTTAGGTCAGCCTACCTGCCGTAAATGCGATGACCAGCCAATTCTTGTCATGGTTACAAAACGGGATTTGGTGGGCGTCTTCGGACGGATGATCCGGCTTTTCGCCGTTTCCTTGTTCCCACAGCGCGGCGCGTCGGACGCCGCGGTCACAAGAATCCTGCCAGCCCAAGTGCTTGGGCTGAAAAGACTCTTCCGCGCCGCGGACATGGGCCGCTGCTGGATTCCCTGTGACAAACACAGGGATGACGGCGAAGAAAACTATGCTGCTGTCGTCTACGATGACCGGACGCGCAAACGTCGCTGTAGCACTTTGAACTGCTGCATGATTTCGTCCTTAGATCGATTCCGATTTAAGGGATCATGCAGTAACGCGTGGAAATTGGACGCGCGCACGACATGGAACGCTTGGATGGCACAAAATATCTACGACAAACCCGAATTCTTCGCGGGCTACGGACAGCTCCCGCGATCCGTACACGGGCTCGATGGCGCCCCCGAATGGCCGGCGATCCGGGCCGTGTTGCCGGACCTCAAGGGCCTGCGTGTGGTCGACCTCGGCTGCGGGTTCGGCTGGTTCGCACGCTGGGCGCGGGAAAACGGCGCCGCGCAGGTAATCGGCTTCGACCTTTCCGAAAACATGATCGCTCGGGCGAGGAAGGATACGAGCGACCCGGCGATCGAATACCGCATCGCCGATCTCGAGCTCCTGGCCTTGCCGGAGGCGAGCTTCGATTTCGCCTATAGCTCGCTCGCCTTCCACTACATCGAGGACTTCGACCGGATGGTGCGGACGATCCACGCGGGTCTCGTTCCCGGCTCGCGTTTCGTCTTCACGATCGAGCATCCGATCTTCATGGCACCGACGAACCCCGGCTGGTTGACGGACGCCGAAGGCCGCCGCGTCTGGCCGCTCGACCGTTACTCGGCCGAGGGGAAACGCGTCACCGACTGGCTCGCCAAGGGTGTCGTCAAATATCACCGCACGATCGGCACTACGGTTAACGCCCTCGTCAAGGCCGGCTTCTCGATCCGCCATGTCGAGGAGTGGAGCCCGAAAGCCGAACAGATCGCCGCTACGCCCGATCTCGCGGAAGAAGTCGACCGGCCAATGATGCTTCTCATCGCCGCCCAGCGTTAGGCAACGAGTATCCGGAAAGCGGATTATCTATTTCCGCTTTTGGGCCTTTCGCTTCTCTTTCGGCACAGGGGCAGGATTTGCCGCCTCCTCGGCGGCTTCCTTTTCCAGCCGCAATTGCCGGAGACGGGCCGTCTTCTTCTCGCGAGCGACCTTCTCCTGTTCCATAATGGCGCGCGAGGCGATCGTCGCCTGGTCAGCGCGGTCGGACGGAGTTTTCTTGCCCTGCTTGAAGACGCTGTTGGCCTGACTTTCCTTCATCAATTTACTCCTTACTGACGGCAACAAAAAAAGGCCGGGCGAACCCGACCTTCCCTCATCATCTCAACCTGCCAGTGCCAGTACATCCGTGGTCAAAGGCCGGGAGATGATAATCTCGTCTAATGCGATCATGGAGCACAATCGCGTGCGCAAACTCAAAGGGCGCGCAGGTTTTCCGCCGACGTCTTGCCCGTGCGGCGATCCTGAGCGAGTTCGAAGCTCACCTTCTGGCCGTCCTTGAGAGTGGACAGGCCGGCGCGCTCAACGGCCGAGATATGCACGAACACGTCAGAGGCTCCATCATCCGGCTGAATAAACCCGAAGCCCTTGGTGCTATTGAACCACTTTACTGTTCCGGAAGCCACGTCAGCATCCTTTCAATCGCTCATGGAAAAACAACATCGCGTTTCCGCGATGTATTGAAACCGATTTTGTCAGGATCTTCGTGACGATACGCCAAGGCGCAGAAACAAATATCGTCGATCAATATCGATTACAACTATGTAGGTTACAATTGTGTCCCTTGCAAGGCCGCGATTTATTTTTATTTCTCGACGAGTTAGCGGCGCCGCGCCGATATTGTCATCTTACCGCAACGGGAGGATGCAGCGACACGAACGCACTTTCCGCCACGATAGCAGCGCTTGTCCTGATGGACTTTCTCGCATCGGATCTTAAACTTGAAGTGTCGAGCCAACCTCAGGACGATTTCCGATGCACGATCCAATCCCGACCACCACCTTTCCCGACGGCCGCACGGTTCCAGTACTTGGCCAAGGCACCTGGCGCATGGGCGAGAACCGCGCAAGGGCGGCGGAGGAAATCCGTAGCCTGCAAATCGGGCTCGACCTCGGCATGACGCTGATCGACACGGCGGAAATGTACGGAGATGGCGGCGCGGAGCGCATAGTCGGCGAGGCGATCAGGGGCCGTCGCGACGAGGTTTTTATCGTCAGCAAGGTGCTGCCCTCCAATGCCAGCCGTTCCGGCACCGTTGCCGCTTGTGAACGCAGCCTCAAATGTCTCGGTACCGACCGGATCGATCTCTATCTTCTGCATTGGCGCGGCGTATACCCGCTCGCCGAAACCGTCGCCGCCTTCGAGACGCTGAAGAAGGCTGGCAAGATCGCCGCCTGGGGCGTTTCGAATTTCGACGTCGACGATATGGAGGAGCTGGAAGCGGTCCCGGACGGCAGCAATGTCGCCGCCAACCAGGTGCTCTACAACCTCGCCCGCCGCGGCATCGAATACGACCTCCTGCCCTGGTGCCGCGACCGCGGTGTACCGGTCATGGCCTATTCGCCGCTCGACGAGGGCCGGCTGCTTCACAACACCGACCTGATCCACATCGCCAAGGCGCACCAGGCGACGCCAGCGCAGGTGGCGCTCGCCTTCCTGAAGAGCCGCCCGGGCGTCATCTCGATCCCGAAGACCGGATCGGCCGAACGCGCGCACGAAAACCGCGACGCGATGGACATTCACTTCACGGCCGAGAACGTCGCCGAATTGGACCGGCTTTTTCCGCCGCCAAGGAGGAAGATGCGGTTGGAGGTTATTTGATTCTGGTGATTGACGAGCCGAAATGGCCCCTCATCCCGCCTGCCGCGACCTTCTCCCCGCTTGCGGGGAGAAGGGATATGCCGCGCCGCCCCAAGTCCCCTCTCCCCGCCTGCGGCGAGAGGGTTAGGGTGAGGGGCAATTGCCATCGCAACGCAGCGTTACGCCTCACATCCCCTGCGGGCCGCGGTTCATCGCGGCGATACCGGTGCGGCAGACCTCGATCAGACCGAGCGGCTTCATGATGGCGATGAACTGCTCGATCTTCGACGGCTTGCCGGTGATCTCGAAGACGAAGTGCTCGATATTGGCGTCGATGACGGAGGCGCGGAAGGCATCCGCGAGCCGCAGCGCCTCCACCCGGTGATCACCGGAGCCGTGCACCTTGACAAGCGCCAGCTCCCGCTCGATCGGCCGGTCGTGGCCGAGGTTGGCGGCACGAACCGTGAGGTCGACGACCCGATGCACGGGCACCAAGCGTTCGAGCTGGTGCTTGATCTGCTCCAGCACATGCGGCGTACCGCGCGTGACGATGGTGATACGCGACAGATGCGCCTCGTGTTCGGTCTCGGAAACCGTCAGGCTCTCGATGTTGTAGCCGCGGCCGGAAAAGAGGCCGATCACGCGGGCGAGCACGCCCGGCTCATTGTCGACGAGAACGGAGAGCGTGTGCGTTTCCGCAAGCTCCGTCTCCTTGGCGATGAAATAGGCAGAGCCCGTCGGCTGAAGATGTGCACTCATTTTGTTCGTTCCTACCTTTTCATCAAACGAGCTGGCGGCCCTTGGCGTCGATCGCGTTGGCGACCGCCTCGTCCGTCGCCTCGTCGGGCAACAGCATTTCGTTGTGCGCCTTGCCCGACGGGATCATCGGGAAGCAGTTGGCAAGGTTGGCGACGCGGCAGTCGAAGATGACCGGCTGCGGCGTGTCGATCATCTGGCGGATCGCCTCGTCCAGTTCGCCGGGCTTTTCGCAGCGGATGCCGACACCGCCATAGGCTTCGGCGAGCTTGACGAAATCCGGCATCGCTTCCGTATAGGAGTGCGACAGGCGGTTGCCGTGGAGCAACTGCTGCCATTGCCGGACCATGCCCATATACTGGTTGTTGAGAATGAAGATCTTGACCGGCAAGCCGTATTGGACCGCGCAGGACATTTCCTGGATGCACATCTGGATCGAGGCGTCGCCGGCGATGTCGATGACGAGGCTTTCCGGATGCGCTACCTGGACGCCGACGGCGGCCGGGAAGCCATAACCCATGGTGCCGAGGCCGCCCGAGGTCATCCAGCGGTTCGGCTGCTCGAAACCGAAGAACTGCGCCGCCCACATCTGGTGCTGGCCGACTTCGGTGGTGATGTAGGTGTCGCGGTCCTTGGTGAGTTCATAGAGCCGCTGGATCGCATATTGCGGCATTATGACGTCGTCATTCGGCGTGTAGGCCAGCGAATTGCGCGCTCGCCACTTGGCAATGCCGCTCCACCAGTCCTCGAGCCGCGCCTTGTCGACGGTCTTCGCCGCAGCGCGCCACAGGCGGACCATGTCCTCCAGGACCGTCGCGACGTCGCCGAGGATCGGAATGTCGACGCGGACATTCTTGTTGATCGAGGATGGGTCGATGTCGATGTGGATCTTCTTCGAGTTCGGCGAAAACGCGTTGAGGCGGCCGGTGATGCGGTCGTCGAAACGGGCGCCGATGCAGACCATGACGTCGCAGTCGTGCATGGCCATGTTGGCTTCGTAGGTGCCGTGCATGCCGAGCATGCCGAGCCAGTTCTTGCCGGAATGCGGATAGGCGCCTAGCCCCATCAGCGTCGAAGTGATCGGGAAGTCGGTGAGTTCGACCAGCTCGCGCAGGAAATGCGATGCCTGCGGGCCAGAATTGATGACGCCGCCGCCGGAATAGATGATCGGCCGGCGGGCGTTCTTCATCAGTTCGACGGCTTCCTCGATCTTCTTCAGGTCGCCCTGCGTCTTCGGCTGGTAGCTCTTCTGGGTCGGGACGGCCGAAGGCGGGGTATAGGTGCCGGTCGCGAACTGGACGTCCTTCGGAATGTCGACGACGACCGGACCGGGACGGCCGGACTGCGAGATGCGGAAAGCCTCGTGGATGATGCGGGCGAGATCGTTGACGTCCTTGACCAGCCAGTTGTGCTTGGTGCAAGGCCGGGTGATACCGACGGTGTCGCATTCCTGGAAGGCATCCGATCCTATCAGCGGGGTCGGAACCTGGCCGGAGATGCAGACGAGCGGGATCGAATCCATCAGCGCGTCCTGGAGCGGCGTGACCGCGTTGGTCGCGCCGGGGCCGGAGGTGACGAGCATGACGCCGACCTTGCCGGTGGAGCGGGCATAGCCCTCGGCCATATGGCCGGCCCCCTGCTCGTGGCGGACCAGAATGTGCTCGATCTCTTCCTGCTGGAAGATCTCGTCATAGATCGGAAGCACGGCACCGCCGGGATAGCCGAAGATATGCTTGACGCCGTTGTCCTTCAGTGCCTGGAGAACGATCTCCGCGCCCGTCATCTGGTTTTCTGTTCCGCTCATTGGCCTGCTTCCGTCCCTTTTCAAGGTTTGGGGTGTGATTAGCTTTTCTCAGGGCATAAAAAAAGGCCCCTTCAGGAGCCTCGTTCAGCGCATGGGTGGCTACTGCCGGATGGTTACACCATCCTGCCCATGCGCCGTCCCACCACAAGAATAACCGCGAAATTTTTCATGGGGCGATTTGATAAACAGAAAAATCCTGCCCGTCAACGCCTTTTCCGACTGCGCGCAGAACGGCGGAAAACAGCGACATACTTCGATAAGAGCACGAAACCACTTATTAAATCCGCCCCGCTAATCTATCGAGCTATTCGTCGCGTGAGGTGCTGAGTTGCTCGACAGTAATCTTCATTCCTCGGTCCGTGCCGGAGAGCAGGATCGCCGTGACACCCTTAAACCAGGTAATCGCTTCCTCGGCCGTGTCGTTGGCTGCAGCGGTTCGCGCGCAACGATCGCCGCAGTTGCCGAAAACGGCGAAACCTCGCTGACGGAGCTCTGGTCGGTCGGTCGCCTGATTTCCATTTCCGTGGGCGCCAACCGCGTCGTGGCGCTCGTCTATGCAATGCAGACGGTCGCCAGCGAATGGGGCGAGCAAGCGAACAACACCTTCCGCATCGAGGTCGAGTTGATGGGCGAGGTCCAAACCGACCCCGACGGGCGCGAATCCTTCTCCACCGGGATCAGCCAATATCCCTATCTCGGCGCGATCGCCCACCGCATCCGCGCCACCGACCTTGCCCGCATCTATGAGTCGAGCCAGACGGACAGTTGCGTTATCGGCAAGCTGACCCAGGACGAGAGCCTTGACGCCACGATCCACGTGCCGTCGATGCTCGCCAAGCATTTTGCCATCGTCGGAACGACCGGCGTCGGCAAATCGACCGCCGTCACGCTGCTTCTGCACAAGGCGATTGCCGCCGACCCGAAGCTGCGTGTGCTGATCCTCGACCCGCACAATGAGTTCGCTGCCGCTTTCCCGGAGCATGCAGTCGTCATCGACACGGACACGCTCGACCTCCCCTTCTGGCTCTTCCGGCTGGAAGAATTCGCTGAAGTGATTTTCCGCGGTCGGCCGCCCGTTCCGGAAGAGCTCGACATCCTGCGCGATGTCATTCCCGATGCGAAGAAGGCCTTCAAGGGCGGCGAATCCGGCCTGATGCGCCGCCAGAACGAAAAGAGTTCGATCACGGTCGACACACCGGTGCCCTATCGGATCGCCGATCTTCTGGCGATGATCGACGAGCGCATCGGCCGGCTGGAGGGCCGCACGGACAAGCCGCATCTGCGTTCGCTCAAGATCAAGATCATCTCCGCGATCAACGATCCGCGCTACCATTTCATGTTCTCGTCGAACACGATCACTGATACGATCCAGGACACGATCGCCAAAATCTTCCGCATCCCTGGCGAAGGCCGGCCGATTGCCACTTTCGAACTCGCCGGCATCCCTTCGGAAGTCGTCAATTCGGTCGCATCGGTGCTCTGCCGCATGGCTTTCGAAATCGGGCTCTGGAGCGACGGCGGCATCCACATGCTGGTCGTCTGCGAAGAGGCGCACCGCTACGTTCCGGCCGACGCCTCGCTCGGTTTCCTGCCGACCCGTCAGGCGATCGCGCGCATCGCCAAGGAAGGCCGCAAATACGGCGTTTCGCTCGGCATCATCACGCAGCGTCCGGGTGAGCTCGACCCCACGATCCTGTCGCAATGCTCCACCGTCTTCGCCATGCGACTTGCCAATGATCGCGACCAGGAGATCATCCGCTCGGCGATCTCGAACTCGTCGATCTCCACCACCAGCTTCATCTCCTCGATTGGCAACGGCGAAGCCATCGCCTTCGGTGAGGCAGTCGCTGTGCCAATGCGCATGCGCTTCACCCGCGTCGAGGACCGGCACCTTCCGCGTGCCCACGGCATCACCGACAAGCCGGACGAGGATGCGTCCCCGAGCGTCGACCTGCGGTCGATCGTCAGCCGGATGCGGGCGATCTCCGGGCCTGACATCTCAAACTTCCAGCAGAGCTACCTGGCAGCGCAGAGCGCCAAGGCCCCGACCCTTGAAGACGATTGGCCTATTCAGGAAATCGCCCACGGCGCCATCCAGCCATCCGAGCCTGAAGCTTGGCACGAGCCGGAGATCGAGCCCTACCGGCCGGACATGCTTCCGCGCGCCGAGCCGGTTAACCCGCAGCTCGAGCGTTTCAACCAGATCCGCGAGCAGATCCTCTCCGGCCAGGCCGAAAGGGACAGCGGTCCGAGACCGCAAGCCCCGGACCCACGCCTCGCGCAGCCGGCAACCGAGCCGCGCCGCGAGGGCTCGTCGCTGCGCGAGAGCCTGCTCAAACGCCCGCTCGGCAGCCTCATCCGCAAATAGGTCGCGACAACGCGGAATGCCTTCCCCTCACCTCGCGGTCGTCACGGCGCGTCCGCGCCGGTGAACGCCCAGGCAAGTCACCTTCCTTCACTCGCGCTTGCAATCGTGAGTTGACAAACCTGTGACGCGGACGAATCCTTCCTGTTGCAACATCAAGGCGGCCGAACTTCAAGGAATGCATCGACTGGACAGCACATAGCGGCGGCAATCCCGGGAGGAGCAGATGTCCGTTTTGTCGACCATGCCTCCGCGCAAACTCCGAATCTTCGCCTTCGACCCGAGCATGGGGCGACGACACGAAACGCTGCCGCTCAACGAAGTGATCGTTTCGATCCCTTGGGAGATGGACAAGCTCGACCCCGGCGTTCCGTTCGTCGGTCCGGTCGGCGAATATGTCGAGGTCGTTGACTTCGACCCGTCGCTCGATCTCGTCTACAGGCCGGTCAATCTGCACGATCCGAGCTTGCTCGCCGACAATGGTCTAAGGCCCGCGGAATGGAACCCGCAATTCCACCAGCAGATGACCTATGCCGTGGCGATGAACACCATCGTCAATTTCGAAAGCGCCCTTGGCCGTGTCGCGCTCTGGGCGCCGCGCGACCGCGACGAAAAAGGCCGCTGGATCAATCCGCAATATGTGCAGCGCCTGCGCATCTATCCGCATGCGCTGCGTGACGCCAATGCCTATTACAGCCCCGAGAAAAAGGCCCTGCTTTTCGGCTATTTCGCGGCCGGAGAAGGCCAATCCGGGGCGCCTGCCGGGACCATCATATTCACGTGCCTCTCCCACGACATCATCGCCCACGAAACGTCGCATGCCCTGCTCGACGGCATGCATCCCCGCTTCAGCGAGGCGACCAATCCGGACGTGCTGGCGCTGCACGAAGCCTTCGCGGACATCGTCGCGATCTTCCAGCATTTCTCCTATCCGGACGTGTTGAAGGACCAGATCGCCCGCACGCGCGGCGACCTCGAGAGCCAGAACCTGCTCGGCCAGCTCGCCCAGGAATTCGGCCAGGTCCTCGGCCGCGGAACGGCGCTGCGCGACGCGCTCGGCGGCTGGAAGGACGGCATCTGGCGAGCGCACGAGCCCAATCCGAGGCTTCTGCGCGAGACGGAAGAGGTGCATGACCGCGGTGCCATTCTGGTGGCCGCCGTGTTCCGGGCGTTCCTGTCGATTTATCGCGCGCGCATATCCGATCTCCTGCGCATCGCGTCGAGCGGCACGGGCATTTTGCCGGCGGGCGCACTGCACCCCGATCTCATCAACCGGCTGGCCAAGGAGGCATCGAAATCGGCCCGGCACATCCTGCAGATGTGCATCCGCGCGCTCGACTACTGTCCGCCCGTCGACGTCACCTTCGGCGACTATCTGCGCGCGATCATTACCGCCGATCGCGATCTCTACCCTGAGGACGAGCACAACTACCGCGTCGCAGTGATGGAGGCCTTTTTGGCTTGGGGTATTGTTCCGCGCGACATGCCGATCGTCTCGGTCCAGACGCTGCTCTGGCCGACGATGGCCGAAGCAGCGGCCGACTACAAAGCCGCCTTTCCCAGCCTCAGCGATCTCAAAGCTGATGTCGCCTATCTGCTTTCGCGGCCACTCGAAATGATCGACGAACTCAAAAGTCGCAGCGATTTCCACGACAGCGAGGGCCAGAAATTCCTCGACGGGCTGGACCGCACCGCACAGGAAATTTTTAATGAACTGAACAAGGCGATGGGCAACCGCCTGCCGCAGACCGCCAAGCGGTCGAAATCGTCGCTCCGGGAAATCCTCGGACGCAATCTCCTGGAGCTCGGCCTCGAGGCCGACCGCAAGGTCGAATGGCTGGCGCGCGACCTCTACGGGCGGCTGTTCTGGGGATTGATCACCGAGGCCAAGAATGCGCCGCTTCGCGATATCATCCGCATCAGGACCGACGTCGACGCACCGGCGACGGTCCGGCGCAGCAAGATCGTCGACAGTCCGGCCATCGAGGTGCACAGCGTCCGCATGGCCGCACGCCGCGGCAACCGCGACCAGATGGAGCGCGAATATGTCGTCGAACTGACGCAGACCCGCCATGGTTACCTCGACCCCAAGAAGCAGGAGGCGGCGGACAAGGGTAAGCCGCCGAGAGGTCCCCACGATTTCTATTTTCGCCGCGGCTGCACGCTGCTCATCGACGCCGAGACTTTCGAGATCCGCCGGGTCATCCGCACGCCCGGCGACATCTGCGACGACGCCGAGCTCGAAAGAATGCGGGCCTACCTGACCCGACAGGCGCGGAGGCGGGAAAACGCCTTCACCGCTGGCGGGAGCAAACCCGTTCGACCTGAGATTTTCGCCCATCTTCACCGACAGGGGAGCTAGGAGATGCCCAGAATGGAGGCGCCCGAGTCCGGTGTCACGGTGCGCATGTATCGGCAAGGCCATGGCGACTGTTTTCTTCTGGCGATGCGCAAGGTGGACGGCAGTGCCTTTTACATGCTGATCGACTGCGGCCTGTGGACGAACTCCGAAATCAAGCCCGACCAGACGATCGACAAGGTGATCGCCGACATCGCCGAAGCGACCGCCAACCGATTGGACGTCGTGCTGGTGACCCATGAGCACATGGATCACGTCAACGGCTTTGCGGCGAAGGATCCCGCGACGAGAAAGCCATGCTTCGACCCGATCGAGATCGGCGAGCTCTGGCTGGGATGGACCGAGGATGGTGATGATCCGTTCGCCAACAGCCTGCGCGAGCGCTTCCACGACACGCTGCTCGCCCTGATGGGCGCCGACGAGCGGCTCGAGCGTGCGGGCTTCGGTATCCATTCGCCGAACCGCACGATGCTGCGCGATCTCCTTTCCTTCGAGACCGGAGAGGATGCAGCCGACGCGCTTCGCGAACGCTTCAGAAAGGTCAAACGGCAACACCCGGCACTCTCTCCTCGAAGACAGGGCGCGCTTGCCATCGAAGGGATCACCAACAAGCGCGCCATCAAATATTTGCGCGACCGCATTGCCGGCGATCCGGTTTTCCTGCGACCCGACCATGAGCCCTACCGACTGCCGGGCGTCGATGGCGTGCGAGTCTACGCGCTCGGACCGCCGCGCGACATCGAGCTGCTGCTTTCGCTGGAACCTCAGGGCGAGGAGGAATTCAGACTGTCGGCCGACGGAGCGACGCTGAGCCTGCTTGCGGCGACGGTCGACGGCGGCCCGGAGGACGCCAACCGCGCCTTCGACCCGCGCTTCGGCATTTCGCGCAAGAACGTCGAACAGGGGCCTGATGCGTTTCTGAAGGCGTTTTTTGCCGACCACTACGGCGTCAAAGGCAAGCGGGGTTCCGCCGAGGCCTGGCGGCAGATCGATAGCGACTGGCTTGAGAGCGGGGAAACGCTGGCTCTCCGGCTGAATGACGAGGTGAACAACACCAGCCTCGTTATCGCGATCGAACTTCCCGGAACCGGCAAGGTGCTGCTTTTCACCGGCGACGCCCAGCGTGGCAACTGGGTCTCCTGGGCGCCGCTCAAATGGAATGTCAATGGCAGGATCATCACGGCGCGCGATCTTCTCGGCCGCACGGTTCTCTACAAGGTCGGCCATCACGGCAGCCACAATGCCACGCTCGACGGCAGCGTGGCGGCGGACTATGCCAACCTTTCCTGGCTGGCAAGCAACGCCTTCCAGGACGAATTCGTGGCGATGATCCCGGCCAATACGCCCTGGGCGGCGCACAAGGACAAGCCGTGGGAGCACCCGCTTCGCTTCATCGAGGAGAGGCTCCTGCAAAAGGCTCGCGGTCGCGTGTTCCGCAGCGATGTCGACCATGTCGCTAAACCCGGTGACATCGCTGCCGACGAGTGGCAAAGATTCAAGCGGACCGAAACCGACCTCTTCTTTGGATACACCGTCGCCGACACCGCGGCATAGGCAGCGATGGGAGACCCTTCATATCGCGCCGAAGGCCTCGCCCGGATAGGAAGCCCTACTTCGCCTACTGCACCTCGACCTATTGCGATACCGGGGTCGGTTGGAAACTCGTGCAGCACCAGCAAGCGGCGACTGGCTGATGGGCCGGCGCTGCCGGCACGTCGTAGGAACCGCGCGGCACGGGCGCGCGTTTTCATTCAAACTGCTTAAATAAAATCCAGGACCGGAATCATGGAAGAGATCCTCCGACGCTTCTTCGAGCGGTACGAAACCATGGCCAATCGCGTGCTCGCCAACGAAATTGACGTTGACGAGACGACCTTCGCTTTCGCCTCGGAGTTCATCGCCGCTTCGCCTGCAGGTGTGCTTGCCGGCAAGAACGACGACAGCCTGCAGGTCTCGATGGCGAGGGGCTATGCCCGCTATCGCGCGATCGGCACCAAGGAGTTGAAGATCCGCAAGACCACCGTCACGCCGATCGACAACCAGCATTTCCTCGTCAAGATCGACTGGCGCTCCACCTACGACGTTGAGGACAGCCCGGACGTGGCTATCGATTTCGAGGTCCACTATCTGGTCCAGGTACGCAACGACGAGCCCAAGATCTTCGGCTGGATCAGTGGCGATGAGGAAGCCGTGCTGAAGGAGCACGGCATCGGCTGATACAGCAATTCAAAGTGTTACAGTAGGCTCTCCGGCCTGTCGATCCGCTGCCAGCTTTCATCGAGCTGGTTGCGGAACCAGGTCATCTGACGCTTGGCATATTGCCGCGTCGCGGCTGCGCCGGTGGCGATGACCTCCTCCTCACTGATCTCGCCCCTCAGCATCGCGGCAATCTGCTGGACGCCGATCGCCTTCATCACCGGCATGTCGGGCGAGAGGTCGAGCGCAAGGAGTGCCCGCACTTCGTCGACTGCACCGCGCTCAAGCATGGTCTCGAACCGTCGGTCGATCCGGCCATGCAGGAGGGCGCGGTCCGGCAGCACGACGATCTTTTGCGCCTTGTCGGGATCGACGATCATGGGGCCGCGGCTCTGCTGGAAGAGATGGATCGGCTTGCCGGTCGCTTCGATCACCTCGAGCGCGCGAACGATCCGCTGTCCGTCGCCCGGCCGCAATTGCGCGGCCGTTTGCGGGTCTCGCGCGGCAAGCTCCGCATGGAGCGCCTCGGCCCCCTCCTCCTTCAGCCGCGCCCGCAGTGCATCGCGGGTGGTCGCCGGTATCTCCGGCATATCGGAAAGCCCGCCTGTCAGCGCCTTGAAATAGAGGCCGGTACCGCCGACGAACACTGGCATCCGCCCCTCCTCGCGCAACCGCATGACAAGGGCCTCGGCTTCGCGCAGCCATGCGCCGGTCGAATAGGCCTGTCCGGCCGGCACATGGCCATAGAGAAAATGCTCTATCCCGCCCATCTCCTTCTCGTCCGGCCTAGCGGTCAGGATCTTCAGTGTGTCGTAGACCTGCATGCTGTCGGCGTTGATCACCACGCCGCCGTGCCGCCCCGCGAGTTCCACCGCAAGCGCGGACTTGCCGCTGGCGGTCGGCCCGGTTATCAGGATCGCGTCCGTGTCTCTTTCAAGGTTCTTGATCATGGCTCTCGTTGCCACGCTTATCGCCAATCCGTCAAATCCTGTTCTGACGCCTGAGCTGGCGGAAGCGGCAGCGAGCGCCATAAAAGCATCCGGGGTCTATTGGCTGGCGGACGGCGTCGCCTGCGACATCCCGCTCACGGACGGCACCGATCCGGACGCCGCCGAGATGCGGTTGCGCGCGGAGGTGAACGGCTTTCCGATCGACGTCGCGGTGCAGGATGCCGAAAGCCGTCGCAAGAAGTTCCTGATCGCCGACATGGACTCCACCATGATCGGCCAGGAGTGCATCGACGAGCTTGCCGCCGAAGTGGGTCTGAAGGAAAAGGTTGCCGCGATCACCGCCCGCGCCATGAATGGCGAGATCGCCTTCGAGCCGGCGCTGATCGAGCGCGTGGGCTTGCTGAAGGGCCTGCCCGGCAGTGTCATCGGCGAGGTGATTGCCAAGCGCATCACGCTGACGCCGGGAGGCCGAGAGCTGATCGCGACCATGAAGGCCAAGGGCTACTATACCGCCCTCGTCTCCGGCGGCTTCACCGTCTTCACCGACCCCATCGCGACGAAACTCGGCTTTGACGAGAACCGCGCCAATGTGCTGATCGAAAAGGACGGCACGCTTACCGGCGAGGTCGCCCATCCGATCCTCGGCAAGCAGGCCAAGGTCGACGCGCTCGTCGACATTTCCCGCAAGCTCGGCATCTCGACCGCCGAAGTGATTGCCGTCGGCGATGGCGCCAATGATCTCGGCATGCTGCAGCTTGCCGGCAGCGGCGTCGCGCTGCACGCGAAACCCGTGGTCGCCGAACAGGCGAAGATCCGCATCGACCACGGCGACCTGACGGCCCTTCTCTACCTGCAGGGCTATCGCAAGACGGATTTCGTGGCGTGATCATCCGCGAAACCGACAGGCTGCGCATTCGCGGCTGGAACGAGACCGATCGTGACCTCTTTGCCGAGATCAACAGCGATCCGAAGGTGATGGAATTCTTCGCCTTCCGCCGCAGCCGCACGGAATCCGATGCGCTGTTCGATCGCATCGGCCGCGGTATCAGCGAAACCGGCTTCGGCTTCTTTGCCCTCGCATTGCGCGACAGCGACACCCCGGTCGGCTTCTGCGGTCTTGCGCTGACCGATCTGGAGCCGCATCTGCCGAACGGCACGATCGAGATCGGCTGGCGGCTCGCCCTGCCCTTCTGGGGCAAGGGCTATGTGACCGAGGCGGCAGCGGCCCTCCTCGACTACGGCTTTACCGAACGGAGCCTCGGCGAAATCGTTTCCTTCGCCGTGCCCGCAAACACCCGCTCCACCGCCGTGATGAAACGGCTCGGCATGCGGCCGGACCCGAACCGCGACTTCGACCACCCGCGCGTCCCCGACACGCATGCCCATCTGAAGCGCCACGTGCTCTACGCGATCACGGCGGATGAGTGGACGCGGCGCGTCCCGGCGCAGGGTTAGGCACCGTTTCGAGACCTATCAGCATAACACCGCTCGACCCACGCGACGAAACGTCTGGCGGGTTCGGAGAGCGCATCGAACCGCCGCGCAACCAGCCAGAAGGCAAGAATGTGAAACCTTGCTCCGAGGGGATTGGACCACGAACCGAGAGACAAGTGGAACTGGGGGCCACATGTTGCGCGAAATCACTCCAGTCCGTCTCCCTTCCGCTGCTGCCATGGAGGAGTACGATCGGAGGCTCGCTTGAGCTCTTTAGGGTGACCTTGAAATCAAAGCCCTCGGAATGCTGCATGGAAAGGACGCGCGCCCGCCCCTATTCCATCTGCACGGTAACGAAGCGCAACTCGCCGGTCTTGTTGGCGATCATCAGAAGCGCGTTGCGGCGGCCATCGCCCTTTAGTTCCTCGATCCGCGCCGAAACGTCCTCCGGCGTGTCCATTGCCTCCTGGCCGACCTCGACGATCACGTCGCCGACTGCCACCCGGCGCTCGGCCGCGGCGGAATTCGGCTGGACCTCGGTGACCACGACGCCTTTGACGTCTTCGGCAATGCCGAAGCTCTTGCGGCGACCGGCGTCGAGCACTGCGAGCTTCATGCCGAGTACGGCGTCGGTTGCTGGCAGTTGGGCAGCGGGCGGCTCCGTGGGCTTTGCGCCCTCGCCGTTCTCGTTCGTCTGCACATTGGCAAGATGCTCGCCGTCCTCGAGCCGGCCAAGCGTGACGCGAACCGTCTGCTCCTTGCCGTCACGAATGATGACCACGTCGACCATCTTGCCGACAGGGCTCTCGCCGACCGCGCGCATCAGGTCACGGATCTCCGCGACATCGGTCCCATCGAAACGGGTAATGATATCGCCTGCCTTGATCTCGCCCTTGGCGATCGGACCGCCTTCGATGATACCGGAGACCAGCGCACCATGCGGCCTCTCCATCTTCAGGCTTTCGGCGATATCGTCGGTAACCGGCTGGATGCGAACGCCAAGCCAACCACGCCGGGTCTCGCCGAATTCCTTGAGCTGATTGACGACGTTCATCGCCAATTCCGTCGGTACGGCGAAGCCGATGCCAACCGACATGCCGGTCTGGGAGAGGATCGCGGTGTTGATGCCGATCACCTCGCCCCGCATGTTGAACAGCGGGCCGCCCGAATTGCCGCGGTTGATCGCCGCGTCGGTCTGGATGAAGCTGTCATAGGGACCGGCATTGATGTTGCGCCCGCGCGCCGAGACAACACCGACCGAAACGGACACACCGAGGCCGAACGGATTACCGACCACCATCACCCAATCACCGATCCGGATCTTACGCGAGTCTCCGAAGGAAACGGCCTTGAGCGGTTTTTTCGGCTCGACCTTCAGCACCGCCAGATCGGTCTTGGTGTCCATGCCAACCAACTTCGCCTTCAACTTGGACCCGTCCGAGAAGTTGATCTCGATGTCGTCGGCGTCCTGGATGACATGGTTGTTGGTAACGATGAAGCCGGTCGAATCGATAACGAAACCGGAGCCGAGCGAGTTGACCGTTCGCGGCCGGTTACCCTCGCCGCCCTGACCCTTGAAGAACTCATCGAAGAACTCCTGATGCGGCGAGCCTTCCGGCACTTGCGGCATCGGGGCGTCATCATCATCGCTTTTGACGTTCTGCGAAATGGAAATGTTGACCACCGCATCGAGCAGTCCCTCGGCAAGGTCGGCAACGGATGGCGGTCCGGCCGCCGGTTGCGACGTTGCCGTCTCGGCGAGCGCCGTGTTGTTCAGAAGCAGTGCCGTCGCGGCCGCAAGCACCAGGCCGCGGAAGAGTTGGGGTCGTGTCGACAAGTCACTAGGCTCCTATTATTCCTCTTTGACCACGCACCGGTCCCGCATTTGGCAAACCGGGACCACCGCGTGATCGATTCCCTTCACCTGCACGATACGCCGCTGCCGCGGCTTCGCACACAAGCGATCTTCCATTGAAGATACGGCGGAATTCCGGAGCGTCCAAACACGATTTCCTGATCCGCCCCACGAAGGCAGAGGGCCGACACCTGCGGCCAGCGCCACCTTCGCGCGTTCAGCCGGTGATCTCGTGCCCGTGTTCCTTCAACGCCTGCACCGCCTTTTCAAGGTTGGAGCCCGCGACGAAGACATAGTCGGTGCTGAAGGTCGAATTGGCGAATACGCCGACGCCGGCCGCGGAAAGCGGCCGCAGCACGGAAGACAGCACGCCCGGTACGTCGAAGCTGAAATGCTGCTCGATGCGGAAGCAGCGCCATCCAAGCGAGCTCTGCACGCTCGACGGCACGCGGGCGGCGCGACAGACCAGTGTCATTTCCTCGCGAGAGCTGGACACCGTCCAGAAACCCGGCCCCGGCAGCCACTCCGGTATCGCGGACCCGACATTCAGACGGGTAATGGCATATTCGGCATCGACCAGCCGGATCAGCAGTTTATGTGGCATTTCGCATTATCCTCGAACCAACCATACAAGTCCGACGCCAGCCGCCACCGAGAAGAGTCCAGCCAGTCGGAGCTGATGTTCCGGGACATACGGCAAACGCTTCGCCAATTCCACCAAAACCAAAGGGGCCAGTGCGTACACCAGCCCCTCGATGATCAGGAAGAAACCAAACCCAATCAGGAAATCGGACATCATCCGCTCAATCTGGTGTCGCAGGCGCCGCTGGCGCGGCCGGCGGCTGTGGCAGCGCCGCACCATCCGCACTGTTGAAATAGCGGAAGAATTCCGAATGCGGCGAGAGCACCACGGTTGTATCCGGGTTCCCGATGGACTGGGAATAGGCCGTCATCGAGCGGTAGAAGTCGAAGAAGCCGGGATCACGCGTGAAGGCGTCGGCAAAGATCCCGGCCCGCTCGGCTTCGCCCTCGCCTCGCAGGATTTCCGAATCACGCTGGGCTTCCGCCACGATCTCGACCACCTGGCGATCGGCGATCGCGCGGCGGCGCTGGCCTTCCTCGTTACCGCGTGCGCGGATCAGCTCGGCCTCGGCCAGACGTTCCGCCTTCATCCTCTCGAAGGTTTGCTGCGAAACCTCCTGCGTCAAGTCTGTCCGGCGGATGCGTACGTCCTCGATGTTGAGGCCGAGCGATTCTGCGTCCGTCTTGAGGTCCGTGCGCACCTCGCGCATCATCGACGCGCGTTCATCCGATAGGGCCGCCTCGAACCCCCTCAGGCCGTAGACACGGCGCAGCGACGCGTCGAGACGGGTCCTAAGCCGCGCCTCGGCCGACTCCCGGTCGCCCGAAACGGTCTCGCGGAAACGCCGGGCGTCGGCGATCCTGTAAACCACGAACGCATCCACCTCGTAGAACTTGCCGCCGGAGACCTGCACGCGGATGTTGTCGAGATCGAAGCGAAGCGCCTGGTCCTCGACAAATTGCACGCGATCGGCATCCATGAAGGCAAACGGAAGCTTGAAATAAAGGCCGGGCTCGGACTTGACGGCCCGGATCTCGCCGAAGCGTACGACGATCGCCTGTTGGCGCTCGTTGACCACGAAGACCGACGAGTAGATCACGACGAGCACTGCCGCGACGATGATCAGGATGATCGAACTGCGATTGTTTATCATTGGGTACCTCCCGACTGCGCGGGTCTGCCGATTTCATTGAGCGGCAGATAGGGCAGCACGCCCTGCCCGTTCTTCTCGTCGAGAATGACCTTCTTCGACTTTCGGAAAACATCCTGCATGGTTTCGAGATAAAGCCGCCGGCGCGTGACGTCCGGAGCCTTCGAATAGGCGTCATGGACCGAGATGAAGCGCTGTGCCTCACCCTGCGCCTCCTTGACGACGCGGTCCTTGTATGCGGCCGCCTCTTCGCGGATCTGCGCGCCCTGACCGCGCGCCTTGCCGAGCACCTGGTTGGCGTACTGGTTGGCTTCCTCGACGAAACGATCTTCGTCCTGTTCGGCGCGCTGCACCTCATCGAAGGCGTCGGCGACTTCACGCGGAGGCGCGGCATCCTCGATCGCGACGGTGTTCACCGAAACGCCGGCGCCGTAGCTGTCCATCGTCGCCTGAATCGTGTTCTTCACGTCGGCGGCGATTGCCTGGCGGTTGTCGCGGAAAATGTCTTGCGCCGGACGCCGGCCAACGACCTCGCGCATGGCGCTTTCGGCAACCTGCTGCAGCGTGTCGGACGGGTTCTCGACGTTGAAGAGGTAGGCCTTCGGGTCGGTCACCGAGAAGAGCACGGAGAACTGCACATTGACGATGTTCTGGTCGCCGGAGAGCATCAGCCCGGCATTGGACTGACCACTGGCGCGTCCGCCGATATTCTGCTGCTGTTCCGTGACCTTGACGAACTCGACGGTTTCGAGGGGCCAGAAGTGGTAGTGCAGGCCCGGCATCGAAATTTCTTCTTTCGGCCTGCCGAAGCGCATCTCGACGCCGCGTTCGTCCGGCTGGACCGTGTAGATCGAGTTGAGCAGGATGAAGCCAACGATCAAAAGGCCGACGATAACGAAGACGCCGCCGTTGAAGCCCCCTGGGACCACATTCTTCAATTGGTCCTGACCGCGCCGGATGATCTCTTCGAGATCTGGCGGGCCGCCTCTCCCGCCTCGTGGCCGATTGGGCCCCTGGCCCCACGGCCCTTGATTGCCGCCGCCGCCCCATGGGCCGCCGCCGCCATTCTGATTGCTCCAGGGCATCAAAACCTCTCTTCAAGAAAACTCTCTCGCCGACCGCCCGCAGGCACGAGCACGCGGTCACGATGTGAAACCGTTATAGGTATCACATGCATTGCTTTCAACGCGATACGGCCGACTTCACCGTAAATGGGTTAAAATAGTTGAGAGACGCGCTACACGAACAGGTGAGCGCTGCATGCGCGCCAAAAAGGCCTCGCATTTTTCTCATCTCGGTTTCTTTGCCTCACGCGGAATGCGGGCGGAAAATCATTCCGGTGTCTCCCGCCGGCGCCAGGTCACGAAATGCATCGCATGGCTGTCCTTCTCGCCGCGCGGCAGCTCTTCCTCGAACACTTTCTCGAAGACCGCCGGATCGATCGCCGGGAAGCGGGTGTCGCCGTCGACCTCCGCCTGCACCTCCGTCACGTGCAGCACGTCCGCGATGCCGATCGACTGGCGGTAGATCTCCCCGCCGCCGATAATGCAGATCTCGTTTGCGCCGATCGCCGCCGCGTGGCTGCGCGCCAACGCGAGCGCCGCCACTAGCGAGGGGGCGACCTCGGCACCCTGCGCCTCGAAATCGCGATTCCGGCTGATGACGATGTTCGGTCGCCCCGGCAGTGGGCGCCCGAGCGAGGTCCATGTCTTCCGTCCCATCACGACCGGCTTGCCGATCGTCAGCGCCTTGAAGCGCTTGAGATCGGTCGAGAGTCGCCACGGCAGGCCGCCCTCGCGGCCGATCACCCCGTTGGCCGCAACCGCGACGACGATCACGATCTTCGGTTCAGCGCTCGTTTCAGTCTTTGCTTCAGTCATGGAAACCACTCGGCTTGCTGTCGATCTCGCGCGCTCGCTGCAGGGCCGCCCGGTCGGTCGTGACGCGAATGTAGCGGTCGATCACCTCGCTTTCGGGCAGGATCTTGCGCATCCATTGCAGCGCGCTCGCCAGCAACAGATCGGCCGCGCTCATGGTCTCGCCGAGCAGAAAGGTCTGGCGACTGAGGACTCCGATCACATGGGTGCACATTTCACTGTAGAGCCTTGCCAGCGCCGGATTGTTGACGGTCACGCCGGAAATATGGGCAAGCGCCGTCGGCTCGATGACGCCGGCATAATAGGCGAGCCAGGAAAGATAAGCGCCGCGGTCGGGATGGCCCGGCGGCCGGCCAAGGCTGGCGTTCGGGTAAAGGTCGGTCAAATATTGCACGACGGCGGCCGACTCCCAGATCACCGCGCCGTTGTGCAGAAGTGCCGGCACCTGCTTGTGCGGATGTGGATTATTCTCGTCCGGACCGCCCGAGCCGTCCCAGCGGCGGATGTTGACGTAGCGGATCTCGTATTCGGCCCCGATTTCCTCGAGCAGCCAGATGATGCGCGACGAGCGCGACAGTGGCGCATGGATGAGTGTCAGCATCGAACCCTCCCTGTTACGCCGGCTCGCGGCGCTTTTTCCCGGCCGCGCGGGTCCCAAGAACGCGGAAGGAAGCTACCAACCTAGACCGCGACCGGCGCTTTGATATGTGAATCAGCTTCGTAGCCGACGAGCGTAAAGTCTTCGAATTTAAAGGAAAATATATCCTTCACCGCCGGATTGATGCGCATTTCCGGCAGCTTCTTCGGCGTTCGCGTCAGTTGCAGCCGCGCCTGTTCGAAGTGGTTGTGATAGATGTGGGCGTCACCGAGCGTGTGGACGAAATCGCCGGGCTTCAGCCCCGTCACCTGCGCAACCATCAAAGTCAGCAGCGCATAGGAGGCGATATTGAACGGCACGCCGAGGAAGATGTCGGCCGAGCGCTGGTAAAGCTGGCAGGAGAGCTTGCCGTCCGCCACGTAGAACTGGAACAGGCAATGGCAGGGCGGCAGCGCCATCTCGTCGACCAGCGCCGGATTCCAGGCCGAAACGATATGGCGGCGGGAATTCGGATTGGTCTTCAGGCCCTCGATGAGTGCTGCGATCTGGTCGATGTGGCCACCTTCGGGTGTCGGCCAGGAGCGCCACTGATAACCATAGACCGGCCCCAGTTCGCCGCTCTCGTCGGCCCACTCGTCCCAGATGCTGACGCCGTTTTCCTTGAGGTAGGCGATATTCGTCTCGCCTTTGAGGAACCACAGCAGTTCATGGATGATCGAGCGCAGGTGCAGCTTCTTGGTGGTCAGCACCGGGAAGCCCTGCGACAGGTCGAAGCGCATCTGGTAACCGAAAACCGAACGCGTACCCGTTCCCGTCCGGTCGCCGCGGTCGGTTCCCGTTGTAATCACATGTTCGAGGAGATCGAGATATTGCCGCATGCTTTTTCGCCGACGATTCGTTCGCTTCGCCCAAAATAGGACGAAGCCACCGGCGAACCAATGGCTGGTGCACGTTTTCCCGCAATTTGATGCCGCGACAGCGCCTGTAGCGCTAAGCCATCGTGCTCAAGGAACGCGGCAGGCGCTGTCAGCGTTCTCGAACAACAAGCCCTGGCGAGGTTCAACCGCGTCATGTCCGAAACCACACTCGTCTTCGTCTTCGGCACGTTGAAGAGAGGCTTTCCCCTACACGGACGAGGCCTCGCTCGGGCACATTTTGTCGGGTTTTATCGGACAGCACGGAAATATCCGATGCTGATTGCCGGACCATGGTTCGCTCCAATGATGCTGGACGAACCAGGCGAGGGTCACCGTGTTAGGGGCGAGCTTTATGAGGTCGATCCCGACATGCTCGCCCGGATTGACCGGTTGGAGGCGGTAGGCCGGACGGGCAATTTTCGAAAGCAAATTCGCATTATGCCTGAGAGATTTGGGCCGAGCTGCGACGCATTTACCTACTTCAAAGCCAGGTTTTTGGCTTCCCCTGCCCACACCGAATATCTCGCTTCCTACAGCGACAGGCGTTTCGTCCCGCCGTGGCGGCGCTGAGGCTATTTCCTCCCGCGTCCCTGATCGTCCGACTCGGCACGCTCTTTCGCCGGACGCCGGTTTGCGGCGTGATCCTGGTATTGTTCGTTTCTCACCGCTCTTTCATCGAGACCGCGCGTATCGGAATGCTGCGCCTTGTCCCGATTGGAAAGAACGTCGTTCTCACCAAGAACACCACCTTTTACTTCAGTCTGTGCGCCGCTGCCTGAGCCCTTGCCTTTGTCCGGCTTTCCGACATGCTTGCGACTGGCGTGAGCCATGGTCCGTCTCCTTTCATTATCTGGGATGGCCGTGAAGGGTTTTCGCTTCAGCTCTTTGAACTCTGGTGGTGCCTGCTTTCCTGGTTCTTTCCGCGTGTCATGCTGCGGTCGTCTTCCTCGCGCGCATCGCTATGCTCGGTGTCAAGGCTGTCACCTTTTCGATAGGCTTTTCTCAGCGCCTTGGAGCGGTGTAGTTCCGCCTCGGCATCGAAATCCTTGCTCGCGTTGGACGTATCCTCGCGGCGCTGAAGCACGCGCTGTTGCTGTTCATGCGTCTTCCTGCCGACCATTGGCTTTCCTCCTATTTGTTCGTCCGACCGCGCTGGCGCGGGTTCGCCCCGCCCTGCGTGGTCGTGTCGTTCGCGACGTCGCCTTCTATGGTGTTGCCGCGCTTCAGCATCTCATAATCGGACGGTCCCCGGATGCCCTTGCTCCGGCCGATGCCGGGGTCCTGCTTGAGATCCTTGTCGTTGGGGTGCCGTGTCTTCGGGTGCTTGGAAGATGTCATCGGACTTCCTTCCATTTCTGCTGGCCGCGCCCAGGTACACCTTGGTCGGCGCCCGGGCATCTCCCTTGGCTAACCCGGCGCGCTCGCGATTGTTCCGAGGTCGACCGCATAGGAGTACGTCGGTCGCGCTTTTCTCGGCGGACGACGAAACAAATGCAGCCGCCTGGGGTTAGTCCTTTTGAGATCGATATTGAAGTTCGACCGACAAGAGAGGTGTGACCATGAGTGCGACAGGCCTCGATGTTTTCGACAAGACCCTGCAAACCACCAATATCTGGCTCGGCGAAATCATGGAGCATCACGGCCCGGACCGGAAAGTGGCGTGGCACATATTGAGTGTTGTGCTGCGGACGCTGCGCGACAAGCTTCCTCCCGAGGTGGCCGCGCACCTTGGCGCGGAACTGCCTCTGCTCGTGCGGGGCGCCTATTACGACCAATACCGTCCCAACCATCGCCCCGAAAAGGCGACGCGGTCGCTCGACGACTTTCTCGAGTGCGTCGCGGACGGAATGAAACCCGGCCGCCCGGTCAATCCTGCTGAAGCCACCAAATCGGTGTTTCAGGTTCTTGCACGGCATGTCGACCTCGGCCAATCGGCAAAGGTGCGCGATACCTTATCGAAGGAAATCCGCGCCTTGTGGCCCGACAGCGTCGGCACCAAGGAAGACACATAACACCGTCCGGACTGTCTCCGCCCTTCGACCCGCATGCGGCAGCACACTACACCGCCGCGCATCTTGTCAGACACGCTACGGACGCAGCAGCACTTTAAATTGCTGCATGTTTTTGGCCTCGGATGCGATTCAAGGAAACATGCAGGAGTGATCCCGGACTGCACGGCCGGGGTCGCTGAGTGACGGCGATCTTTGCGGGTCTGAAAGCCGTGCCTTCCCGAATCCGGGAGATCTGCGGTGGATCAGAGCGCCTGGAGCTTGCCGAGGTTCTTGGCTACCAGATAGTAGAACGTCACGCGCGACTTCGAGCGGTCGTCCGCCATCGCCTTGGCCGTGGCTGCGATTGCTGCATCCGCATCCGCGCCGCCGACGCCGAGCTTCTTCTCGCACCACTTTTCCTTGACGCGCTCGAGTTCCTTCGGGTCGGAGGCCGAAACGAGGGCGGAGTCCTTGTTGCGAAGGGCGATGCCGAGATGGCGCACGATCTTGTTGACAACTGCTTCGTCGGCGCCGCTGTCGTATTTCTGCACGTCTGCGAGATAGTCAGTCATGATGCCTCCACTTTGCACTTGCTCCCATGCTGCCGCCCTCCTCGCGAAACGCGTGCAGCCGCAGGAGTTTTTCACGCTCATCGGGTAAGTCAAGGCGTTTCCGTGCGCGCGGCACACTGGATAATATATCCGTCACATTTCGCTTGACCGCCCCTTTTCTTGGGCGGCGGAAACACCTATATCACGTGTGCCGTCTTCGGGCGGCTATGGCAATAAACGGGCGATGAAATAAACCCATTGGACCCGGGGGCGGTACCCGGCGCCTCCACCAAAAACCGGCCTGGAAATGCGGACCGGCTTTTGATGGGGGCGAAATAGGATCGACAAGGGCGTAAAGATCGACTTTTTGCTCGGCATTGTACCACCGTTATCGGGCTAAACTTATAGTTGCAAACGACAACTATGCTGAAGCACGTCTCGCTGCCTAACGGCGGTGCGGCACTTCAAATCAAGCCCTTCCGGGTAGCACCGTAAGGCGGGGTCCGAAGGCACCTGGCAACAGAAGCCTTCACCTTCTCCCCTGTCGCGAAATGGTCTATAGATGCTTGATAATTGACTCGTCATAAGCGGACGGGGCAAAGGAGTGTCCGTAGAGCGCTGCACGCCGCTTTGGCGCGCAAGGTCGCTGCGGCGCTTTAACATGCAGCAGTTGAGTTCGAAGGAAGACGGGGATCATATGGGCCAGGACCACATACGCTACGACATTCTGGCGCAGGACGCGCTTCGAGGCGTCATTCGCAAGGTGCTGGCCGAAGTCGCAGCCACGGGTCATTTGCCCGGCGATCACCACTTCTTCATCACGTTTCTGACCGGCGCCCCCGGCGTGCGCATCTCGCAGCACCTGAAGGCGAAGTACCCCGAGCAGATGACAATCGTCGTGCAGCATCAGTTCTGGGACCTGAAGGTCACCGAGGCGGCTTTCGAGATCGGCCTTTCCTTCTCCGACACGCCGGAGAAACTGGTGATCCCCTTCAACGCCGTCCGGGGCTTCTACGACCCGTCGGTCAATTTCGAGCTGGAGTTCGACGTTGCCGCCAGCGAGGAGGAAGAGGATTCGGCAGAGATCACCGCTTACCCGGCCGGCGAAGATGGCGACGAACCTGCCGAAAAGAGCGCGGAAAAATCGGGCGAACCGAAAAATGGCGGTGGCTCGGTCGTCTCGCTCGACGCGTTCCGCAAGAAGAACTGAACGATATGGAGGCGTGATGGCCGGCGACGTCGTCAACCTGCGCCAGTTCCGCAAGAAGCAGGCCCGCACGGAAAAAGAAAGGCAGGCCGAGCAGAACCGCATCTCCTTCGGCCGCACCAAGGCGGAGAAGTCGCTTACCCGCGCCCTGAACGAGAAAGCTTCCAAGACGCTTGACCAGGGCCGGCTGGCAACGCCCGCACACTCAGCGGACGGTGCCCCAGACGGGGAGAAGGCGTGACAAGCCGCGTCGTCTGCAATCCCGAAAAACGATTCCGCCACCAAGATTTGCGCCAGGTTCCGGAATCGGACTGCCAACGCCTTGAATCGGCTTGTGAGCGATGACGATCGTCAAGCACTCTGCCACTCTGCACGGCCATCGAACGAGTATCACGCTCGAAGAGCCGTTCTGGCAGGAACTGAAATCTATCGCGCAAAGCCGTGCCATGCCGCTCGCCCGGCTGATCGCCGAAGTCGACGACGGGCGCAACCCTGACGGAAACCTCTCCTCGGCGCTGCGCGTCTACGTTCTCGCCTGGGTAAAATCACACGCCAGCGCAACCGAAACGCCCTGAGGTCGCAACCGCGCCGTGCCTCTTGTAAAAACGCACAACAATCGCCGCATCGTGCTGAGTTGGTGAATGTTGTTTCGATGAAGCGGCGGTCCACGCCTGGAAGTCAGCGTCCTGCCAACCGCGATGCCTGGCTGTCGATTATCGTGTCGACCCCATCTGCCTGGAGTACCGCGAAACCGCGGCGCAATTGCTCGGCCATGGCGCGTATGTCGCGGGGCGAGTGCTCCATCATCGAAACGCAGTTCCGCCCCGCTCCCTTGGCGAGATAGAGCTGGTCGTCGGCGATCCTGAAAATGTCCTCGTACACTGCCGGATAGGTGAAGAGGGCAATTCCGATGCTGACGGTAACCGCATCCGCACGGCCGCCTTCCCGCCCCCGATCCTCGGCGACTTCGAGGCGGATGCGCTCCGCCAGTGCACCGGTCGCAGTCGCATCGGTCGACCGCACGAAAGCAGCGAATTCTTCACCACCGAGCCGCCCCACCACACCCGCTTCGCCTACCGCATCGCGCAGTACCGCCGCGATCGCGACGAGCGCCGCATCTCCGGCAAGGTGCCCGTGGCAATCGTTGATCTTCTTGAAATGATCGGCATCGAGGATCAGCAGCGCCGATGTACACGGAAATGGCGCGAGGTTCTGTTTCGCGAAGAAATCGATGACATCGGCCGTGAAAGCGCCCCGGTTCAGACAGCCCGTCAGCCCGTCATAGCGGCTCGCCTGGATAAGCAGCCGGTTGGTCAGTGCCAGTTGCTGTATCTTGACGCCGATCAAGGCAAAGAGCGGCACACCAAGAAGCACGGGAATGTAGAAGGCGAGGCTGAGTGTGGTGGCCAAGACCTCCGCGCCGAAGTGGGCCGTGCAACAATAGGTGATGAGCATCGCGATCGCCGTGCAGCCGGCGGTGCCACCGAGGGTACAGTTCCCGATCCAGATGACTGCGCGGCGATCTAGCCCCGGCCCAAGCGATTTCATTTCGCAACCCCAATTGTAGGCGCATTGTGCCTGAGGGATGCTAATGCGACTTCAAATGGACCAGTAAAATTCTAGGGGTTTTGACTGTTTCGGCGCCGAGCCGGAGGAAAACCGCCTCGCACTTTTCCTCATCCCAACTTGCCTGTTTGTCGCGGGATGCGGGCGGAAAACCGCTTAGCACTTTTCCTCATCCCGCTTATTGCACAGTGATGTCTGGCAGCATGTCGAAGTTCAGCGTCGGGCCGGCGTTTTCACCGGCCGCGTTGCCGCCGGACAGTGGATGGACATTTTGCGGGGGCGGGGGCGGTGCTGCGGGACTCCGCGGCGGGAGTTGCCGCAAGCGCAGGCGCAGTTCCTCGGCGGCGCGCCGTTCGGCCGCCGCGCGCGCCTCCGCCTCAGCTTTCATCCGCGCCGCCTCTGCGGCCGCGGCCTGGCGGTGGCGTTCCTCGGCGATTGCCCTCAGGCGCGCAACCTCGCGTTCGGCCGCGCGCGCCTTGTAAAGCGCCACTTCGCGGCGAAGCCGCTGCTTCTCAAGCACATTCGACTGCAGCGTTTCCACACGCCGCCGCTCGCGCTCGAAGGCCCTCAGCGACAGGAAATTCGAAAGGTCAGTGACGTCCACCGATACATCCGGTGCGTGCAGGGGTCCGCCAAAGCCGAGGCGTACGCGCGGCTCCGCACCAGCAAGCGCCTCTTCGCCCGGCCGGAACGTCAGGTCGATCACGCCATTCATGTGTTGTTCGGCAAGGTCGAACGCCGCTTCGCCGGTGAACGCGGCATTGCCATCGCCGGCTGTAACGCTCTGCGCCCTGGCGGTGCCGCCGGCAACGCTGAAAGGCACCTTGATTGCACCGACGACCGACTGACCGGTAAAGAGCACTTGTTCTGCTGCCTTGCGGATCGCGTCCGGCGAAATCTCCGTCTTCATGGCATCAGCGGCCGCCATCAGCGGCGACAGCGCCGCCGTGTTGATGCCGTTGAGCGTGACGCCGTTGAAGATCGCCGTTCCCGATCCGCTCGCCGAATGTGCCATCGCCCGGGGCGTCGCGCCTGAAGCCTCCATCGCTAAAGCCAGATCGAACCGGCCGGTCGCCACCGGACCGCCTTCGCGTGCCCACCCGGCAGCCGCAAGATCGCCGCCCTTGAGATCGAAGCGCGAGCGCAGGAAGCCCGAGCCGTTGGCATTGCCGACCTGCAGCCGCCCCTCGAGCTTGCCCCCGAGCCAATCACCGGTGGCGTCACTCAGCGCAAGCTCGTCGCCCTTCCATTCGAGTTTGCCGGCGAAGCCGGTAACAGGACCGTAGACACCCGGCCAGAAGCGCTTCGCCGTGACGTTCAACGCGACGTCGAATCCTGTCCAGGCCGGCTGCGCGACCGGCGCCATCGATAATCCGCCGATCGACGCGTCCTCGAATTGCCCGAGGATCCCCTCGCCGAGCCAGCCGAGGTCGAGCGTGTCGAGCGCCAACTCGCCGACGGCCTTGCCGGCGGTCTTGCGGTCGATCGCGAGAGCGCCGGAAAAGACATTCTGGTCGACCTTGCCTTCGATCGCCGAGAGCGCGACTTTTTCGGCATCGGTTGTGATGTCGGTCGACAGCGTCACCGGTAGTCCGCTGCCCATCTGCGGCAGCCCGATTCCCTGGAGAAGCAGAAACGGCTCCAGATCTTGCGTCTGCAGCGTCAGCTTCGCCTGCCCTTCAAGATAGTGGTCCCGGGCAAGATCGACGTCACCCTTGGCGGCGAGCGACGTTTTCTCGGTGGTGAAGGTCAGCGTGCCGTTCGCCTTGGAACCTTCCGTGCTCTGCAGCTTGACTGCCAGGATGCCGTTGGGATCCGCGTCGAACGGCAGCGGATCGAAGCCCGCCTGTCCGACGAGGACGACCGTCTGCGGATTTTCGAGCGTCGCCTCCAGCAGCATGCCCTTGCCGGTGAGCGCCTGGGCGACATCGGGCGCCTGGTAGCTTGCGGCAATCTTGCTGCCATTGGCGGTGCCGATCACCCCGAAGGTAACTGGTGCACTGCCTTCGTTGCTGCCGGCCGTCAGCGTCACGTCCAAGGCAGCGTCGGAATAGTAGGGGCCGGCCTTGATGAGCCGTTGCAGCGCCGGATGGGCGACTGTATGTCGGCCGATCATTTCGAGGACGGGCGTCAGATCCTTGGCGGCGAGCTTCATCTTCGCCGAAAGCACCGGCTGGTCGAGGCCGCCGCTCATCCGGCCGGAGAGGGCAAGCTGGGCGCCCGAAAGCGAGCCGATCGCTACCCGCTCGGCCTGCAATTGGCCGTTCTTGAGCGTCAGCACCGCCTGCACATCACGCGCCTCCTCACCGAAAGCGGAAAATGCATCGGCGGAAAGATCGGCGGCGATCGCATGCTGCAGCAGCGTCCCGGTCGAGGCATCGCCGGCGACGAGACCGGCCAATGCCTGCAGCGCCTCCAGGTCGATGCGGTTGCCCTTGAGCTGCAGCGACAGGCTCGGCTGCTGCTCCGCGAAGGACTGGCGTTCGATCCGCCCCCGAAGCGTCGCAGGACCCGCCGCCACCTCAAGGCTCTCGAACTGCTGCAACGTGTCCGTCAGGTTGACAGTCGCGGCAAATCCGGCCGTCTTCAGCTTGCGGATCGCCGGGTCCACGGACCCGGCCAGCCAGTTCGCCAATCCCGAAGGCTGGTTAGAGGCGACCAGGATGTCGCCCCGGAAGGCACGCTGCTCCTTGAGGTTCAGCCGCCCGCTGGCCTCCATTTGCGTTCGGCCGGGTAGCAGCGCCACGGCATTCTCAACGATCCAGCCGGCGCCGTCGGGCCTGACATCGAGCCGCACGTCCCGAACCGTCGTGTCGCCGATCACGATCGCCGGCAGCTTTAGGCTGGCGCGTCCCGGCACCTGCGGGATGGGTATGTCGGCGGCGATCGCCAGCATCGCCTCGATCCGCTGGCGCAGCGAAATTGCGGGGTCGCGGCCGGTCTTGCCGCTTCGGCCGGAATTGCCGATGCGGCTGACGTCGATCTGCTGGCCATCGGCAATCAGCAGGAATTTCTGGTCCTTGCCGGTGTCGAGGGTCGCCTCCCCGGTGACGACATAGGGATCGTCCGGCGGGCCGGCCTCGAAGCGGTATTCCGGGACACGGATGCTCTCGTTGGTGAGCTGGAATTCGCCGTTGATGCGCAGAGCGCCACTTTGCTTGGCTTCGTCCGCCGGCCGGTTTTCCGTCAGCGTGAACCGCCCGCCATAGACCGGCCTGAAGTCGACAACCTTGAGATCGCCGTCGAGCTCGACGCCGAACGGTCGCTTGTCCGGTGTCAGCCGCGCCCTGAGGCTCAGCGCCCCTTCCTCGTCCACCGCGTTGCTGGAAAAGGCGAAGCTGCCGGCTTCACCGTCGAGTGCCGCGCGCCCCTCGACCTTCCATGGACCGGCAAGAGTGCGCGCCGACAGGTCGGCGGAAAGGTCTGTGACACGGCGCGTCCGTCCCGTCTGCTCGTCGACGAACTCGATCTCACCGTCGACAACCTCGACCTTTTCGAGAACGACCGTACTTGCAGGAATCGATGCCTGCGACCCACGCGCCCAGTCGAGCGTGCCATCCGGCAGGAGACGAATCCTCGCTTTCGGTCGATCGAGCCGCATATCGAAGATCAGCGCCTCGCCGCTCAGGAACGGCGCAAGCTCGGCGCTCATCGAGAATTGCGCGACCTGGACGATCGGCTGGTCGCTCTCAGTAGAACCGACGCGCACGTCATTGAGGGTCACGGTCGGGAACGGGAGGATGCGGGCGTCGACACTGCCATGGACGACCACCGGCTTGCCCATGATGCGGCTTGCCTCGCGCTCGAAATCCTTGCGGAAGTTGGTCCAGTCGATGAACAATGGCGCGATCAACGCCGCAAAGAGCGCGACGACAACAAGCCCACCGATGGTAACCAGAATTCGCGCCAGCACCGCGTCACTTTCCCGTCTGTCTCATTCGCGCCCTGCTCGCATCCTTGAGCGGCCGATCCCCGCGCTGTCAGGCAAAGATCTTGCCCGGATTGAAGATATTGTCTGGATCAAGCGCCCGCTTGATCTGCCGCATCAGATCCAAGGCGTCGCCGAGCTCCGCCTTGAGAAACGGCATCTTGCCCTGCCCGATTCCATGTTCGCCCGTGCAGGTGCCGTCCATCGACAGAGCCCGCGCGTTCAGCCGCTCCACGAAGGCCTCCGCCCGCGCAACATCGGCTGGATCCTTGTCGTCGAAAAGCAGCCCGACGTGAAAGTTGCCGTCGCCCGCATGGCCGACGATCGGGGCGACCAGCCCGTGTGCCGCGCTGTCCTCTTGCGTCGCCGCGACGCAATCGGCAAGCCGCGAGATCGGCACGCAGACATCCGTCGAAAGGATCGCGGCGCCGGGCACCAGCCCCTTCTGTGCCCAATAGGCGTTGTGCCGCGCCTTCCAGAGTCGCGAGCGCTCTTCCGGATTGGTCGTCCAGATAAAACCAGTAGACCCCAATTCCGACGCTATTTCGGCGAACTGGCGCGATTGCAACTCGACGCTCTCGGCGCTGCCATGAAACTCGACGAAAAGCGTCGGCGTCTCCTCATAGTTGAGGTTCGAATAGGCATTGCACGCCTTCATCTGCAGCGCGTCGAGCAGTTCGATGCGCGCTACCGGAATGCCCGATTGGATCGTCAGGATCACCGCGTTGCAGGCATCGGCAATGGTCGGGAAAGGGCAGACGCCACCGGAGATCACCTCCGGTATGCCTTGCAGGCGCAGCGTGATCGACGTGACGATACCGAGCGTGCCTTCCGCGCCAACGAAGAGCCGCGTCAGGTCGTAGCCTGCCGAGGACTTGCGCGCCCGGTGGCCGGTCGAAATCTCGCGACCGTCGGCAGCGACCGCCGTCACCGCCAGCACGTTTTCCTTCATCGTGCCGTAGCGCACCGCGTTGGTGCCGGAGGCACGCGTCGACGCCATGCCGCCGATCGAGGCGTTCGCCCCCGGGTCGATCGGAAAGAAAAGACCGGTATCGCGCAGATAAGTGTTCAGGTCCTCGCGTGTGATGCCGGGTTCGACCGTGCAATCGAGATCCTCGGCATTGACGGCGAGAACGCGGTTCATGCGCATCATGTCGACCGATATCCCGCCATGCGGCGCGTTGACGTGCCCTTCCAGCGACGATCCGGTGCCGAAAGGGATCAGCGGCACGCGGTGCGCGCTGGCGATCTTGACGATCTCGCGCACTTCGGCGCCGCTTTCGGGAAAGACCACGGCATCCGGCAATTGCGCAGGAATATAGGTCGTCGTGTGCGTGTGCTGGGCCCGGACCGCCTCGCCCGCCTGGAAGCGCTCGCCGAATCGCGCGGCAAGAAGTTCCTTTGCCGCAACGATACCGCTGTCGTTTCTCGTTCCCGCTTTGATTGCCTTCAACGCCACGAAAACGCCCTTTCCCTGCAGCCCTCGCGTTCCGGCCGGTCGCGCAAGGCACTCTAACATTCTGAATCGCCGCTCGATTTTATCCCCAATTCCACGCGGAATTAAGGAATTGCGCGGCGGCTGCCTCCACCCTGGCGTGGTGCGCCCCAAGCCCGTACGCGCACTCGTCTTTCAGTGATGCCACGTCGCGACGAGACGCCCGAAGTCAGATCGGAAGCGCTGACATTTCAAGGCGCTACTGTGCAAATCGGAATCAATTTGTCCAGAAGTTCACGCAAGCTCGAAGCTCCGCACGGCGCGAAATCACGGATGGTGATACCGGCTTGTCACAAGTGCGCGACTGGCGGCCTCTTCGCCGGTCGACAGCGTTCCTTCCACGTCTGGTAGCAAGCGGTGCTATGATCACCGTACCGCCGTCCATCACCCATTATTCTGGAGAAGGTTGAATGTTTGGATTGCTCGCCCTCATTACGGCGTCCGTCTTCTTCGGCGCCGCGATTTATATCAACGTGGCCGAGCAACCGGCACGGCTCGTCCTTGATGACCGCTCGGCGCTCACCGAGTGGCGTCCGGCCTACCGGCGAGGCTTCGAGATGCAGGCTTCCCTCGCCGTTGTTTCCGGGCTCCTTGGCGCCGCGGCATGGTGGCAGACCGGCAGTTCGCTCTGGGGCCTCGGGGCTGCGGTCATCATCCTGAACTGGCCCTATACCCTGCTCGTCGTCATGCCCGTCAACCGCCGCCTAGAGGCGGCACGCCCGGAAGAGGCCGGCGACGAGACCCGTGCGCTGCTCACGCGCTGGGGCAAGCTCCATGCCGGCCGAAGCGCGCTCGGCGCAATTGCGACGGCGATCTATCTGATCGCCGCACTGCGCGGGTTGTAGGCGTCATCACATCGTCACGATAAGCACCTAAGGAGCCCCTTCGGCCCTTGACCAAGATCCGCGGCTCGAAGCTTTTCGCCTTCTGGTGCGCGCCGGACCGGAGGGCGTGCGGACCGGCGAAATCGCCACGCGGGCTTGGCACAATCAACACGCGACGAACGGGTCGTGCGATGCGTCGCTGATATGACTGGCTTCAGGGATCTGCTCGCCTATCTCGTGAAGCACCGCTCCAACGGTAGTCCCAAACTTTGCCGCCCGGTCATTGATGCCGTGACCTGCAATCGTTGAGGAGGATTAATCGTGAACGACCACAGGCCATTCAACGTTCTCTTTCTTTGCACAGCCAATTCCGCGCGCTCGATCCTCGCCGAGGCGATCCTCGATCGGCTCGGTCAGGGCAAGTTCAAGGCGTTTTCGGCCGGATCGCAGCCCAGGGGGAAGGTTCATCCTCTCACACTGGAGGTCCTGGAGAGCCTCAACTACGATACCTCATTCGCGCGCTCCAAAAGCTGGGACGAGTTTGCAACTCCTGACGCGCCGAAGATGGATTTCGTCTTCACCGTCTGCGACGATGCCGCCAACGAGGCTTGCCCTGTCTGGCCGGGGCAACCGCTGTCTGCGCATTGGGGCGTGCCGGACCCGGCCGCGGCCGAAGGCAGCGAGCCCGAAAAACACTTTGCCTTTGCAGAGGCTTACCGGATGCTGAATAACCGGATATCGATCTTCATCAACTTGCCTATGCCCTCTCTCGACAAGCTCGCCTTGCAACAGCGCCTCGACGAGATCGGCCGCGATAGGCCGGACGCGGAGTGATAGTGATGGCATTCGACCTTCCGGTTTTCACGTCCGCCTAAAGCGCCGCGCGTCTCTTGAAGACGTGCAAAGAATCGATTCCATTCTGATGGATGCGGGATGCGGGCGGAAAACCGCGCGCACTTTTCCTCATCCCGCTTAGCGCATCTCCACCATCGCTGAGGCCGCGTCCATCTCCTCGTGCAGCTTGCGCTCCTCGTCGGCATGCGGCTTCGTGAAGCGCGCAATGACGAGATAGGCGACCGGAGTGAGGTAGAGTGTCACGATCACCGCAAGGCCCAGCCCGCCGACCAGAACCCAGCCGAGCGCGACACGCGCCTCGGCCCCTGCCCCGCTCGCCAGAACCAATGGGACAGCGCCGACGACGGTCGCGATCATCGTCATCATCACGGGTCTCAGGCGGATATTGGCCGCACTCTCGATGGCGCTGCGCACATCCTGGCCGCGATCACGCAACTGATTGGCGAACTCGACGATCAGGATACCGTTCTTTGCCATGATGCCGACCAGCATGACCAGACCGATCTGGCTATAGATGTTCAGCGTATTGCCCGTCAGGATCATCGCGAAGACGGCACAGGCAAGCCCGAGAGGCACGGTCGACATGATGATGAGGCCGCTGACGAAGCTCTCGAACTGTGCTGCCAGCACCAGGAAGATGATGACGATCGCGAAGCCGAAGGTGATGAAAAGGCCATTGGCATTCTCGTTGAGCGTTGCCGCTTCCGCGAGCGGCATCACCCGCGAGCCCGGCGGCAACAGCGGCTCCGCCATCTCCTCCACCATCGACAGCGCCTCACCGAGCGCGAGGTCGGACTTGAGGCCCGCCGAAAGCGAAACGGCGCGAAGCTGCGACTCGCGCGCCAGCTGCGGCGCCACGGCCTTTTCCTCGATCGTCGCGATGCTCGACATCGGCACGATCCGGCCGTCGCGGGCCTTGACGAAGATGTTCTGCAGATCCGTCGGGTCGTTGAGCGGGGTCGTCGAGGAAAGCAGCTTGACGGGATAGGCATCGCCCTCGACGAAGATATCGACGACGCTGCTGCCGTCGAGCATCGCCTGCAGCGCCCAGGAGAGGCCGCTGATATCCACGCCGAGGTCGGACGCGCGCTCGCGATCGATGGTGATCGAGAGTTGCGCCTGGTTGGCCTCATAGTTGAGCCGCACGTTCTCGAAACGGCCGGTGTCTTCGATCTCGCGGACGAGTTTCGCCGCCGCGTCGCCGAGCTTCGTGTAGTCGTTGCCGACCAGGGCCACCTGAAGGCCGCTACCGGCACCGCGAATGCCAAGACTGTTGGACTGGATGGCAAAGGAGCGGACGGACGGAACTTTCGCGGTCACCTTATTGATGTCGGCGACGATCTGCTGCTGCGTGCGCTCTCGTTCTTCCCACGGGGCAAGTGTCAGCACCATGAAGCCGCTATTGGCCGTGCCGCCCTGCCCCGAGATTGAAAAGACATTGGCGATCTCGCCCGATTTGACCAACGGCTCAAGGCCTTCCTCGATGCGACGCATCTGCGCCTGCGTATATTCGAGCGAGACGCCCTGCGGCGCGTTGATCCTGAGCATGACTTGCGAACGGTCCTCGTTGGGGGTCAGCTCGGACTTCAGCGTCAGGAAACCGGCGGCACCTGCCGCGGTGAAGAAGGCGGCGACGACGAAGACGATGAGCGGCGCATTGAGGCACGCACGAAGCGTCACCCGATAGAACGCCGCGGCCCGCGCCCCGAGCCGACTCATCACGCCCTGATGAGCATGCGCATCGGTCGTCAGCAGACGCGAGGCGAGCATCGGGCAAAGCGTGAGCGAGACGAAGGACGAGAGCAGGATCGAGAAGGCGAGCACAAAGCCGAACTCGCGGAAGAGTCCACCGGTCTGCCCGGGGAGGAACGAGAGCGGCACGAAGACCGCCGCAAGCGTGGCGGTTGTCGCCAGCACCGCGAAGAAGACTTCGAGCGTGCCATGGACGGCGGCGGCCCGCGGTCCGAGCCCCTCCGCCCGGCGGCGCACGATGTTTTCGAGCACCACGATCGCGTCGTCGACGACGAGGCCGGTTGCAAGCACGATCGCGAGCAGCGTCAGGATGTTGATCGAGAAACCGGCAAGATAAATTGCCGCGAGCGTGCCGATCAGCGCGATCGGCATCGAGATCGCCGGGATCAGCGTCGCCCGCCAGTCGAGCAGGAAGAGATATATGACGAAGGTGACGATGAATACGGCGACGAGGAGCGCTATCTCCACTTCGTGGATCGCGCCGTTGATGAAGACGGCATCGTCGCTGGTGATCTTGAGTTCCGTTCCCTCAGGCAGGATCTCCGCGGAGATCGTATCCACCACCTTGTGCACGCCCTCGGAGATATTGACCGTGTTCGACTGGGCCTGGCGGACGATGCCGAGACCAATGCCCTGCCGACCATTGGAGCGCAGCGCCGACGTGCCCGTGTCCGGGCCGAGCGTCACCGTCGCGACGTCGCGCAGCCGCACATTGTCGCCGATGATGAGGTTTTCGAACTGCTCGGGCGTCTGGAGGTCCGCCGTCGCCCGAACAGAAATATCCTGGCTGGCGCTGGTCAGCGAGCCCGCGGGCACGTCGTAAGACGCGTTGGAGAGCGCTTCGCGAAGATTGGCCACCGTGACCCCACGCCCGGCGAGCTTCGCCTGGTCCAGGTCGATGCGGAAGATCTTCTCCTGGTCGCCGTAGACGGTTACATCGGCGACGCCCTCAACAGCCGCAAGCCGGTCGCTGATCTCGTTCTCGACAAGCAGCGTCATGTCTTCCATGGTCATCGTGTCGGAGGTGAGCGCCAGCCGGATGATGGGCTGGCTGTCCGCGTCCGCCTTGACGATGATCGGCTCGTCGGCATCGTCTGGAAGCTGGCCGGCAACGCGGCCGAGCGCATCGCGGATGTCATTGGCGGCCTGGCCGATATCGGTCGTGTCGGAGAATTCGAGCGTCACGCGGCTACGCCCGAAGGAAGAGCTCGACGAAATGCTTTTAAGGCCCTGGACGCGCGACACCGCGCCTTCGACGACCGAGGTCACCTCGCGGTCGATCGTTTCCGGCGAAGCGCCTTCGAACCATGTCGTCACGGAGACGACCGGCTGGTCGACCTGCGGCAGTTCGCGCATTTCGATCCCGTTCCAGGCGGCGAGGCCCGCAACGACGATCAGCGTGTTGATCACCAGCGCGAAGATCGGCCGGCGGATGAAGAGCGCGGTAAAGCCGCTCTTTCCCCCTTGGTCTCCGCCCTTGCCGTGATGCCCCCCGAACCCGATGTTCATTGCGCATCTCCCGCGACCTTCTGCTCGGGCTCGGGCCGGCTTTCGCCGGCAACGCGCACTGCGCCGCCGTCGCGCAGGCGCTGCACGCCCTCGGTCACGACACGGTCGCCCTCGGCAAGAGCGGCATCGACAAGCACTTTGTCCGGATTGCGCTGGATGATCTTGACCGGCACCCGCTCGCTGCGGTCGCCTTTGACACGCCAGATATAGGATCCGTCCGAACTCCACTGGATCGCCAGCGGATCGACCGTCGGATAACGGTCGCCATCGAAGGCCATGGTGACCGAGAAGGACATGCCCGCCCGCAGCATGTCGTCGGGATTTTCAAGCCGCGCGCGGACGCGGAGCGTCCGACTCGCCTGATCGAGACGGTTGTCGATGGCGTGGATGACGCCTTCGAGCTGCCGCCCGGGTTGCGCGATCGCATTTGCCGTCACCGGCTGATCAACGAAAATCTTGCTGGCGAAGCGTTCCGGCACCCAGAAATCGACAAGAATTTGCGAACGGTCGTCCACCACCGCGATCGGCGTCGAGGTCGTGACGTAGTCACCGACATTGACGGTGATGATACCGACCACACCTTTCGAGGGTGCGACAATGTCGCGGCGCTTGAGATCCAGTTCTGCCGTCTTCAGCGCCAACTCCGCCGCCTGCAGCGCGATTTCCGCGTCGCGAACCTCGACTGCCGTCACAGCCCTTGCCGTGCTGAGATTGCGATAGCGCTCGAGCTTTTCCTCGGCACTGTCGCGCGTCAGCTTCGCCTGTTGCGCCGCAACCTTTTGGTCGTCGCTGTCGAGCCGGGCAATCACCTGACCCTCGGCGATCCTGTCGCCGGATTTTACCAATATTTCGGTGAGATTGCCGGTCGCCGTCGGTGTTACCGAGACGGAGTGGATCGCCTCGCCGTTACCGATGGCGTTGAGCCTGTCGTTGACGATCGCGCTCGCCGACGGCCTGACGACAACCAATGTCGCGTCGCCGAAGCCGCCCTGCCCGCGTCCGCCGTTGCGCCGCCCGCCTTCGCCTTCGCCACCGTCAGACTTCGACAGTGCGTCGATCAACGGATGCGAAACGCCGATCGCCGCCAGCGTTTCCCCCGCGCCGGGCGCAAAACGTACCCAGGCGACTGCCCCCACCACGAGCACAACGGCGCTGACCGCCAGTTGCTTCCAAACCCGCATTCACATCTCCAAATGAAAAGCACGCTCCAGCGCGGCCCGTGCCGGCGGAGCGTTCCGATTTGCCCCGAGTATCATTATTTGCGTGCCTTCGAGCAATCTCGGAATGCCATCATTACGCAATTGTAATAAAAGCGAATTTGTTGGCGGCATGATGGCGCCGATCGCCGTGCGTCGATTGCGCAGTGTTTTGCTGGACAACCAGTGTTTACAGCCTCGACGGCTGGGCTATTCTGCTTGCCTCGGGGACCATTTCCGATCGGTTTCGATGTTCAACTCATGTTGTGGAGAAGGACGATGTGCGACGCCTGCGTCATGGAAGCCGTAAGGCAGCGTATGCTGTCGCGGCGCGGCTTTTTCTACGCTGCTGCGGTTGGCAAGGAGAAAGCATGAGTACTGTCGTCCCGCCGCCCGATCCCGAAGCCGACCCGCGTGTCAAGGCGGTTTTCGATGACATCCGTGCCACCCGGAAATCGGACTTCATCAACAATATGTGGCTCTGGCTCGCCTTCGACGCGGACCTCCTGGAGCGGACTTGGGCGGAGGTGAAGGCGGTCATGGCGACGCCCTCCGCCCTCGACCCACTAGTCAAGGAAATGCTCTATATCGCCGTTTCCGTCAGCAACGGCTGCGGCTATTGCATCCACTCCCACACGGCATCGGCCAAGGCCAAGGGCATGACAGAGGCGCAGCATGCCGACCTTCTGCGCGTCATCTCGCTCGCCGCCAAGACCAATCAATTGGCGACCGCGCTGCAGGTCCCTGTCGATCCGGCTTTCGATGCGACAGGCGAAAATTGATGGCTTCGAAATAGCCTATCTTTCCACAGGCTTGTCTTCGCGCTTGAAGAATCCGGAATAAAAGAAGAACATCATTTCTGGCCTTTCGGTCCCGAATCACTACATTGGGCCGCATGAGCAAAGGTTTTGACGACATTCCCTTCTTCGACGAGGAGCCGGCACCGCGCAAACCCGCGCCCGCCGCCAACGGTATCGCTGCGCGCGCCATGGCCGCCCGCGACAACGCCAAGCGCCCGGATTATCTCTCCGGCCTCAATCCCGAGCAGACGGAAGCTGTCGAGACGCTCGAAGGACCTGTGCTCGTCCTCGCCGGTGCCGGCACCGGCAAGACCCGCGTTCTGACGACCCGCATCGCCCATATCCTTTCGACCGGCCGCGCTTTCCCCTCGCAGATCCTCGCGGTCACCTTCACCAACAAGGCCGCGCGCGAGATGAAGGAGCGCATCGGCGTGCTTGTCGGCCATGCGGTCGAAGGCATGCCCTGGCTCGGCACCTTCCATTCGATCGGCGTCAAGCTGCTCCGCCGCCATGCGGAGCTCGTCGGCTTGAGGTCGGATTTCACCATCCTCGACACCGACGATGTCGTGCGGCTGATCAAGCAGCTCATCCAGGCCGAAGGGCTCGATGACAAGCGCTGGCCGGCCAAGCAATTCGCCGGCATGATCGACACCTGGAAGAACAAGGGCCTCGATCCTTCGCAAATTCCGGAGGGCGACGCCCGCGCCTTCGCCAACGGCAAGGGCCGCGAACTCTACGCCGCCTACCAGAACCGGCTCTTGACGCTCAACGCCTGCGATTTCGGCGATCTGCTCCTGCACCCGATCCGCATGTTCCGCGCCAATCCGGATGTGCTCCGGGAATATCACGACAAGTTCCGCTACATCCTGGTCGACGAGTACCAGGACACCAACACCGCGCAATATATGTGGCTGCGGCTCTTGGCGCAGCGGCCGCAGGGAAAAAGCTGGTCGCAACGAAACCCCTCCCCAACCCCTCCCCACAAGGGGGAGGGGCAGGTGCGTGCCGCTGACTCCCGCTCCCCATCGCAGTCGAGCGAGGAGCAAGCGTCGAACCTCGATGACCGGAACGCGGCGGCGCGGCAGGATAGCCCCTCCCCCTTGTGGGGAGGGGTTGGGGAGGGGAAATCGCAGGGAGCCGGCGACAGGAAACCCACCGTCAACATCTGCTGCGTCGGCGACGACGATCAGTCGATCTACGGCTGGCGCGGCGCGGAGGTGGACAACATTCTGCGCTTCGAAAAGGATTTCCCCGGCGCCAAGGTCATCAAGCTGGAGCGCAACTACCGCTCGACCGAACATATTCTCGGCGCCGCCGCGCACTTGATCGCCCACAACGAAGGCCGCCTCGGCAAGACTCTCTTCACCGAACGCACCAATCCGGACGATGAGAAGGTGCACGTCCATGCCGCCTGGGATTCGGAAGAGGAAGCCCGCGCCATCGGCGAGGAGATCGAGCAGCTACAGCGGCAGAAGCACAATCTGAACGACATCGCGATCCTGGTGCGCGCCTCGTTCCAGATGCGCGAATTCGAAGACCGCTTCGTCACACTCGGGCTCAACTACCGCGTCATCGGCGGCCCGCGCTTCTACGAGCGGCTCGAAATCCGCGACGCCATGGCCTATTTCCGCCTTGTCTGCCAGCCGGCCGACGACCTCGCCTTCGAGCGCATCGTCAACACGCCGAAGCGGGGCTTAGGCGACACCACGGTGCGCACCCTGCACGACTATGCCCGCGCGCGCGACATCCCCATGCTCGCCGCTGCGACCGAGATCATCGAGACCGACGAGTTGAAGCCGAAGGCGCGCAAAGCCCTCTTCGACGTCGTCACCGATTTCCGCCGCTGGCAGACGCTGCTCGAAACGACGCCGCATACGGAGCTTGCCGAGCAGATTCTCGATGAGAGCGGCTACACCGCCATGTGGCAGGCCGACAAATCGGCGGAAGCCCCGGGGCGGCTCGAAAACCTGAAGGAACTCATCCGCTCGATGGAGGCCTTCGAGTCGATGCGCGGGTTCCTGGAACATGTCGCGCTCGTCATGGACGCCGAGCAGAACGAGGATATGGATGCCGTCTCGATCATGACGCTGCATTCGGCCAAGGGCCTGGAATTCGACACGGTGTTCCTGCCGGGCTGGGAGGAAGGCCTCTTCCCCCACCAACGCGCGCTCGACGAGGGCGGCCGCGCCGGTCTCGAGGAAGAACGCCGCCTCGCCTATGTCGGCATCACCCGCGCCAAGCGCCGCTGCCATATCTGGTTCGTCTCGAACCGCCGCATCCACGGCCTATGGCAATCGACGATGCCCTCGCGCTTCCTGGACGAACTGCCGATCGACCATGTGGAAGTGGCCGAGCAGGATGTCTCCTATGGTGGCTACGGTCGCGGCGGCTATGGCCAGTCGCGTTTCGACAAGGCCGATCCCTTCGAAAACTCCTACCAGACCCCCGGCTGGAAGCGCGCCCAGCAGCACCGCTCGGAGGCGACCCGCGACAATTGGGGCACCCGCTCCGGCCACGCCGTCGAGCGCATCGGCTACGGCGAGTCCGGCCCGCGCACCCGCATGATCGAGGGCGAACTGGTCGCCAAGTCGACGACCTCGGAACCCTCCCGCTTCAACATCGGCGACCGCGTCTTCCACTTGAAATTCGGCAATGGCAACATCGCCGCGATCGAGGGCAACAAGCTGACGATCAATTTCGATCGGGCCGGACAGAAGCGCGTGCTCGAGGGGTTTGTGGAGCGGGTGTGATCAGGCCGAACGCTGGGTCGACGCCACCGCCCCGCGCTCAAATCATCATCTTGTACATCACAAAGCCAGACTTCTGCGCCAGCTTGTCGTAGAGCCGCATCGCCTTGATGTTGCTTTCGTGCGTCAGCCAGTACACACGCGGCGAGCCTGCCCGTCGTGCCGCTTCGAAGACGCCGTTGATCAGCGCCTGGCCGACGCCCTTGCCGCGCGCGGCTTCGTTGATGAAGAGGTCCTGGAGATAGCAATTTGGCTGGATCGAGATCGTGCTGCGATGGAAGATGTAATGCGTGAGCCCGATCAGCCGGCCTTTGCTTTCGGCAACCAGCGCATGCATCGGTTCATAGGCATCGAAGAAGCGTGACCAGGTCATGAGCGTGATGTCGGGCGTGAGCGCGGTTGCCCCCGCGCGGCCGTAGAAGGCGTTATAGCCTTCCCAGAGCGGCAGCCATCGATCGTAGTCACTGCGCACGACGGGTCGGATCGAGAGGTCTTCGGTCATTTTCGAACCCACCAGGAAGGCCTTGCAGAGCGCGAGAGGATAAACCCTGACATCAATCCGGTCCATGCGGCTGTCGCGCACCAGTTCATCGCTCGACGATGGTTCAAGGACATGAGGCAGGCGCTCGATAAATCAATACTTCATGAAAGCGGAATGTCGTCGCGATCGCCAATGGCTCACCGCCCCCTCGCCTCCTTCATAAGCGCGACCACCTCTGCATCCGTCGTCTGCTCAAAATCGTCGTAGTAGATGCTGACCGCATGGAACGGGCTGGGGCTCGATAGGCAAACGATCCGGTCCACCTCCCGGCGCAAGCTGCTAACAGCGCTCGGCGGCGCGACCGGAACGGCGAGCATCAGCGCTGCCGCACCTGCCTTCCGCAGTGCCTGGATCGCCGCTTTGGCCGTGCCGCCGGTAGCAATGCCGTCATCGACGACGATGACATTGCGCCCCTTCGGTGAAACGCGCGGTCGGTCGCCCACATAAAGCGCCCGGCGCCGTGTCAGTTCGAGCCGCTGGCGCTCGGTCTCGGCCTCGATATAGGCCTCGGGCGGATGCACGAGGCGCATCGCTTCGTCGTTCAATACAAGCTGCGGCACTTCGCCGTCGACGAGTGCACCGAGCCCGAATTCGGCATGCCCGGGCGCGCCGATCTTGCGGACGATCAGGAGTTCGAGCGGCGCGCCGAGATGGGCGGCGACCTCGAATGCCACGGGCACGCCGCCGCGCGGCAGCGCCATCACCACGGGATCGGCGAAATCCTCGCGCTCGATCGCGCGCGCCAGCTTTCGGCCTGCATCGACCCTGTCCGCAAAAGGTAGGCTTTCACCCGGCATCGCATCCGCTCCCGCCGGTCTCCGCGCATTGGCATGCACAACCGTTACGCGGTCAACCAATCGCTAAAATTGCATCCAATTTTTCCGGCTTTCGTTAATGCGCCACGGGTACCAATTGACTTCGCATATTGGCTGGAACGCAAGCCGCCTTTCTATTTTAGCACGACAGGCCGTTTCGAAATGAGCTTTCTCCCTGCCATATCGCTTTTGGCGCTTTTGATGATGCTGCCGATCCTCTTGTCGCTACGGCAGTCGGCGGCCGGCATGCAGTCTTTTTGCCTCGGCTGCGCGCTTGCGGCGATCGCAATCGCCTTGATGATCCTTGCGGGTATGGTCTCGGCCATTCTTCCCGTCGTCGTCGGCTACGGCGCGCTGATCTCCGCGTGCCTCTTCATCCTTCTGGGGTTCCGTGGTCTCCTTGCGCTACCCGCTCCCGCTTTCCTGTTGCCGGCATTGGTGCTCGCCGCCGGCATTGTCGGCCTGGTCGTATCATTGAACGGTGACGACAGAGTCGGCGCCTTGCTGCTTGTGGTCGGTCTTGCCTCTGCCCTTCTTCTGGTCGCCGGCCTCGCCGTCGTCGATCGCTGGCCGAAGGCACGGCTTGCGTGCCACGTGGTCATCGTCATTTCGGTCGCAGTCGGCTGCGCCGCGCTCTTCCATGCGCTGACCCCCCTGCATCAGTCAGCCGCGGCTCCTGCTTCTGTCGCCTCCGAGTTCGCGCTTGCCGCAATGCGGGTGGCTTTTCTGCCGCTCCTGTTCCTCGCTGTTATCCTCAGCGTCCAGAGCCGCATCATCGCTGGTTTGAGGACGACGATCGCCCGCGACGGACTGACCGGCGCCTTGTCGCGCGGGGCGCTGATCGAGGCGGGAGAACGGATTTTCGCGGACTGCGCGGCCCGGCGCCGGCCGCTTGCCTTCCTGCTCCTCGACCTCGACTATTTCAAGCAAATCAATGACCATTACGGCCACGCCTGCGGCGACATTGCGCTCAAGCATTTCGCAGAGACCGTATCCGCCTTTCTTGACGGACGCGGTGCCTTTGGCCGTATCGGCGGCGAGGAATTCGGCCTGATCCTGCCGGACCACACCGAGGAGCAGGCGACAGCGCTTGCCGAGGCAATCTGCCGGACCGTGCGTGAAACGCCCGTCACCCGCGTCCATCAACGCATCCGGCTGACCGTCAGCATCGGCATCGCGGCCGCAGCGCCAGGCGACACGATTACCGACGTGATGATCCGCGCCGACCTGGCGCTCTATGATTCCAAGGCGGACGGCCGCGATCGCTGCACGATCGCAAGGCAGCGCCAGATCGACGCCAGTGCTCGGGCGCTCGCGGCGGCAGCGGCGCAGCTGCGCCAGTCCGATAGTCGTCCGCAGCCGGAAAAGGCGACTCCGCGGCAGGCGACACGTCAGTATCGGTCTTGAGGTTCAAGCTGTGAACGCACCGCGGCCTGCCGCGACAAAGCAGCTACAGGCCGGCGCCTTGCATTGCCGCGCCCGCTACCTATCTCAACGCTGCGATCCATCGGAGTGAATTTCATGTTCCGCCCCATCCGCATCCTGCTCCTTGCCGGTCTGGCCGCCTGTGCAGCGTCCCTCCCCGTGCGCGCCGAAACGGTCGGCCAAGTGGGCGTCGACTGGCTCGGCAACGACATCAAGATCGATGCCGTCCGCGACCCCAAGGTCAACGGCGTCACCTGCCACGTGACCTATTTCGATCGCAGTGTGATCGACCGCCTGAAGAACGGCAACTGGTTCGAGGACCCCTCCAACAATTCGATTGCCTGCAGGCAGACGGGGCCGATCACCATCGGCGACATCGATCTGTCGAAGGAAGGGGAAGAGGTTTTCCGCTCCGGCCTGTCGCTGATCTGGAAAGATCTTCTGGTGACCCGCATTTACGACAAGGCCAATGACACGCTGATTTACCTTGCGCATTCGCGACAGCTGACCGATGGATCGGCCAAGATGTCGATTACGACCGTGCCGCTCTTCGGCCAGACGGTTACCTGGGAGAAAGGGCGCCCGCAATAGTGTTGTCAGAGCTCAAGGCGGTTGTCCCATCCCGCCTTGAGAATTGTTCACACTATCCGAATGTCACGGTGTTGGGGGAACGATACCGCGGTAATAGTCGCCTTCCCCGGTCTGATAGCGTGGCTGAAGGGTGGATCCGCCGCTATTCGGATAGATGATCCGACCGTTGCGGTCGATGCTGCCCGTTGGCATCTCGTCAACCGCAGCCGGCCGGTTCTGCGGCATAGCCGTGGCCCGTACCTGGTTCTGCGTGCCCGGAGGATTGTTCGGGTCGATGCCCGGATAGTAGGAGTCCGCCAAGGCTGGCGCTGCGCCGCCGAGTACGGAGGACAGGGCAAATGCAACAACTGATGTTTTCAGCGAAACTTTCATGACATTAGCTCCTATGTTCATTTTGCATCCGGCCTCCAACGGATACTGAAAGCATAACACCTTTGGAGAGCAGTTGTTCATTGCAAGCGGTGACGTTTTGTCACGAATGACTCATGCAACCGTGATGGAACATTACGCAGCTGTAACTTGACGCCGCGTTCGCGGCCCTACTGGGTGACGATCGAGAACGAACCACTCCCACGCACCGGCGATCGGGATCTGCAATCGCCAATGCGCATATACCGGTGGTGCTCGCCTCATTGAGGCCACGCACTCATGACGCCGGAGGACGAAAAATCGCCGATCGCGCGCTGTCTAGTGCCGGTAATATATCGGTAAGATCCAGACTATGCTGTCACTCAGGGAACCGGTGCCGGGGGCATGATACCCTGGTAGTAGTCGCCCTGACCGCCACCCTGGTACTCATTCCGATACTGCTCACGCACGCGCCCCGGGGCTCCACTGACGCTGCCCGTCGCCATGGGATCGACGTAGATGCTGCCTGTCGGCATTTCATCGACGTAATATGGGCGTCGTTGCATCGGTACTAACACCGTTCCTCTGTTTTGAGTCCCAGGAGGATTATGCGGATCGATGCCCTGATAGTAGCTGTCGGCAAGGGCCGAACCCGCGACGCCTGCAAGGGCAGACGAGAGGACGAATGCGGCCAAGGATGTTCTCATGGAAACTCTCATGGCATTGCTCCTGTGTCGGTAGCACCCCGCCTCCCGAGGGATGCTGTGGTTTTTCAGCATAGGCTGTTTACCATGCTGTTAGGGTATAACTCCTTCGCCGCGCCCGTGTTCCTGGAGTGCGACTGCCTCAGCGCCGTCTGACTTTGAAGCGCCGGTGGAAACCGGGACAAACTTGCATCGCCGGCATATAAAAAGGCCCGCCGAAGCGGGCCTTTTGCCTGGAAGATCTGAGCCTGCGCTCAGGCTATGCCGCCTGTGCCAGCTCGTCGGCGATGACTGTATCGAGATTGAGGAAGCAGACCATCGACTTTTCGAGCGCCACGATGCCGCGGCAGAAGGCCCGCTGCGCCTCCGGAATGATCTCCGGTGGCGGCTGCAGGTCTTCGCTGCGGATCGTCATCATGTCGGAGACTTGCTCGACCAGAAGCCCGACAAGCTTGCCATTGATGTCGGTGACGATGATTGCCGAGCGCTCGGACGGCTCGGTCATCTTCATGCCGAGGCGGCAGGCCATGTCGATCACCGGGATCACGGCGCCGCGCAGGTTGATGAGGCCAAGGACGTAAGGCGGCGTATGCGGCATCGGGGTAACCGGCGCCCAGCCGCGAATTTCGCGGATCGCCATGATGTCGATGCAGAACTCCTGGTCTCCGAGGTGGAAGGAGACGATTTCGAGATAGGCGCCGGACTGTTTGATAGCGTTGCTCATGGTCAGAATTCTTCCCAGTTATCGCCGGAGGCCGTAACGGAAGGTACGGAGCCCGGCTTGTTGCCGAAAGCGCCCGCCAGCTTGCCCATCAGGGCCTTGGCGGGTGATGGAGCTGGACGAGCGGATGCCTGCGCGGCGGACGGTTTGCGCAGGGGCACCGGCCCTGCGGGGGCCGCGGCGCTGGCCCGGACTGGACTCTTGGCCGGGGCGCCGATCTTGACGGAGGGCTGCGCCGGAGCGGGCGCTGCCTTCCGGAATGCTGCCTCACTCACCTGCCCGTGGCGGAATTGGCCGACGAGCTCACTGAGCTTCTCGGCGTCCTGCGCGAGCGTGTGGCTCGAAGCGTTGGTCTGCTCGACCATCGCAGCGTTCTGCTGCGTCATCTGATCGAGCTGGCCGACAGCGGTGCTGATTTCGTTGAGCCCGGTCGACTGCTCGCGCGCCGCCATCACGATCGAGCTCATATGTTCGTTGATGCGCGCGACGTCGGCGCCGATGCGGCCGAGCGCCTCGCCGGTCGCCTGCACCAGCTTTACGCCCGTGCCGACCTCGTTGCCGGATCGTGTGACAAGCGCCTTTATGTCCTTCGCCGCGCCGGCCGCCCGCTGGGCGAGTTCGCGAACCTCCTGGGCAACGACGGCAAAGCCCTTGCCCGCTTCCCCTGCCCGCGCAGCCTCGACACCGGCATTGAGCGCCAGAAGGTTCGTCTGGAAGGCGATCTCGTCGATGACATTGATGATCTTGCCGATTTCGTTGGAGGCGCCCTCGATGCGCGCCATCGCAGAGATCGCTTCGCCGACGATGCGTCCGGATTCTTCCGCGTTGGTGCGCGTCTCGTCGACCATGCGGCTTGCTTCTTCGGCGCGCTCGGTCGCGGTCTTCACCGTCACAGTGATTTCCTCCAGAGCGGCCGAGGTCTGTTCGAGCGACGCCGCCTGCCGTTCCGTCCGCCGAGCCAGATCGTCGGCGGCGCTGCGCATCTGCCGACCGTTTGTTTCGATCGAAACGGCATTCTCCTTGACGCTTGCAAGAACGTGGCCCAGCCGTTCGACGGTGTTGTTGAAATCACGGCGCAGCACATCGAGGTCACCTACGAAAGGTTCGCGGATTGCGACTGCAAGATTGCCCTCGGCAAGCTGGTTAAGGGCCCGCCCGAGCGCATCGACCGCGGTTTTGATGCGGGCGACAGCCTGGTCGCGCTCGGCTTCCTGACGCTGGCGCTCCTCCTCGATTTCCCTGCGGCTCGCCATCGCGTTCTGCTCCAGCGAACGTTTTTCGATCGCCGAAGCCCGGAAGAGCTCCACGGACCGGGCCATCTCGCCGATTTCGTCGCCGCGCGCGAGCCCTGCCAGGCTGGAGGTCAGATCGCCCGAATGGATCCGCTGCATGCTGTCGCGCAAGCCGAGGATGCCCCGGCGCAATGCATTGCCGTGGAACCAGATCAGCGCCAGCAAGGTCGCCATCGCCAGCAGCCCTGCGGCTCCCTGCAATACGAGTGCGTTCGCTGATGCGGCTTGTGTCTCGGCGATGCGCGCGGACGCAAGGCCAGCGGCGGCTTCGCTCAGCTCAGCGAGTGCGGCGCCAAGACGCTCCCCGCCGCCATCGATCGCATCGTCGATGCGGGCGAATTCGTCCGCTTGCGCTCCAGTCTCCACCAGCGCCTTCAGATCCACCTCAACCGCCTTGCGCAATTGGGCAAGATCGGCATCGAAGTTGGAGAGAACTTCCGGTCTGCCGAGGAGACGCGCCAGCGCCTCGACATCGGCTTTCCTGGCGTCGAGCGTTGCGAGCGAAGCTTTGATTTGGGCCGCGCGCTCGGGCAGAATCTTGCCTTCGTCACGATCGACGATCGTGTCCATCGCCGCGAGCACCAGCTCAAGGCCGGCAAGTCGCATTTCCTCGACCGTCCTCATGCCGCGCTGGGCGGCGACCGCCTTTTCAAGCGTCTGTTCCGATCGCCGCTCCTGGTACAAACCAACGGTGAGCACCGAACCAAAGCCGAGGAAGGCGGCGGCTGCAAGAGTCGCCAGTCGCTGGCTGATCGAGAGGGTGCGTCCGACGGATGGAGAGGTGTTCATTGACTGGCAGTCCATGGCAATGGACCCGCCGCGGCAGGCGAGGTCCTCCGTTACGATCGATGCGGAAGGCCGGGCTCGATCAAACCGGATGACCTCATGTCATATCGAAGTGGTGCACTTCTCCGCTTTCGGCGACACTGGCAAACAGACCTTAACCATTCGCTAAAACATGGCTACCAGCTCTGCGGATCAACCGCCTGTGCTCCCCTTTCTTTGTCGCCTTCGAGTGCTATGATCCGGGGTATGCGCACGGACACGAAGAAATCGCTCTCGCCCCTCGTCCTCACCCTTTTTGCGGGCGTGTTCGCACTCGTCGCACTCCTGGCTTTCCAAGGCTGGATCGCGCATGGCGCCGACATCTTCCTGTCGCTCGCTCAAGCCGGCATTTCCTGGTGCTTCTGACGCCCTGGCTTGCCGCATGCACCGCCTGCGGCAATTCTCCCTTTGCGCCGGTGGTGGTGACGCGGTATCACAACGCCACGTTCATTGAACGCCCTTACGAAGGCTCAGCAAACCGGTAGCAACGATGAAAACCATACGCATCGTCCTTTGGGCGGCCATCCTCGTCATGGTGGCGATCCTCGGCTGGCTCACCTACGACATGACGCAATCGCGGCAGCAGGCGTCCTCCGGTCCCTTCGGCGTGCCCTTCACGCTTGTCGCACAGGACGGCAAGCCGATCACCGAACGGGCGTTCACCGGCAAGCCGACCGCGCTTTTCTTCGGCTTCACCCATTGCCCGGAAGTCTGCCCGACCACGCTTTTCGAGCTGGACGGCTGGCTTGAAAAGGTTGACCCCGACGGCAGCAAGCTGCAGGCCTATTTCATCACCGTCGACCCGGAGCGCGACACCCCGGACGTTCTTGGCCAGTACGTCTCCAACGTCTCCAAGCGCATCACCGGCATTTCCGGACCGCCGGACAAGGTCCTTGAAATGGTCAAGGGCTACCGCGTCTACTACAAGAAGGTGCCGGTCGACGAAAAGAACCCGAACGGCGACTACACCATGGACCACACGGCCTCGGTGTTCCTTCTCGACGCCAACGGGCACTTCAGCGGCACGATTGCCTATGGCGAGAACCCGGACACCGCCGTTCAGAAGCTCGAGAACCTGACCAAGAGTTGAGCGGCTACTTCATCATCTCCCATTCCCGCAAAGCGCCGGCTCCCCGCCGGCGCTTTGCGTTTCTACCGGATCCATGATAGCCGCGAGGCCGACCACATCCGAAGGACAGATCGTTGAGCGAGATAAGACTTTTCGTCACCAGCACCGAGAAACAGGTCGCGGCCGTGCTCGATGTCATGAGCACGATCTTCGAGGACGACGACTATGCCATCGCGACGATGGAGATCGACGAGAAGCGCGACGTCTGGGAAGCCTCGGTCTACATGATGGCGGACGAGGAGGAGAGCGTCAGGGTGCGGCTTGCCGACGCGCTCGCCGCGGGTTTCTCCCATCTGCCGATCGAACGCGAAGTTTTGCCCGATATCGACTGGATCGCCAAATCGCTGGAAGGGCTCGCCCCCGTGCGCGCCGGACGCTTCGTCGTCCACGGCTCTCATGATCGAGACAAGGTCAGGACCGGCGAGATAGCGATCGAGATCGACGCCGGCCAGGCCTTCGGCACGGGCCATCATGGCACAACCGCCGGGTGCCTAGAAGTGCTTGCCTCCGTTGCGCATACGCGACCGGTCCGCAATGTCCTCGACCTCGGCACAGGTAGCGGCGTGCTTGCGATCGCGGCCTGGAAACTCCTGCATGTGCCGGTGCTTGCCACCGACATCGATCCGATCGCGACCCGCGTCGCGAGCGAAAACGCCCGCCGCAACGGCGTCGTCACTGGCATGACCTTTGCCACCGCCCCCAGTTTCCACTCGACGGCGTTCAGCACCAATGGCCCCTTCGACCTGATCATCGCCAACATCCTGGCGCGGCCGTTGATGAAGATGGCGCCGCAGCTTGTCGCCAATCTCGCCGCCGGCGGCTCGGTCATTCTGTCCGGCATTCTCGCCGAACAGCGCTGGAAGGTGCTTGCCGCCTATAACGGCCAGCGCCTCAAACACGTGCGCACCATCTGGCGCAACGGCTGGGTCACCATCCATCTGACGAAATAGCGGGTTGTCACCTGCCCGTTATCCGCCTACCGGCACCTTCTCCTCGCAAGCAGGGGGATGGGACGACGCCGCACGCTCCCAATCCGCTCTCCCCGTCAGAACGGGGAGAGCGCTAGGGTGAGGGCCGATCAAAGGAGCACTGGTGGCAATTGTTGGTGTCGGCGGTCGCAGCGCGGACGCTACTCCCCTGATCCAGCGAAATCGCCGAGTAAGCAGAAAACGAAAAAGGCCACCCAGTCCATCATGACGGGTGACCTTTTCGAAACAAAGGCGATGCCGGAGGCATCGCCTGCTGGGCGGCTTTGAGGCCGACCATGCCCGCGAGCCTGAGGAGGAGGAGCGCTCGAGCGGGCGTCTACCGTTCTGAAATTGGCCACCCTTGAGGGAGGAGGAGAACAGAATGACCAACTATTCTCAGAACCGCAGCTTTTTTGAACCACCGGATGTTCGTCCGTGTTCGTTGAGCGCGCTTATAAACCATTATTCCGATAGAGATAGATGCGTTGCAGCATGGGTGCCATGCATATGATGCATATGTCCGCAGCCTGGGCAAATGCCCTGATTGGCAGGTGCGTAACCGCGGCGGCCTGCGCCTGTTCACAGCCGGATATCGCCTCTTTCCTCGGCAGCGACCTTTCCGCTAACATGACGATCATCCCAGTCGCGGTTCTCCGCCAAATTGCCGGAAATATTCCATGTTTCAGTCCTTCGAAGTCACCTCCACGCCTCAGTTCGGCAAGGAGCGCACCGCCGCTCTGCGCGCCGTCTTCCCGGCCCTTGGCATTGACGGCTTCCTCGTGCCGCGCGCCGACGAATTCCAGGGCGAGTATGTGCCGGCTTCGTCCGAGCGCCTTTCCTGGTTGACCGGCTTCACCGGCTCCGCCGGCGTTGCGCTTGTCACGCAGCGTGAAGCGATCGTCTTCGTCGATGGACGCTATGTGACCCAGCTCAAGGAGCAGGTGGACGGCAGCGTCTTCACGGGGGGTGACCTTATCGGCGAGCCGCCGCATGTCTGGCTGGAGGCTCATGCGCCGAAAGGCTTCCGCCTCGGCATCGACCCGTGGCTTCATACCGGCGCCGAGGTCCTCAAGCTGCAGAAGGCGCTCGCGGCGGTCGGCGGCGCGCTGGTCTTCCTCGATCACAACCCGCTCGACAAAATCTGGACCGGCCGGCCCGCAGCTCCCCTTGGCCGGGTGACGATCCAGCCGAGCGAGCATGCCGGCCAACTGGCGAAGGACAAGATTGCCGCGATCGCTGCCGGCCTTGAAGCCAAGGCGGCCGCTGTCGTCCTCACCGACCCCTCCTCGGTCGCCTGGACCTTCAATATCCGCGGCAGCGACGTGCCGCACACGCCGCATCCGCTTGCCCGCGCGATCATCCATGCGGACGGCCGCGCCGAGATCTTCCTCGATAAGCGCAAGACCGGCATCGAACAGGAAGCCTATCTGACCCAGCTTGCCGAAATCACCGCTCCGGCGAGTTTCGAGGACCGGCTGGCGGCGCTCGCGACGACTGGTGCGGCGATCATGATCGATCCGGACCTTGCGCCCTTCGCCATCGGTGAACTGATCCGCGAGAAAGGCGGCTCGGTCGTCGGCGCAGTCGATCCGGCCCGCCTCCCCCGCGCCCGCAAGAACGCCGCCGAGATCCAGGGATCGGCGCGCGCGCATCTACAGGACGGCGCCGCGATGGTCGAATTCCTCGCCTGGCTTGACCAGACCGAGCCCGGCAGCGTGACCGAGATCGCCGCAACGGAAAGGCTGGAGGCCCTGCGCGCGACCGTCGGCGAGCGCATGCAGAATCCGCTGAAGGACATTTCCTTCGACACGATTGCGGGCGCCGGCTCACACGCGGCGATCATGCATTACCGCGTGACGACGGACACGGACCGGACAATTGAGCCCGGAACCATGTTCCTGATCGATTCCGGCGCGCAATATATCAACGGCACGACCGATATCACCCGAACGGTTGCGATCGGTGCCGTTCCGGAAGAGCAGAAGCGCTTCTTCACATTGGTGCTGAAAGGCATGATCGCGATCAGCACGGCGCGCTTCCCCAAGGGTTCGCGCGGTGTCGATCTCGATCCCCTCGCCCGCATCGCGCTCTGGAAAGCCGGCGCCGACTATGCCCACGGCACCGGCCATGGCGTCGGCTCCTATCTTTCCGTGCATGAGGGACCGCAGCGCATCGCCCGGCTTTCGACGCAAGAGCTGCTGCCGGGCATGATCCTTTCCAATGAGCCCGGCTACTATCGTCCGGGCGCCTTCGGCATCCGCATCGAAAACCTCGTCGTCGTCCGGGAAGCCTCGGAGATCGAAGGCGGCGACCTGCCGATGCTCGGCTTCGACACGCTGACCTACTGCCCGATCGACCGGCGCCTCGTCCTCCCTTCGCTGTTGACCGACGAGGAGCTTGGCTGGCTGAACGCCTATCATGCCGAAACGCGCGACAAGCTCATGCCGCTCATCGCCAGCGACGACACACGCCACTGGCTGGAAGCCGCCACCGACGTGATCGCGCGATAGAACTTGCATTGTTTCAAAGAGTTAGAGCGATTCCAGGAAAAGCGTGTGGCGGCATAAATTGTGTAATATCAAATAGCTAGATCGCTTCGCGAGTTCATTCAAACAGTGAAAACGATCTAATCGCCACAGAAATAGGAGTCTTTTCGCGAACCGGCGTCGCGAAACTTCGTGACAAGTAAAGGACGCGGGGAGGCCCGGCGGCGTAGGTTGGGGGCTACAGGGGGCGGCCGGGCCTCGGTTGGGAGGTACGATGTCTCTACCAACGATACTGTTATATTTCCCGCGCCACTCCGGCGTAACCCGGAAATTTTACGGGATTGCACGCTTGGTTTGAAAATCGTCATTCGCCAAGCGTGAAAGGCCGGGCCACGCGGCACCCTCGAGGCCTGACCGATCGTTCGCGGAATTTTCAAAGCTGAAAGGCCGGGGCGATTCCCGGCTCTTCCATTCAGATTCCCAGCATTTTCTTCGCCTCGCCGAGCGCTGCCTCCGAGCCTGCGTGATCGCCGGACTGGTGCAACTGTTCGCCCTGCTGGCGCAACTGCTTGACCTTGGCCATGTCGGCTTCAGAAAGGGAGGCGTTCGGCAGGGCGGCGTCAATCGCCGCCATCATGGTGGGGCACTGATTGGCGAAGGCCGTTACAGGTGCGAGCGCCAAAAGAAGGGCAATTGAAATCCTGATAATCATGGGGTCGCTCCTCCAGAGCCGGAGGGCTGATGCCTCTCCGGCAACCAAAAGATGATAGCCCAGTGTCGGTTCAGCGCCAATGGTGGGCGCCCGACTAGCACTGTCCGGCAGCCGGGAGGACGAGAGAACTACAGAACCACGTGCCGGATCACCATCACCACGGCCCAGCCGACAAGCAGCATCCGGAGTGTCGAGAAGCGCAGTCCGATCGCGAAGGCGACGAGCATCGACACCGCGACATCGAAGCCACCATAGACAAAGGCCGGTGCAACCAGCGTCGTCAGGACCGCCGCCGGGACGGCGTTCAGCGCCGCTTCGAGCCGCGGTGGAATGCGCTTCAACTGGGTGATCAGCACATAGCCGCCGAACCGGGTCGCGAAGGTGGCGAGTGCGGCGGCAACGATCAGGTAGATCAGGTTGAGGTGCTGTGCGTCCACGGCTCAGGCCTCCTTTTTCACGGGCGCCGGCCCTTGCCTCAGGCGATGCTCCGGCGGCAAGACGGCCGCGAGTAGGATGCCCGCAAGCGCGCCGATACTGACATGCCAGGGCGAGCCGACGAAATGCATCGCGGCAACGGAGGCGACGGCGCTGGTGGCGACCACGGGCAGGAAGCGATCGCGTGTGCGGAAGCCGAGCACGAGCCCGAGGAAATAGATCGGCAGGAGCACATCGAGGCCGATCGCCTTCGGATCGCCGATCAACTGGCCGAACAGTGCGCCGACCAGCGTGTTGAGGATCCACGGGAAATAGATCACGAGCCCGAAGCCGAGATACCAGGAAAAGGTCACCGGCAGACCGCGCTCCGCCCGCCTTTCGCTTTCGGCATATTGCGGATCGACCAGCAGGAAGAAAGCCATGAGCTTCTGGGCGAGCGTGAAGTGGCGGATGTGCTTTGCGATCGAGGCGGAATAAAGCACGTGACGGAAATTGACCGCGAAGACCGAAAGCACGACCAGCCACGGCTGCACATTGTTGCCGAAGAGTTCGATGCCGACCATCTGGCTGGCGCCCGCATAGACGGTGGCGCTCATGAACACCGCATCGGCAACCGAAAAACCGTTATCGACCGCAAGCGCACCGAAGAGCGCGCCGAAGGGCGACGCGGAAAGCATGACGGGAAAGCCCGTCCGCAGGCCCGCACGGAAATCGTCTCTGTTCATGATCATCCTCCGCCGAAACCGGAGGCATGTCCGCGAACCGGCATGGGGACAGATAGGGGCTGCCGCACCCGACGACAATTCAATTGCGCTGATACAGTGATTGAATTTTCTGATGGTTGAATGGCAACTGCCAGGCTCGGTGCAGCTGCTGCACCTGGGGCACGATCATCCGGCGACATACCGTTTTGCTCGCATTTCTGCCCCTCATCCCGCTACCGCGACCTTCTCCCCGCGCGCGGGGAGAAGGTTAGGGTGAGGGGGCAAAGATTGCGATCGTGCAGTGATCAGCGTTTCAACTGGAACGTATGCTCGATAGCCGGGAAGGTCCGCGCCTTCACCTCGTTGGCATAGTCCTCGACCGCCTTCGAGATCGCTGGAGCGAGCTCGGCGAAATGCTTGACGAAGCGCGGCTTGAAATCGTTGAAGATGCCGAGCATGTCGTCGGAGACGAGGATCTGGCCGTCGCAGGCGGGGGATGCGCCGATGCCGATGGTCGGCGAACGCAGGGTAGCGGTAATCTCGCGCGCGACCGGTTCGACCGTGCCTTCGACGACGATGGCGAAGGCGCCGGCATCGTCGATCGCTTTGGCGTCGCGGCGGATCTTCGCCACTTCCTTCTCGTTGCGGCCGACCGAACGGTAGCCACCGGTGGTGTTGACGAGCTGCGGCATCAGGCCGACATGGCCGAGCACCGGAATGCCGCGGCTGACGAGGAAATCGACCGTCTCGGCCATTTCCGCCCCGCCTTCCAGCTTCACCGCGCTGCAGCCGGTTTCCTTCAGGATGCGCGCGGCGCTGCGGAAAGCCTGCTCCTTCGATTCCTGATAAGAGCCAAAGGGAAGATCAACGACGATGCAGGAGCGCTCGGAACCGCGCATCACCGCCTGGCCATGCGCGATCATCATGTCGAGCGTGACGCCGACTGTGGTGTCGAGGCCATAGAGCACCATGCCGAGCGAATCGCCGACGAGCAGGAAATCGACGTGCGGATCAAGCAGGCGCGCGATCGGCGTCGTATAGGCGGTGAGGCTGACGATCGGGCGTTCACCCTTCAGGGCTTCGATATTGGCGGGGCTCAGCCGCCGCTTCGCGGTGTGTACGCTCATTCTCAGGCTACCTTTGCAAAATGGGCGGATTTCGGTGCGATCACACGGTTGTCGAGCAGCTTCGTGGTACCGAAGCGGACGAACAGCAAGAGCAGAACCGGTTTCTCGCCGATTTCCTCGATCGGTTCCAGCGTTTCCGGATCGCGCAACGCGACGACCTCCGGTCGCGCCAGCGGTTCTGTGGACAGAAAGTCGAGAACACCTTTCTCGACGGCAGCAGGGTCGGTCAGGCCGCTGGCGATCAGCCGTTCGGCCTCGCCCAGCGCCTTGGGCACAATCGCCGCGGCGCGACGCTCGTCGGTGGTCAGATAGACATTGCGCGACGAGCAGGCGAGCCCATCGGCCTCGCGCACCGTCGGCACGCCGGTCACCGAGACGGGCTGCGCCAGATCCTCGACCATGCGGCGGATGATCTGGAGCTGCTGGAAATCCTTCTCGCCGAAATAGGCGCGGTCCGGCTGAACGATATTGAAGAGCTTGGTGACGACCGTCGCGACGCCGGCGAAATGGCCTGGCCGGACCGAACCCTCGAGCTCCGAGCCGAGCTTCGGCACGTCGACCACGGCCTCCATCGGACGCGGATACATGTCGGAAACACCGGGCGCGAAGAGAAAATCGACGCCGCCCTCGGCAAGCATCGCCTGGTCGCGCGCAAGATCGCGCGGGTATTTGGCAAGATCTTCGCTCGGTCCGAACTGCAGGGGATTGACGAAGATGCTGGCGACGACCACGTCGTTCTCACCGCGCGCGCGGCGGACAAGTTCCATGTGGCCGACGTGAAGATAGCCCATGGTGGGGACCAGACCGATACTCTTGCCCGCGCGCCGATGCTCGGCGAGAGCCGCGCGCAGTTCGGCGATGGTGGTGATCGTTTTCATCTTCGGACCCTCCAATCCGCCGGGGCGCGGGCGTACGCGCCCCGTTTCGCCATATGGCCCCTTGTGAGCCCCGCGAAAAAGGCAACTGCACAAATTTTGGCTTGCAAAGCTCTATCTTGTGCAGCGCAAAAAGACAAATGGAAATGGTGCGTGAAGCCGGATTGCAGGGTCCAAAAAGCAGGCCGGATCAGCGGCCTACCCGATTTCAATCGAACTTGACGAGATTCAGCGCGGGCAACGGACCGCCGGGAAACTGCGTGAGCTTTCCGCCAACCGAGAGCGGGCCGAGATCGATGCCGAAGAAGCCCAGCCGGTCGATCAGCGCGCCGACCTCCGCCTTGGCGGCGGCGTCATCGCCGGAAAAGAAGAGCACGCGGCGGCCGCCTTCTGCCTTCGGATCGCCGGAAACGAGGTGTGGCTGCAGATGATTGAGGGCCTTGACGACGCGCGCACCCGGGACGAGGCCGGCGAAGACCTCACTCGAGAGCCGACCCTTGAGCTCGGCGGGCTTGAAGAGCGGCGCTTCGATCGGATTGTTTGCGTCGATGACGATCCGGCCGTTCCAATCCGGCAGACCGGAAAGCGCCTTGGGCAGCTTCGACCAGGTGACCGCGACCAGCACGAGATCGGCGCTTGCGGCCTCTTCGCGTGTTCCTGCGGTGATGTAAGGGGCGAGTTCGCCGGCAAGCGCTTTCAGGCTCTCCGGCCCACGGCTGTTGGAAATGATCGCCGGGATCTCCGCCCGGGCGAGCGCCCTGGCAACGGCCGCCCCGATGTTGCCGGATCCGATGATGCCAATGGACATGGCGACTTCCTTTCAAGTTGCCAGTCGCTGCGACCTGAGGCGGTGAAGCCGCCGCCAGCGACGATGTCGGCGCCCGTGATGAAGGCGGCATCGGGGCTCGACAGAGAGGCAACGACGCTCGCGATCTCGTCCGACTTACCATGGCAGCCGATCCGGGCCGACGATCGTGGAGACCGGCCCGCCGTCGGCGTTCATGTCGGTGACGTTCAGACCGGGATCGCGCACCAGCTGCAGGTGAAGCCGGCGACCGCACCTCGGTCAACTGCAAAGCGAGGCGGTCGGCGTAGCGACATCGAGCTGCCGACATGGATAACGCGCCCGCCCGCCTTCGTGTTGCGCACCGCCTCCTGCGTGGCAACGAAGACGCCGGTGACATTGACCGCGATCATGCGATTGTAACCCGCCTCGGTGATCTCGTCGATCGGACCGTCGAACGCGAGCGGCCGGCGGAACGTTTGCCGGAAGCATCGGCTGAACTGCGGTTGAAAGCCGCTGCGCGAGCACCAGTTTAAACTCGTCTCCGCCTGTCGGCTGGCGAAGCCGCGTTTCGTCCTTGGTTCGTAGAAACAACTATCCGTCACGAGGAACGTCCCATGCGCATGATTTTTGTAAACCTGCCCGTCAAAAACCTGGAAGCCTCCCGGACCTTCTTTTCCGCCCTCGGCTTCACCTTCAACGAGCAGTTCTCGGACGACACGGCCGCCTGCATGGTGATCGACGACAATATCTTCGCCATGCTGCTGACCGAGCCTAAATTCCGCAACTTTATCACCGGGGAGATCAGCGACACGGCCAAGGGCACGGAAGTCATCACCGCCCTTTCCGCCACAAGCCGCGCCGAGTGCGACGACATGCTTGCCAAGGCGCTCGCCGCCGGCGCCAAGCCGTGGAAGCCGGCAATCGACTACGGCTCGATGTACGGAATCAGCTTCCAGGATCTCGATGGCCATGTCTGGGAATTCATGTGGATGGACATGTCGGCCGAGCAGGCGGCGTGACTGGCTGAGCCAGTGCGGAAAACGGCGCGCTGGAAATGCCCAGCCGCTCAAGAGTCTCTTTGCGACGCCGACGCGTCCGCGTCGCGATAGACTCAAATCGCGCCCTAGCATGCCGCTGCTGCGCTTCCTACCCGCCGATCAGCGCCAGCCACTCGTCCTCGTCCATGGTCTGGACGCCAAGTTCGCGCGCCTTGTCGAGCTTCGAGCCGGCACCCGGTCCTGCGACGACGATGTCGGTCTTCTTCGACACCGAGCCGGCTACTTTTGCGCCGAGGCTTTCCGCTTTTGCCTTGGCCTCGTCGCGCGTCATTTTTTCGAGCGAGCCGGTGAAGACCACCGTCTTGCCCGCAACCGGACTGCCGGTTGTAACCGGCATCTCCGCGCTTTCCGGCGTCACCTCTTCCAGGAGCCGTGAAACGACCTCGACGTTGCGCGGCTCCTTGTAGAACTCGACGATGGCGCGGGCGACGACCTCGCCGATGCCGTCGATGCTGTTGAGCTCGTTCCAGGCGTCGCCGGCAAAACTGCCCGCCTCGACCATCGCCGCGCCAAAGTGATCGTAGCTGCCATAGGAGCGGGCGAGCAGCTTCGCGGTCGTTTCGCCCACGTGGCGAATGCCGAGCGCGTAAATGAAGCGGTGGAGCGCGATCGAGCGGCGCGTGTTGATCGCCTCGAAAAGCTTTCTGACGCTGACCTTTCCAAAACCCTCGATGTTTTCAAGCTTGGTGAGCGAGACCTCCTGGCGGCGCTCCAGCGTGAAGATCTCCGGCGCGGTGCGGATCCTCAGCTTCTCGTCCTCGCTTTCGAAGAAGAATTCGATCTGCTTGGAGCCAAGCCCCTCGATGTCGAAGGCATTGCGCGAGACGAAGTGCTTCAGGTGCTCGACCGCCTGCGCCCGGCACACGAAGCCGCCGGTGCAGCGGCGCACGGCATCCAGCTTGCCGGATTTCTCGTTGATGTCGCGCACCGCGTGGCTGCCGCAGACAGGGCATGTGGTCGGGAACTTGTAAGGCTCGGCGCCTTCCGCACGTTCGCCCATCACCACGTCGACGATTTGAGGGATGACATCCCCAGCCCGCTGCACGATGACCATGTCGCCGATGCGGATGTCGCGCCCTTCGCGGATCGACTCGCCGCGATTGCCGACACCGCGGATATAGTCCTCGTTGTGCAAGGTCGCGTTGGTTACCACCACGCCGCCGACGGTGATCGGCTCAAGCCGCGCAACTGGCGTCAGCGCGCCAGTGCGGCCGACCTGGATGTCGATGCCCTTGAGCCGCGTGAAGGCTTGCTCGGCCGGGAACTTGTGCGCCGTCGCCCATCGCGGCGAGCGCGAGCGGAAGCCGAGGCGCGCCTGCAGGTCGAGCCGGTCGACCTTGTAGACGACGCCGTCGATATCGTAGTCGAGATCGGGCCGCTCGCGCTCGATGTGGTGATAGTGCTCCAGCAATTCGTCCGCAGAAGCGAAACGCTGTATCAGCGGATTGACCGGAAAGCCCCAGGCCTTGAACGTCTCGACCATGCCGAGCTGAGTATCGGCCGGCATCGCCGACATCTCGCCCCAGGCATAGGCGAAGAACCGGAGCTTACGGCTCGCCGTCACCTTGGCGTCGAGTTGCCGGAGCGAGCCGGAGGCGGTGTTGCGCGGGTTGACGTAGAGCGGCCTGCCTTGCGCCGCCATTTCGGCATTGAGCGCGGCGAAGTCCGACTTCGCCATATAGATCTCGCCGCGCACTTCGACGACATCTGGGGCGTCGGCCGGAAGGCTATTGGGGATCATGCCGATCGTGCGGACATTGGCGGTGACGTTTTCGCCGGTCGTGCCGTCGCCGCGTGTCGCGGCCGTCACAAGCCGCCGGTTTTCATAGCGCAGCGACATCGAAAGCCCGTCGATCTTCGGCTCGGCGGTAAAGGCGATCGAATGGTCCGGAAGCCGCCCGAGGAAGCGATAGACGCCGGCGACGAAATCGCGAGCGTCTTCGTCCGAGAATGTGTTGTCGAGCGACAGCATCGGCCGTGCATGGACGACCGGCTGGAAGGTGAGTGACGGAGCCGCGCCGACCTTGCGCGAAGGGCTGTCCTCGCGGATGAGCGCGGGGAACCGCTCCTCGATCAGGTCGTTCCGCCGCTTCAGCGCGTCGTAGTCGGCATCCGAGATTTCGGGTGCATCCTGCCCATGATAAAGCGCGTCGTGACGGGCGAGCTCCGCCGCGAGAAAGGCGAGCTCTTCGGCCGCTTCCGTTTCAGTCAATTGCTCGACGGGTTTTCTTTCACTCAACATGGGCGACGACTCCGGATTGGGGAGTCGTTTTTACTGCATGATTCCTTAAAGCGGAATCCGCTTTAAGGATAGAATGATGCAGCAATTCAAAGTGCTACAGCAATCTTCTGCGTTCTCAAGAGATACGGCGCTGTAGCGTGATCGGCGCTATGGAAAATCAGCTGTGATCAGCCGCTTCCGGCAAGCAACCGCGCTGCTGCCGCCCTCGCCTCCTCGGTGATCGAGGCGCCGGCAAGCATGCGGGCGATTTCTTCCGTACGCGCCCTGTCGTCCATGCGGGCGACGCGGGTGGCGATCATTTCGGATTTTTCCGCCGACGGGCCCTTGGAGATCAGAAGATGCGTCGCCGCGCGCGCCGCCACTTGCGGCGCATGGGTGACGGACAGCACCTGGACATTCCTGGAAAGCCGCTTCAGCCGCTGGCCGATGGCATCCGCAACCGCCCCGCCGACGCCGGTGTCGATTTCGTCGAAGACGAGTGTCGGCGCCGAGCCGCGATCGGCAAGCGCCACTTTCAGCGCCAAAAGGAAGCGCGATAGCTCGCCACCGGAGGCGACTTTCATGATCGGCCCTGGCCGGGTGCCGGGGTTTGTCTGGACATGGAATTCGACGACATCGATGCCGTCGGCAGTCGGTGACGACGGATCGCTCGCGACCTCGACCATGAAACGCGCCCGTTCGAGCTTCAATGCCGGCAGTTCCGCCATCACTGCCGCCGAAAGCGCGTCTGCAGTGTGGCGGCGCTTCTCCGACAGCGACCGGGCCGCGGCATCGAACGCCGCCCTTGCCTCCCCCACCTGCACTTCCAGCTGCTTCAACTTCTCCTCGCCGGCATCGAGATCGGCGAGGTCGGCGATCATGCGGACAGCAAGCGCCGGCAGTTCCGTAACCGGAACCGAATATTTGCGGCTTGCAGCACGCAGCGCGAAGAGCCGCTCCTCGGCGCGCTCCAGTTCCTTCGGATCGAATTCGGTGTTGCGCAGCGCCCGCTCCACCGCCATCTGCGCGTCCGAAAGCTGGTTCAACGCTCCATCCAGAAGCTCCACGGTCTCTTCGAGGAGCCCCGGGGCCTCATGGCTCTTGCGCTCGAGCCGCCGGACCAACGAGGCGATTAGCGGAACGGGCGAAGTATTGCCGCTGAGAAATTCCGAGGCCTCGCTGATATCGCCGGCGATCCGCTCAGCCTTCATCATCCGCGCGCGGGCTTCGGCCAGTTCCTCCTCTTCGCCGTCGCGCGGCGAAAGTGTCTCCAGCTCTTCGACCGAGGAGCGCAGATAGTCGGCTTCGCGCGCCGCCGCCTCGACGCGCTCGCGGTGTTTCTTGAGATTGCGTTCCGCGTCCCGCCAGCCGCGGTAAAGCGCACCAACCTCTTCCGCCGCCTCCGATGTCCCTCCGAAAGCATCGAGCAGCGCGCGGTGCGCATCGGTGTCGACCAGCGCCCGGTCATCATGCTGGCCGTGGATTTCGACGAGCGTCTGGCCGAGCTGACGCATCAGTTGCACGCTGACCGGCTGGTCGTTGACGAAAGCTTTGGTACGGCCATCGGTCGACTGCACGCGGCGGAAAATCAGATCACCGTCGTCGTCGATGCCGTTTTCGCGGAGCATCAGCCGCGCCGCGTGGCCGGTCGGGACATCGAAGACCGCGGTCACTTGTCCCTTGTCCTCGCCGTGGCGCACGAGCGAGCCGTCGCCGCGGCCGCCGAGCGCCAGCGACAGGCTGTCGAGAAGGATGGATTTGCCCGCGCCGGTTTCGCCGGTCAGCACGGAGAGCCCGGCTTCGAAGGTGAGGTCAAGCCGTTCGATCAGGACGATATCGCGGATCGAGAGCTGCGCGAGCATCCGGTTTCAGATCTTCCTTGTCGAGCGCCGAGCAGGTCAGGCGCCGATGAGCCTCTTGCCTGCGCGCGCAATCCAGGACGTACCGCTTTCGCGCGGCTCAAGTCCGCCCGACTGCAGCAGTTTGTAGGAATCGGCATACCACTGGCTGTCCGGATAATTGTGCCCGAGCACCGCCGCCGCAGTCTGCGCTTCCGCCGTTACACCCATGGCGTAATAGGCCTCGACGAGTCGGGCAAGCGCTTCTTCGACCTGGTTCGTATTCGGATACTGCTCGACTACCGTGCGGAACCTCGAAACGGCCGCAAGATATTCCTTGCGCTCGAGATAGTAGCGACCGACCTGCATTTCCTTGCCGGCGAGCTGGTCGCGGGCGAAACGGATCTTCGCCTGGGCGTCCTCGACATAGTCCGAGTCCGGATATTTATCGATGACCGTCTGCATCGCCTCAATCGCCTTCGAGGCCGCCTTCTGGTCCTGCGTTACCGACGGAATCTGCTTCGTATAGGCGAGACCCTGAATATATTGCGCATAGGCCGCATCGTCCGATTGCGGGTAGAGGTTCAGATAGCGGCTGGTGGCGTTGATTGCGTCCTGATACTGGCCGTTGCGGTAGGCGACGAAGGCGTTCATCACCAGAGCCTTGCGGGCGTACTCGGAAAACGGGTGCTGGCGGTCGAGCGCTTCGAACTTGCGCGCCGCTTCCGTCGTCTTGCCGGCGTTAAGGTTGGCAAGGCCCTGGTTGTAGAGCACCTCCGGCGGATCGGTTTCCGCCGCGAGCTTGGTGATATCGATATCCGGGTCGTTCTGGCAGGCTGTGATCAGGCTGCTGCCAACCACAGCCGCAACAACGACCGCGGCAACGCGCACTGATTTTCTCATATCGAGCGAAACTGCAAGAACCATCGAATATTCCCGTTTCATTCGGCGGACCGCATCCCGCCAGACCTGCGCGTTTTAGAGCAAGTTGCCTCAAGATCGCAATGTCATGATCAGCAATTCATGCAAATTTGTGGCGGTATGCAGTGCTGTGCGCGTTTTCCACGGATAAAAGCCGTCCAATACTTGGCGCGGAAGGATATCTCGGCTCCCAAATGGGCTGCCGAGAATCACCCCGCACAATGAAAATGCCGGCCTTTCGGCCGGCGACTGGAGAAGAACTGACTTTTATTGTTATGCGGACCAGGGCGCAAAGCCCGGAGCTGCGACGGCGACCATGTCGCGCGAGCGGGTGCGCTGACGCGGTGTTGCCGTTTCGACGACCTCGTAGGCGGTGGGGTCGCTCAGCAGGGCCTTCAGCGCGTTCGCATTCATCTTATGGCCGCCGCGATAGGAGCGATAGCAGCCGATGAACGGAGCGCCGGCCAGCGAAAGATCGCCGACGGCATCAAGGGTCTTGTGGCGCACGAACTCGTCCGCATAACGCAGCCCTTCGACATTGACCACCGTGTTGTCGTCCGAGATCACCACCGAGTTTTCGAGCGACGAACCAAGCGCAAAGCCGCCGGCCCACAGCCGTTCGACGTCGCGCATGAAGCCGAAGGTGCGTGCGCGCGACAGTTCCCGCTTGAAGACGGAAGGCGTCATGTCGCCCTTCCAGGCCTGGCGGCCAATCAGCGGGCAGTCGAAGTCGATCTCGACCTCGAAGCGCATGCCGTCATAGGGCGTGAACTCCGACCAGGAAGCGCCCGAGTCGATGCGTACCGGCTTGATGATGCGGATATAGCGGCGCTTGACGGCCAGTGCCCTCAGGCCGACCTGTTCGATCGCGTCGATGAATGGCTCGGAGCTGCCGTCCATGATCGGCATTTCAGCGCCATGAACCTCGACGAGCAGGTTATCGAGACCGAGCGCATAGATCGCTGCCATTACATGTTCGACCGTGGCGATCGACGTTGCCGACGAGAAGCCGAGAACCGTGCAGAGGTCGGTGTTGCCGACCTGCGACGAGACGGCTCTGAACTCGGCAACGCGGCCGCCGGCGAGAACGCGCTGAAACACGATGCCGGCGTCGGCCTCCGCCGGATGGAAGGTGATCGACACTTCCGCGCCGGAATGGACGCCAATTCCCTTCAGCGTTACCGGGTTCGCAATCGTCGTCTGAAACCCGAGGAGCTCAATTCCCATTCTCGTCTTCACTTTCACTCTATGCGGCCCTGGCACTCGATAAGCCATCGGCCAAACGCACGAGGGAAGCAGCGATGCTCAAGGCGCAAGTCGGACGTTCCGAGGAACGGCCCCGATTGGCCGAAACCTCGAATCTCCGAACTAACAGCGCCCGATCGAATCGTATGCGTCCCCAATTCCGATGCTGAAAATATGATTTTGGAGGCACCATTCCAAATCACTGTTCGTTTCGCATTGTTACGCAATTGTCATGCGCGCAACATAATTTGCAAGCCATTGAAATAACGAATAAAATCGAAAAATGCCCGGGCGGTTGCCCGGGCATTCGGCAAGGTGAAGGAACAGTCCTTCAAAATCAGTTCGACTGGCGGCGAAGGAATGCCGGGATTTCGAGCTGATCATCTTCGTGCGAGCGCGCCTGCGGCGAGACGCGGCCGTGATCGTCAAGTTGACCGCGACGCGGTGCGTAAAGGCTCGCTTCCGGCGAAAGCGGGCGGCGCTGCTGGGACGCAGGGCTCGGCGCTGCCGCCGTCATGTCGGCCGACACACCGTGGTCGTCATCGTCGCGGCGGGAAAGCGAATTGGTGATTCGCTTCAGGAGCCCCATCGGCCCGCGCTCTTCCTGGTGAGCAGGGGCGGCATGCGCGCGGTGATCAATCTCAGCCTTCACGACCGGAGGAAAATCCTCGACCTTCGGCATGCGCACCGGTTCGGCATGCTGGCGCATGACCGGAGCAGGCTCGTGGCGAACCGGCTGCGGCTGCACCTGCGGCTGGACCTGTGCCTGCACCGGCATTTCGACCGGACGCTGCACCGGCGGGGCCTGACGCACTACGGGAGCGGCCTCCACCGGCGCGGCGCCGGCGAAAAGTTTGCTTTGGGGCCGAAAGGCTTCTTCCTGCACGTGCTGTACCGGCGCGGCGACCTGGGCACGGGTGGCGATATCGAGCTCGCGCTCCATCTCGGCCTCGCGGATTGCAAGCGCGATCTGGTCGACGGTGTTTTGCTGCGGCACGGGCTGAGCGACCGGCTGCGGCTGCGGTGCCGGCGGCTGGTGCTGGGCGGCCGGCTGCGGCTGGGCCGGGATTGCGGCGGACGGGCGTACGATCGGCTTCGGCGCTACCGGACGAAAGTCAGCAGTGCGACCGGCCACCTCCGCAGCCGTGCGATCGATACCGGTTGCAACAACGGAAACGCGGATCAGGCCTTCGAGTTCTTCATCGAAGGTGGCGCCAAGGATGATGTTGGCGTCCGGATCCACTTCCTCGCGGATGCGTGTTGCAGCCTCGTCGACCTCGAAGAGCGTGAGGTCGCGACCGCCGGTGATGGAAATGAGCAGGCCCTGCGCACCCTTCATCGAGGTTTCGTCGAGCAGCGGGTTGGCGATTGCAGCCTCGGCGGCGGCCATTGCGCGGCCTTCGCCCGATGCTTCGCCGGTGCCCATCATGGCGCGGCCCATTTCGCGCATCACCGAGCGGACGTCGGCGAAGTCGAGGTTGATCAGGCCTTCCTTGACCATGAGGTCGGTGATGCAGGCAACACCCGAATAGAGGACCTGGTCGGCCATGGCGAAGGCGTCCGCGAAGGTCGTCTTGTCATTGGCGATGCGGAAGAGGTTCTGGTTCGGGATGACGATCAGCGTGTCGACCGACTTCTGCAGTTCGGCAATGCCCTGATCGGCAAGCCGCATGCGGCGCTGGCCTTCGAAGTGGAACGGCTTGGTGACGACGCCGACGGTCAGGATGCCCTTGTTGCGGGCCGCCTGGGCGACGATCGGAGCCGCACCCGTGCCGGTGCCGCCGCCCATGCCGGCGGTAACGAAGCACATGTGCGTGCCATTCAGGTGATCGATGATCTCGTCGATGCACTCCTCGGCGGCCGCGCGGCCGACTTCGGGCTGCGAGCCGGCGCCGAGACCTTCGGTAACCGCAACACCCATCTGGATGATCCGTTCAGCCTTGGTCATGGTAAGCGCCTGCGCGTCCGTGTTGGCGACGACGAAGTCGACGCCCTGCAGGCCCGCGGTGATCATGTTATTGACGGCGTTGCCGCCGCCGCCACCGACGCCGAAGACCGTGATGCGGGGCTTCAGCTCGGTAATATCCGGCTTTTGCAAGTTGATGGTCATATCACTGTTCCTTCTCGTTTTCTGGCCGCCTTGCCGAGCCGGCCAAATCCTTCAAAACTCAAACACCTGTTACGTCCGACGCCCCTGCGGCATCGGCGAAGCTCAGAAACTCTCTTTCAACCACTGCCCCATGCGGGCGATGCGGCTGTTGCCGCCGCCGAAGGTGGAGAACATGCCGCCATGGGCAGCATGGGTCTCGAGATCGGCTACCTGGGGATAGATCATCAGTCCGACGGCCGTCGAAAACGCCGGGCCCTTGGCCGCGGTCGGCAGGCCGGACACGCCGAGCGGGCGGCCGATGCGGACATTGCGGGCGAGAATGCGCCGCGCGGCTTCCGGCAGGCCGGTCAACTGGCTGGCGCCGCCCGTCAGCACAATGCGTTTGCCGACGATCGGGCTGAAACCGGAGCGCTGGATGCGATCACGGATGAGCTCCAGCGTCTCCTCAATGCGGGCGCGAACGATGCGCGACACCAGTGCGCGCGGCACATGGGTCGGCTGGTCGCGATCGTCCTCTCCGATCGGCGGGACAGATACGATATCGCGCTCGTCGGCGCTGTTGGGCAGCGCTGAACCGTGCACGACCTTCAGCCGCTCGGCATCCTCGATGCGCGTCGAAAGCCCGCGCGCAAGATCGGTGGTGACATGGTGGCCACCGAGGCTGACGGCGTCGGCGTGAACCAGCTTGCCTTCTGCGAAGACGGAAATCGTCGTCGTGCCGCCGCCCATGTCGATCGCCGCGCAGCCAAGCTCCACCTCGTCGTCGACGAGTGCGGCAAGACCGCTGGCATAAGGCGTCGCAACAATACCCTCGACCGAGAGATGGGCGCGGTTGACGCAGAGCTCGAGGTTCTTGAGAGCAGCCCGCTCGACCGTCAGCACGTGCATATCCACGCCGAGGACGTCGCCGAACATCGCCAGCGGATCGCGGATGCCACGCTCGCCATCGAGCGAGAAGCCGGTCGGCAGCGAATGCAGGATCGCGCGGTCGGAGCGCTGCGACTGCTGGCCGGCAGCGGCGAGAACCTTCTTGAGATCGCTCGCATCGACTTCCTGCCCGCCGAGATCGATCGTCGCAGTGTAGACGTCGCTCTGGAGACGGCCTGCGGAAACATTGACGATCAGGCTGTCGATCGTCAGCCCCGCCATCCGCTCCGCGGCGTCGACCGCAAGACGAACGACACCTTCCGCCGCGTCGAGATCGGCGATGACGCCGTTCTTCACGCCGCGCGACTTTTGATGGCCGATGCCGATGATTTCGATATTGTGGGTGCGACCGGGCAGGATCTGGCTTTCGGCGCGCGGCGTCAGCCGGCCAATCATGCAGACGATCTTGGTCGAGCCGATGTCTAGCACCGAGACGACATGAGACCGCTTGGAAGACAGCGGCTTCAGGCGCGGAAGACCCAAATTGGAAGAACCGAACAAACTCATATCCGCTTCTCCTGGGCTTTCAGCATCTTCTCCCTCGCCTTCAACGCGACTTCCCGCCGGGCAACGGCTTCCGGCGTCAATTGTACCGTGGTGCGGTCTTCAAGCCTCAGATCGACGGCGGCGATGTCGCGCTCCAGAAGCTGATGCTTCTCCTCCATGTCGGAGAGAACCTTCATCGCCCGCGCGACGTCGTCCTCCGGAAGCTTGACGATAATGCCGTTGTCGAGGCGCAGGTCCCACCGCCTGCTGGAAACGCGCACAAAAGCCTTCACGCGCGAGCGGAACTCCGGCCAGCGGGAGAATTCGTCATAGAAGCCGGCGGCCGCCGTCTCGGCATCGCGGCCGACGAACAGCGGCAAGGCCGCGAACTTGTTGTCGCGAAGCGGCGCGATGACGCTACCGCTACGCTCGATCAGCGACAGGTCGGAGCCGTGCTGCCAGATGCCGAAGGCTTTGCGCTCCTCGAGGTTCACCTCGATCGTGCCCGGATAGACCTTGCGCACGGTGACGTTCTGCACCCAGGGCAACTCGCTGATCAGCCTGCGGGCCTCGGCGATGTCGAGGGCCACTAGCGAGGTCGTGCCATCCAGCCCAAGCTGCTGCAGAATATCGATCTCGGACGTCTGCTCGTTGCCGGAAACCCGCACGTCCTCGATGGCAAAGCCGGCGGCGGTTGTCGAGGCCTGCGCGAAATTCTGCGTGTGGCCGCCGAGCGACATGCCGTAGAAGCCCGTCGCCGCCAAGAAGGCAGCAGCCGAAAGTGTGCCGGTATGCGCCGGAAAGCGGATGCGCCCGGTACCGAGGCTGACCAGGAAACGGACCACCTTGCGCAATGGACGCGGCAGAACGAACGTCTCATCCGCCTCAGCGGCGACGCCGAGCGGGTGACGCACCCTTCTGCCCCTTCTGCCCCTCAACGCAAACACGATGCGTCCTCCACCATCCACCTGAGAAACTCACCAAACTGAAGGCCCGCATGCTGCGCCATCTCGGGCACCAGGGAGGTCGGGGTCATGCCGGGCTGGGTGTTGATTTCCAGCCAGATCAACTCGCCTTCGCCGGGACCGCGATCATCGAAGCGGAAGTCGGATCGGCTGACGCCGCGGCAACCGATTGCCTGATGCGCCTTCAAAGCGAGTGTTTGTATTTTTTGGTAAATATTTGGTGAAATCTGTGCCGGAATGACGTGGCTTGAACCACCTTTTACGTATTTTGAATCATAATCGTAGAAGGCGTGCCCCTGCGGAATGATCTCGGTAACGCCAAGCGCGACATCGCCCATGACACCGCAGGTCAACTCGCGGCCGGCGATGTAGCGCTCGACCATGACGCGGTCGCCGTAGCGCCATTCGCTCGACGTGATCACCTGCGGCGGATGCGACTGGTCTTCCTTGACGATCACGACGCCGAAGCTCGAGCCTTCGCGCACCGGCTTGACCACATAGGGCGGCTTCATAGGGTGTTCGTTGCCGAATGTGCGCCGGTCCATGATCAGCGCCTCGGCGACCGGAATGCCGGAGGCCTTGGCAACATGCTTGGCCTGCGCCTTGTCCATGGCGAGAGCCGAGGCAAGCACGCCGGAATGAGTATAGGGGATCTCCAGATATTCCAGGATTCCCTGGATCGTGCCGTCTTCGCCGAATGGGCCATGCAGGGCATTGAAAGCGACATCCGGGCGGAGATCGGCGAGAACCGCGGCCACGTCGCGACCGACGTCCACGCGAGTGACGCGATAGCCTTCGGCTTCGAGAGCATCGGCGCAGGCAGCCCCGGAAGACAGGCTCACCGGCCTCTCCGAGGAAAATCCGCCCATCAGGACAGCAACATGCCTGCCGCTCATCAAAACCCCCAAACAATACGCCACTATTACAATGCTTGCTTGCGTCTGGCTGATTCCGGTTGCCGAGTCACCGGCGCCCGAACAGGGCCACTAGAACGGCATTATGGTTAATGAACCGTTTACTTTGGTTAACTCTTCTCATGAAAAGCATCAGGTTCGCCGCCCAAAAACGCCTGACGAAAAGAGGTAATTAGGGGCAACTTCAGTGGCTTGCGCGACCACGTTGAGAAAGGAGTGCAGAAGCCGAAAAAATGATTGCGCCGGAAATCCTGGAACGACGAGGCGCCCTCCGCGAGTATAGCCACGCCAGCCATTAAGCGGGACACTCCCATTCGCAGACGATTTATCAGAGAACGATTAAGACCGTGATAGGGATGCCACCGCGACCTGCCCGCTGCCGAAAATTGAGGCATCCGACCGCATAGATCTCGTGAGCCATGCAGCAGCGGAATAATGCTGCGCGCGCCGCGAATTTAGTTCGCATTTCTTACGAATTCCGACTTTCTCCCGATCGCAACTTGCGCTAAGAACCCGCCGACCGCCTCCCAAGACGGCACGACAATTCATACCAGGATAACACAATGACAGACGCGACAACCTCGCTGTCGCCGAAGGATAGTGCGTTCGTTCGGCCGGCAGCGAATTCCCCCGCCCGGGTGCTGTTTGCGAGCCTCGTCGGCACGACCATCGAATTCTTCGACTTCTATGTTTATGCGACCGCGGCGGTAATCATCTTCCCGCATCTCTTCTTTCCTTCGGCCGATCCGACCTCGGCGATGCTGCAATCCTTCGCCACCTTCTCGATCGCCTTTTTCGCCCGCCCCTTCGGCGCGGTGGTCTTCGGCCATTTCGGCGACAAGGTCGGCCGCAAGGCAACGCTGGTCGCGGCGCTGATGACTATGGGCGTTTCGACCGTCGTGATCGGTCTCCTGCCGACCCATACCACGATCGGCATCGCCGCGCCCCTCTTGCTTGCGCTGTGCCGCTTCGGCCAGGGCCTGGGGCTTGGCGGTGAATGGGGCGGCGCCGTGCTGCTGGCGACCGAGAATGCGCCGGAAGGCAAGCGGAGCTGGTATGCGATGTTCCCGCAACTCGGTGCGCCAATCGGCTTCATCCTTTCCGCCGGCATCTTCCTCGTGCTCGGCGAAGTGATGAGCGAAGAAGCCTTCCTCGCCTGGGGCTGGCGGGTTCCCTTTATCGCCAGCGTCCTGCTCGTCATCGTCGGCCTCTATGTCCGGCTGAAGATCACCGAGACACCGGAATTCCAGAAGGCGATCGACAAGCATGAGCGCGTTCAGGTTCCGGTCGCAGCCATCTTCCGCTCGCACAAGCGCAGCCTTGTGCTTGGCACTTTCGTGGCCCTCGCGACCTTCGTCCTGTTCTATCTGATGACCGTCTTCTCGCTCTCCTGGGGCACGGCGAAGCTCGGTTTTTCGCGCGAGCAGTTCCTGATCGTCCAGATGGTCGGCGTCGTCTTCTTCGGCCTGATGATTCCGGTCTCCGGCATTCTTTCGGATCGCTTTGGCCGACGGCTGGTTCTGGTGCTGACGACGATCGGCATCGGCATCTTCGGTCTCGCCATGGCTCCGCTGATGACGAGCGGCCGTGGCGGCGCCTTCGCCTTCTCGATCATCGGCCTCGGCCTGATGGGGCTTACCTACGGGCCGATCGGCGCGGCACTCGCCGCCCCCTTCCCGACAGCCGTGCGCTACACCGGTGCATCGATGACCTTCAACCTCGCCGGCATATTTGGCGCATCGCTGGCGCCCTATATCGCCACCTGGCTCGCGACCAACTACAGCCTCGGCCATGTCGGCTATTACCTGCTTGCAGCCGCGCTGATCACGCTCGCCTGCCTGCTGCTATCAAAGGAAGAAGAAGTCTCCGGCTGACGGCAGTTCCAAGCAAACAGCAAAAGGGCCGCGACGGTGACTCCGTCGCGGCCCTTTCGCTTTCATGCTTCCGGCTCAGGCGATGCCGCGGCCGAGGAATTCCTTGATCTCGTAGCCCGGCATGAAATTGCCGATGCGCTTGATTTCCCATTCGAGACGAACGCCGGAATGCTCCAGCACGCGTGACCGCACAGTCTCGCCGAGATATTCGAGCTCGTAGCCGGTCGACTGTCCGGTGTTTATCATGAAGTTGCAGTGGAGCGGCGACATCTGCGCGCTGCCGATCATCATGCCGCGGCAACCCGCCTCATCGATGAGTTTCCAGGCGGAGTGGCCTTCCGGGTTCTTGAAGGTCGAGCCACCGGTCTTCTCGCGGATCGGCTGCACCGTCTCGCGATGCTGGCGCACCGCGTCCATGTCGGTGCGGATCTTGTTCTTGTCTTCCGGATATCCTTCGAAAATCGCGTGCGTGAAGATCAAGTCCTTCGCCGCTGCAGTGTGACGATAGGAATATCCCATGTCGGCATTGCTCAGCACATGCTTTTTGCCTTTGCGGTCGACCGCATGGACCTCCACAACCCGCTCGCGCGTCTCGCCGCCGTTTGCCCCGGCGTTCATCCGGAGCGCGCCGCCGATCGAGCCCGGAATGCCGTAGTAGAAATAGAAGCCGCCAATGCCATGATCGAGGGCCATGGCCGCGATGTTCTTGTCGGGGCAGATGGTACCTGCCTTGATGCGGTTTTCGCCGACGAGTTCGAGATCGCCAAAACCCTTGGCCGAAAGGCGGATGACGACGCCCGGTATGCCGCCGTCGCGCACGAGCAGGTTGGAGCCGACGCCGATCACCATGACCGGAACCTCCTCCGGCACGAGCTTCAGGAAGGTGACGAGATCGTCCGTGTCGTGCGGCTGGAACATGAGCTCGGCAAGCCCGCCGGCGCGAAACCAGGTCACCCGGTCCATCGGGGCATCGGGCGTGATGCGTCCGCGGACTGCGCTGACGCCGCTTCCGAGCGCTTCGAGAAGTCTTTCACCGTTAACCTGTTTCATGCTCAAATTCCTGAAATATTCGCGAGTTCCTTGGGAAGGGCCGCAGCCCAATAGGTAATGCTGCCGGCCCCCAAGAGAACCACAAAATCGCCCGCCTGCGCAATCTTCGAGACGATCGGCGCGATCGCCTCCTGCCCGGGAACGTAACGCGCGTCGCGATGCCCTGCCGCCTTGATGCGGTTGACCAGCACTTCCGAATCCACCCCGTCGATCGCGTCTTCACCCGCCGCATAGACCGGCGCGATCAGGATCGTGTCGGCATCATTGAAGCAGGAGGCGAAGTCCTCGAAAAGGCTCGAAAGACGGCTGTAGCGATGCGGCTGGTGAACGGCGATGATCCGGCCCTGGCAGGCCTCACGCGCCGCCCTCAGCACCGCCTTGATCTCGACCGGGTGATGGCCATAGTCGTCGAAGATGCGCGCCCCGTTCCACTCGCCGGTGAGCGTGAAGCGCCGCTTGACGCCACCAAAGGCGGCGAGCCCTTTCGCGATATCCTCCGGCTTGATGCCGAGGCGCTGGGCGACGGCAATCGCGGCCGTGGCGTTGGAAACGTTGTGGCGGCCGGGCATAGGCAGCCGCAGATCCTTCATCGTGATCACCTGACCCGTGCGGCGGCGGCGAATCTCGATATCGAAGACGGAGGTCGCGCCGTCCATGCGGATATTGTGGTAGCGCACGTCCGCCTGCGGGTTCTCGCCATAGCTGACGACCTTGCGGTCCTCGATCTTGGCGACCATCGCCTGGACCTCGGGGTGATCGAGGCAGAGCACACCGAAGCCATAGAAGGGCACGTTCTCGACGAACTGTCGGAAAGCAGCGCGCACGGCGTCGAAATTGCCGTAGTGGTCGAGATGTTCGGGGTCGATATTGGTGACCACTGCGATATCGGCGGGCAGCTTCAGGAAGGTCCCGTCCGACTCGTCCGCCTCGACCACCATCCATTCGCCGGCACCCATGCGCGCATTCGTGCCGTAAGCATTGATGATCCCACCATTGATGACCGTCGGATCGAGTCCGCCGGCGTCCAGAAGCGCCGCGATCATCGAGGTCGTCGTCGTCTTGCCGTGCGTGCCGCCGATGGCGATCGCGTTGCGGAAGCGCATGAGCTCGGCCAGCATTTCGGCGCGCCGCACCACCGGCAGGAACTTTTCGCGCGCGGCGATCAGCTCGGGATTGTCCTTTTTGATCGCCGTCGAGACGACGACGACCTCGGCATCGCCGAGGTTTTCAGCCTTATGGCCGACGGAGATCTTGATGCCCTTCTCGCTAAGGCGCTGCACGTTGGCGCTGTCCGACTGATCCGACCCCTGCACCCGATGCCCGAGATTATGCAGCACCTCTGCGATGCCGCTCATGCCGATGCCGCCGATACCGATGAAATGTACGAGCCCGATCGTCTTCGGCATTTTCATGAGCGTGTTTCCTTGAATTTCTCGACTGTCAAACCGCTGGCAATAGCCTCTACGAGGGATGCAAGCAAGCGCGCGGCGTCCGGTTTGCCGGTTTCGCGGGCACTGGCGGCCATTTGCGCCAGGGACTGTGGATTGTTCATCGCGTCGGCGAGGATGCCCGCAAGCCGTTCGGCGCTGAGCTCGGCCTGCGCGATAACGCGGGCACCGCCCTTGGCCGCAAGTGCGGCCGCATTCGCCGCCTGATCGTGGTCAAGGGCATAGGGATAGGGCACGAGGATCGCCGGCCTGCCGATCACCGCAAGCTCGGAGACGGTCGATGCGCCCGAGCGGCAAACGACGAGCTGGGCGGCTGCTATCCGCGCCGCCATGTCGTTGAAGAAGGGAGAGACTTCCGCCGGAACGCCGAGTTTGTCGTAAGTCGCGATTACGCCTTCACGGTCCTCGGGACGCGCCTGCTGCGTGACCCGCAAGCGCTGACGCGTGGCGTCGTCGAGACGGCAGATCGCCTGCGGCATCGCTTGCGAGAAATATTGCGCGCCCTGGCTGCCGCCGAATACGACCAGATGGAATGGTGCGTCGCGCATCGAATCCGCGTAGGGCACGCCCGCCGCCTCGAGCACGGGTGGACGCACGGGATTGCCGGTCGTCACCGTTTTCGTCGCGAAAACCCCGGTGCCTTCGGGAAGAAAGCCGCCGGCAATTGCCTGCACGCGTGAGGCCAGCATCTTATTGGCCCGTCCCATCACGGCATTCTGCTCGTGGATGATTGACGGCACTCCCATGCCGGTCGCGGCGAGCAGCGGCGGCACCGTCGGGTAGCCCCCGAAACCAATCACTGCTTTGGGCTTCAGGCGCGTGATCAGGCGCCGCGCCGCACGCAAGCCAGTCCAGAGCTTCCAGACCGATCGCGCCAGCTTGATCGGGTTCTTCGAGCCGATCGTCGCCGAAGGCACGATGTGGATCTCGTCTGCCGGAAATCGGCCGGCAAAGCGCTCGGCGCGGCTGTCCGTCACCAGATGCACGTCGTAGCCGGACGCCTTCAGCTCATGCGCCAGCGCTTCGGCGGGAAAGAGGTGGCCGCCGGTGCCCCCGGCGGCAAGAAGAATGATGCCTTTGCTCATGACTTACTCCGCCGGCATTCCGACACCGGATCGAAAGAGGCTGCGCTCCACGGCGCGCTTCTCGGGCCGGTGACGGGTCAATGCCAGGATGAATCCGGCCGTCACGCAGATCGCCACCATCGAGGAGCCGCCATAGGAAATCAGCGGCAGGGTCATGCCCTTGGCCGGAAGCAACTCGAGGTTCACGCCAATGTTGATCATCGACTGGATGCCGAGTTGCAGCACAAGACCGGCAACGGCAAAGCGGTTGAAATCGTTCCGCTCGCGGAAGGCATGGCTGAGACCACGCATGACCAGGAAGGAAAAGATCAGCACGATGACCATGCAGAAGACGATGCCGAACTCTTCGGCAGCCACGGAAAACACAAAGTCGGTGTGGCTGTCGGGAATGATGCGCTTGACGACACCTTCTCCCGGGCCGCGGCCGAACCAGTCGCCGCGAATGATCGCCTCGCGGGCCGTATCCACCTGGAAGGTATCGCCCTCGCCGGTCAGGAACCGGTCGATGCGACCGGCGACGTGCGGCAGCATGGTATAGGCGACGAAGAAACCGCCGACCGCGGCGCCCGCAAGCACGATAATCCAGAGCCACGGCATGCCGGCCATGAAGAACATGCCGCCCCAGACCGCCGTGGTCAGGATGGTCTGGCCAAGATCCGGCTGGGCGACAAGAAGCGCCCCGACGATCCCGAAAAGCAGGATGGCGAAGAGATTACCTGGGATTTCCGGCTGCCGTGCGTGCTCGGAGAAAAGCCAGGCGCAGACGACAACGAAGGCCGGCTTCATGAATTCCGAGGGCTGGATAGAAATGCCGCCGATCGATATCCAGCGCAGAGAGCCCTTGACCTCCTGGCCGACGAAGAGAACCAGCACCATCATCCCGAGCGAGACGCCGAGCAGGATGATCGCTGCGCGCCTGACCTGGCGTGGCGAAAGGAAGGAGATGCCGACCATCACTGCGAGCGACGGCAGGAGGAAGAGCGCATGACGCTTGACGAAGTGGAAGCTGTCGAGGCCGAGCCGTTCGGCAACCGGCGGACTTGCCGCGAAGGAGAGCATGAAGCCGACGCCCATCAGGAGGATGAAGGTCGCCAGAAACAACCTGTCGATCGTCCAGAACCAGTCGGCCACGGGGCCACGTTCGGCTCGGCTTACCATCTGTCTGTCCCCTTTTCCGGCGCAGGTCTGCGCCAATGTCCATCCTTCAGGCCGGCTCCGCTCGTCAGACGAGCATGGTCACGCCTTCGAGTGCTGCCACATGCCCGACAAAGGCATCTCCACGCACCTCGAAATTCTTGTACTGATCGAAGCTTGCGCAAGCCGGGGAGAGCATCACGGCGGAAGGCCCGCCCTCGTCTCGTGCCGCATCCGCCGCCGCATGCGCGACCGCCTTCTCCAGCGTCCCGGAAATCTCGTAGGGCACGGCCTCGCCGAGCGTCGCTGCAAAGGCCGGCGCGGCCTCGCCGATCAGATAGGCCTTGACGATCTTCGGGAAGAACGGCACCAGCGACGTGATGCCGCCCTCCTTCGGCAGACCGCCGGCGATCCAGTAGATGCGATCGTAGCTCGAAAGTGCTGGCGCCGCGGCATCCGCATTGGTCGCCTTGCTGTCGTTGACGAAGACGACGTCACCTTTCTTGCCCACGGGCTGCATCCGGTGTTTAAGTCCCGGGAAGCTGCGCAGCCCATCGATAATGTCCTTCTCGTTGACATCGACCGCCAGGCAAGCGGCAATTGCGGCAGCGGCATTCTGTGCATTATGCCCTCCGCGCAGCGTCTGGATCCCTTCAAGGTCTGCGAACAGCGAAGACGTGCCGCCGCTTGCGCGCATCAGCCGCGAGCCCTCGGCATAAAACCCGTCGGCAAGCGCATTCCGACGCGAAATGCGCACGACCCTGGTTCCGGCGCGCTCCACCCGATCGGCAATCAGGCTCGAGAAGCTGTCATCGACGCCGACGATCGCCGTGCCGCTTCCGGCCACCAGCCGCTCCTTGATACTGGCATAGTGCTGCATCGTGCCGTGCCGGTCCAAATGGTCCGGCGTCAGGTTCAGCAGGACGCCGGCCGTGGGCTCAAGCGTCGGCGCAAGATCGATCTGATAGGAGGAGCATTCCACCACGTAGCAGCGCTCGGCCTTCGGCGGATCGAGCGTCAGCACCGCGGTGCCGATGTTGCCGCCAAGCTGGGTGTCCCGCCCGCTTTCTCTGAGGATATGGGCGATCAGCGCGGTCGTGGTCGACTTGCCGTTGGTGCCGGTGATGGCGATGAACGGGCAATCGGGGGCGTGAACCCGGCGCTCACGCACGAAAAGTTCCACGTCGCCGATGATCTCGACGCCAGCGTGGCGGGCGAGATCGACCGTCCAATGGGGCTTCGGATGCGTCAACGGCACGCCGGGAGAAAGCACGAAGGCGGCAAAGGCCGACCAATCGACGCTGCGCAGACCGGCCGTCGAAAGCCCTGCAGCCGCGGCCTTGGCGACGCTGTCCGGATTATCGTCCCAGGCGACGACCTCCGCCCCGCCTGCGACCAGCGCTTGCGCTGTCGCGAGGCCCGAACCGCCGAGCCCGAAGAGCGCGACCTTCTTGTCCTTGAATGTGGTGACCGGAATCATCGCGCCGTTACCTGAGCTTCAGCGTCGAAAGGCCGATCATCGCGAGGATGACGGCGATGATCCAGAAGCGGATCACCACCTGACTTTCCGTCCAGCCCTTCTTTTCGAAATGATGGTGGATCGGCGCCATAAGGAACACGCGGCGGCCCGTGCGCTTGAACCAGAAGACCTGGATGATCACCGACAGCGTCTCCATGACGAAGAGACCGCCGATGATGATCATAACGACTTCATGCTTCGTGGCAACGGCAACCGTGCCGATGAGGCCGCCGAGCGCCAGCGAGCCCGTGTCCCCCATGAAGATCGCGGCGGGCGGTGCGTTGAACCAGAGGAAGCCGAGGCCGGCGCCGATGACGGCGCCGAGGATTACGGCGAGTTCGCCGGTGCCTGGCACGAAATGGATCTGCAGATAGTTGGCGAAAACGGCGTTACCGGCGAGGTAGGCGATGAGCCCGAAGGCGGCGGACGCGATCATCACGGGTACGATGGCGAGGCCGTCGAGACCGTCGGTCAGGTTCACGGCGTTGCCCGCGCCGACGATGACGAAACCGCCGAAAAGCACGAAGAAATAGCCGAGATTGAGCATCAGGTCCTTGAAGAAGGGGAAGGTCACCGAGGAACCGAAAGTGGAGCCGGCGGTCCCCGCCGAAAGCGACGCCTGCATCATGAAGAAGACTGCGATCGCCGCGATCACGAACTCGATGCCAAGGCGCGCCTTGCCCGAAAAGCCCTTGTCCGACTGCTTGGTCACCTTGAGATAGTCGTCGTAGAAGCCGATTGCGCCGAAGCCCAGCGTAACCAGGAGGGTCGAAACGACATAGACGCTCGAAAGGTCGGCCCACAGCAGCGACGAGACCACGATACCGGCGAGGATCATTAGACCGCCCATGGTCGGCGTACCAGCCTTCTTGAAATGGGTCTGCGGACCATCGGCGCGGATCGGCTGACCTTTGCCCTGGCGGATACGAAGCGATGCGATCATCGCCGGGCCGAACAGGAAGACGATCAGGGCGGAAGTGAAGAGAGCTGCACCCGTGCGGAAAGTGATGTAGCGAAAGAGATTGAAGAATTGAAAGTGGTCCGCCAGTTCCACGAGCCAGATCAGCATAAGGGACCTTTCCCCAAAGGTTTAGAATCGGACATCGTCCAACAGAATCATCTGATAGACGTTACCCACTTGTGGTCGACTATGTTAGGCCATATCCCCTGGCCGAGCGCGGTATCCACCACGTGCAGTGGTGGCAGCGCTATACTTCCCTGCTCCTCGCCGCTTCTTCCGGATAGGCGTTGAGAAGCGCCTGGATGATCCGCCCGCAGCCGGTTCCCTTGGACGATTTGACCATCACCACATCACCGGCGGCAACCGCTGCGAGTGCATAGTCCGTGAGATCGTCGACAGACTCGCGATAAACGACCGAAACCTCCGGCGGCAGAGAGTCGCGCAGATGCGCCATCTCGGGCCCGGCGAGCCAGACGTCGACAATGCCGGCCTCGACGATCGGCCCGGCGAGAGCCGCATGAACATCGGCCGCGTGCTCGCCCATCTCCAGCATGTCGCCGAGGATTGCGATCCGGCGCCCGCCGACGGGCGGCTCGGCGTCGCGCAGCAGCGAGATCGCGGCGCGCATCGAAGCCGGGTTGGCATTGTAGCTCTCGTCGATAAGCGTCAGCCGTCCAGTGCCGACCTTCAGACGGTGCTGCAATCCCCTGCCCTTTTCCGGTCGCATCGTCGCAAGCGAGGCCAGGACCTGATCGAGATCAGCGCCTGCAAGCTTCGCCGCCGCAATCACGGCCAGGGCGTTCTCGGCGATATGGCGTCCCGGAGCGCCGATCGCGACTTCAAGCGTCTTGCCGCCGATCCCCGCCCAAAGCACCGATCCTTCCGATCGACCGGTGAATTCGACCAGCCGGAACTCGGCTTTGGGATTGGCGCCGAAGGAATGGATGTAGCTCACACCGGCAGCACCGGCGGCGCGCTCCAGGAGAGTGAATTGCGGGCTGTCGATATTGAGGACGGCGTGGCCGCCCTTGACGACACCCTCGAAGATCTCGGCCTTCGCCGCTGCGATCTCGTCGAGGCTTTCGAAATTGCCGAGATGAGCCGGCGCGATGCTGGTGACGACTGCCACGTGCGGACGAACCATCTTCGTCAGCGGCCGGATCTCGCCGGGGTGATTCATGCCGATCTCGAAAATGCCGAAGTCGGTGGCCTCAGGCATCCGCGCAAGGGTCAGCGGCACGCCCCAGTGATTGTTGAAGGAGGCAACGGACGCGTGCACCCTGCCGAGCGGGGACAGCACGTGTCTCAGCATCTCCTTCGTCGTGGTCTTTCCGACCGATCCGGTGACGGCGATAACCTTTGCCGCACTGCGGTCGCGCGCTGCGCAGCCGAGGCGGATCAGGGCCTCCAGCACGTCATCGACGACGATCATAGGTGCGATCAGCCGACCGAGGGCGGGAATCTTGCCCTCACTGACGACAAGGAGGGAAGCTCCGTTGGCAAGCGCGATCCCGGCATAGTCATGGCCGTCGACGCGATCGCCCTTAATCGCGAAAAACGCCTCGCCCTTGTTGATCGTTCGGCTGTCGATCGAGATGCCGGCTATGCCCTCTGGCAGATTTCCGACCGGACGGCCGTTCATCGCAGCCAGAAGATCGCTGCTTGTCCAGAGCCAGTTCAAGTCACCGCCCTCCCAATGCCTTGCGTACTTCCTCGTGGTCCGAGAACGGCAGGGTCACGGAACCGATCGTCTGCCCTTCCTCATGTCCCTTGCCGGCGACAATCAGCGTGTCGCCGCTTTTCAGCATCCCGACCGCGGCGCGGATCGCCTCAGCGCGGTCGCCGATTTCGGTCGCGCCTTTGGCCGCAGCCATGATCTCGGCGCGGATGACCTCCGGCACTTCCGAGCGCGGGTTGTCGTCGGTGACGATGACGACATCGGCAAGCCGCGTGGCAATCTCGCCCATGATCGGCCGCTTGCCCTTGTCACGGTCGCCACCGCAGCCGAATACGACAATGATCCGACCCGTGGTAAACGGACGAACCGAAGTCAGGACATTCTCCAGCGCATCCGGCTTGTGGGCATAGTCCACATAGGCGAGCGCGCCATCCTTCGTGTGCCCGACAAGCTCCAGGCGCCCGGATGCGCCCTGCAGTTTCTCAAGCGCGGAAAAGGCCGCCTTGGCGCTGATGCCGGTGGACATGGCAAGGCCAGCGGCAACCAGTGCGTTGGCGATCTGGAAGTCGCCGGCAAGCGGCACGTGGATTTCAAAGATATCGTCGCCGACATGCACCTCCGCCGACTGCTTGTGGCGGAAGTGCTCGACGCGCTTCAACGTGATGAATTCGCCCTTGCGCCCGACGGTGCGCACATCCTGGCCGGCTTTGCGGGCGGCGGCGATTGCCTGGTCCGACCATTGGTCGTCGGCAAAGATCACCGCCGGCGCACCCTTGGGCAGGAGGGCCGAGAAGAGGCGCATCTTCGAGGCCATGTAGTGTTCGACCGTCGGATGGTAGTCCATGTGGTCGCGGCCGAGATTGGTGAAGGCGGCAGCGGCAAGCCGAACGCCGTCGAGACGGTTCTGGTCGAGGCCGTGGCTGGAGGCTTCCATCGCCGCATGGGTCACGCCGACATCGGCGAGTTCCTTAAGCAGCTTGTGCAGCGAGACAGGGTCCGGCGTGGTCAGCGATCCATAGTCGTTGCGGCCCGGTGCGACGACGCCGGTCGTCCCGATCATCGCGGCGGCAAGGCCCGAATGCGCCCAGATCTGCCGGGTGAACGAAGCAACAGAGGTCTTGCCCGCCGTCCCGGTCACCGCCACCATGGTCTCCGGCTGGCGACCGTAGAAGGCGGCTGCAGCCTTCGCCAGGAAACGGCGCGGCTCCGACAGCCCGAATACCGGCATGCCGGCTTCGGCAACACCGCCGGCCGCGGTGACCACGGCTGCGGCGCCACGCGAAAGGGCGTCGGCAATGTATGCGGCACCGTTCGCCTTCGTGCCGGAGACAGCGACAAAAAGATCGCCCGGTTTGACCTGCCGGCTATCGGCCGTAATGCCGGCGATCTCGATATCCGAGGAAACGCCCTTCAATTGCGCCGATAGTTCCGGGAAAGCTGCTCCCGCCAGGTCCTTGATCTTCATGAACTGCATGTCCCGCATCGATATCGACCCGCCGGATCGCGAATCGCTCGCATTCTCATTTCACGGTCAATAAGACACAAGCAAGGCAGAACCGTCTTCTCCAAATTTCGGTTCGACGCCGAGAAGCGGCGCGGAGCGGCTGATGATGTCGCGCACCATGGGCGCTGCGTTTGAACCCGCGGTCCGCCCGCCGCCTTCGCCGGTCTTCGGGGCATCGATGAAGGTGAGCACGATGTATTTGGGATTGTCGATCGGGAACGCGGCGAGGAATGCGTTGAAGTTCAGGTCGTGGGCGTAACGGCCGTTGACCACCTTGTCAGCCGTGCCGGTCTTGCCCCCGACGTTGAAACCGGGAACGAGCGCCCGCTTGCCCGATCCGGCAATGCCGTTCCAGCGAAGCAGGAAGCGCATGTCGTCACTTGTGCTCTTCTTGACGACCGCCGTCGCGAGTTCGTTTGCCTGTTCCTCCGTGCGCGGCAGGAAGGTCGGCGGAATGAGCTTGCCGCCATTGACCAGTGCTGCTCCGGCAACAGCCGTCTGCAGCGGCGTCGTGGAAACGCCGTGGCCGAAGGAGATGGTGATCGAGTTGATCTTCTTCCATTCGCGCGGCTGGGTCGGCGTCTTGACCTCCGGAAGCTCCGTCGGCAGCTTCGAAAGGAGCCCCATGCGCGTCAGGAATTCCTTGTGGCCGGGGATGCCGATCAGGTCGGCGATCTTGGCCGTGCCGATGTTCGAGGAATACTGAAAGATTTCCGGGACCGTCAGCACGCGGCGCTTGCCGTGAAAGTCCTTGATGGTGAAGCCGCCGATGCGGATCGGCGCCGACGCATCGAAGCTGTCGTTGAGCGTCACCTTGCCGGAGTCGAGCCCCATCGCGATCGTGAAGGTCTTGAAGGTGGACCCCATCTCGAACGTGCCGTTCGACATGCGGTTCATCCAGCCTTCCTCGGCGCCTTCCGCCGGCTTGTTCGGGTCGTAGTCCGGAACCGAGGCCATTGCCAGCACTTCGCCGGTATGGACGTCGAGCACGACCGCGCCGGCAGCAATCGCCTGGAAGTTCTTCATGCCTGCGTCGATCACATCACGAACGATGTTCTGCACGCGCACATCGATCGAAAGCCTGACCGGCTCGAGTTTGGCATCACTCGTCATGCCGATCGCCGCGAGGTCGGCGAGGCCCTGGCCGTCGATGTAGCGCTCCATGCCGGCAACGCCGCGGTTATCGATATTGACATGACCGAGGATATGGGCGGCGGTCGGACCACCGGGATAGAAGCGCCGCTTTTCCGGGCGGAAGCCGACGCCGGGAATGCCGAGCGCCAGGATTTCGCTCTGCTGCTTCGGCGTCAGTTGCCGGCGCAGCCACTGGAACCGGGATTTCGACTTGAGCTTGTTGTAGATCTCGCGGGCATTGAGATCGGGGAGAACCGTCGCCAGACGCTCGACCGCTTCGTCGGCATCGACGATCTTGTGCGGCTCGGCGTAGAGCGACACGGTGCGGATATCGGTTGCGAGGATTTCGCCGTTGCGATCGAGAATGTCGGGGCGCGAGGCCATCAAACTGTCGGCAGGCCCGATCGAGGAAACGGTCTCCGGCTGGGCCATGCCGTATTGCACCAGCCGCCCGCCGATCACCGCATAGACGATGCCGAAGCTGGCAATGACGATCGCCACCCGGTTCTTCGCCTGGCTGGCGCTTTTCTTGCGTGCTCCCTGGATCGTGACTTTCACCCCATCGGATGGGCGATTGTTGCCGCCCGCCGAGAAATGCGCCTTGCTCTTCAGCACCATGATACGGGAGAGAAACGACATCAGCGCGCCACCGATCCTGTTGCAATACCATCTGTTTTGATGACGGCGGCGATGCCGTCTTCAGCCGCCTTGTCGTCTTCCGGCTGCGGCAGGTCCGCTTTGAGCATCGGAAGCTCCTCGGGCCGCGCGAGTTGTGTCGAAGGGGTCGGCGCGAGTTGCAGGTCTGCAGCGAAGGCGCCCACGAGGCGCTCGAGCCGGTTCGGTTGCGTCAGTAGCGCCCAATCCGCCTTCAGGAGATCGATCGTGTCTTCCTCGAGCTTGATCGCGGCGTCGAGCCGGCGAACTTCTTCGCGCTTGTTCTCGGCCTGATGCTTGATCGTGTAGGTGACCGTCGCAGCTGCCGTCATGACGACGATCAGGACAATGTCGAGCGTTCGCAGCATCTTCTCTTAGCCCCCCAGTTTCGCAAGGCTCGCCAGTTCCGGCAGATTGAAAATGGATAGATCGTTTCCCGGCGACGGGGCTTCCGTGCGGATGCCGGCCCTGAGCTTGGCGGACCGGGCGCGCGGATTGCGGGACGCTTCTTCCTCGCTGGCCGCAATCATAGGCTTGCCAACTGGCGTGAAGGTTGCGGCGCGTGCCGCGACCATCGGCAGATGGCGGGATCCGGCCGCCTTGCCCGATCGGTCCTGGAAGAACGTCTTGACGATCCTGTCTTCGAGAGAATGGAAGGTGACGACGACAAGGCGCCCGCCAGGTTTCAGTACCCGCTCGGCGGCAAAAAGCGCATTGGCGAGTTCCCCGAGTTCGTCGTTGACGAAGATGCGCAGCGCCTGAAAGACGCGGGTCGCGGGGTGGATCTTGTCCTTGGCCTTGCGCGGCGTGACGGTCTCGATGAGGCCCGCGAGGTCGCGCGTCGTTTCGAACGGCGCCTCCGCGCGGCGCTTTTCGATGGCGCGGGCGATGCGGCCCGCCTGCTTCTCTTCGCCGAGGAAGCCGAAGATGCGGATGAGATCGGAGACCTTGGCGCGGTTGACGACGTCGGCGGCGGAGACGCCGGCCGCCGACATGCGCATGTCGAGAGGCCCCTTCTTCTGAAAGGAAAAGCCTCGCTCGGCCTCGTCGATCTGCATCGATGAAACACCGATATCGAGCACGACGCCGTCGAGGCCTTCTGCCGGCGCATGTTCGGCCAGTTCTGAAAATTGGGAATGAATGAGCGTGAGCCGGCCTTCGGAGGCAGCGACAAGAGGTTGACCTGTGGCAATCGCCGTCGGATCGCGGTCGAGCGCGATCACGTCGGCACCGGCCTTCAGGATGGCGGACGTGTAGCCGCCGGCACCAAACGTGCCGTCGAGAATGATCTTGCCGGGTGCGGGATCGAGGGCAGCGAGCACTTCGCTCAACAGGACGGGAATGTGACGAACCGGTCCGCCGTCGGCTTCAGAATCTCCGCCGCCTTGATCCGTCACCATTCCGCCTCTCCATTCTATTCCGGACGCAACCCCCTTTGCTTGCGCCCTTCCCGGGCCTCCGCCTGCGCCCTCGCAAACGCCTGCGGCTCCCAGAGCTGAAAATGATCGCCCCGCCCGACGAAAGTCACGTCGGTCGAGATGCCGGTGAAGTCGCGAATAAAATCCGTCACCATCAACCGGCCCTCCGGGTCGAGCTTCACAAAGACGCCGCCCCCATGAACGAGGAGCGACATCTGGTTGGCGACATCCGAGAACGGATCCTCTGCCGCCATCTGCTTCTCGAACCGGTCCAGAAGCTCCGGCCCACCTACGCTGATCGCCGGAAAGACGAAGTCCTGAAAGCAGTATAACTCCCGGACGCCTCCATCCGAAAGCACGGCGCGGAACGCCGAAGGCACGGACACCCGTCCCTTTGCATCGATCCGGTTCGTAGCATGTGACAAGAAGCGGTTCATAACGCGAAACGGCCGCCTCCGACTGACGGGCCACGATCATTGGCCCGCGCGAACACTCGCCTGCGCGCGCAAAAGACCCCCGCCGAACACAAGCGTGTCCGCCCGATCCTTCCGAGGAAGGATCCTTGGAATTTTGCGATGATGGGCCACGACGCGGCCCTTGCGCAGTGCCATTATGGGATAACATGGGACCATATGGGCGTCAATGGGAGAAGCTCGTAATAAGCCTTGCGGATGATCAAATATTGATAGGTTGTTAAGATTAACAAAAAGTTACGACCGGGACCCTAATCCCTTGGAATCCCGCGCGAAACCGCCCTGCGGCAGCAATGGTCGCGGGAACTTTCGGCTGCTGATTCGTTTGAGAAGAGGCGGCTCCGCTCGAAATGCGGTTGCGAACAGCAGGGGAAAGAAAAATAGCCAGTTGGCCTGTAAGCCGGGTTCTGTATGGCCCCGCTCCCGGAGGAACGGAGCGTGGCAGCCATTCATCTGGGACTGCGCTTGCGCGCAGCCTCTTGCAACCCACCCGGATGACGCGCCTGGAAACCGGCTGGACGCTTGCGCGCCCGTGTCATCCCTATTCGGTCTTGCTCCCGGTGGGGTTTGCCGTGCCGTCCATGTTGCCATGTCCGCGGTGGGCTCTTACCCCACCCTTTCACCCTTACTCCGCGAAGCGAAGCGGTTTGCTTTCTGTGGCACTTTCCCTGGGGTCGCCCCCGCCGGACGTTATCCGGCACCGTGTTTCCGTGGAGCCCGGACTTTCCTCCCCCCGCGGCCTTTCGGCACTTGCGGAGCGCGGCTGCCCGGCCAACTGGCAGAGGGGTCATTAACCGACCGAAGCGGCAAGCGCCAGAGAAATCGAATATTTCATCTTCGCTTACGCGGATCGGTCAGCGGTACGAAACCGCAAAGTCGGTCTCGTATTCAGGGGCATCGAGGTGCCCGTTCAGGACGAGCACGGCACCGAGCCGGCCGATCTCGTCGGAACTCTTGGCGGCCTGTCCGTTGCCGCCGGTGACGACAGCGAGGCGATCGCTGGCAAAGCCGATATAGGGATAACCGTGCCGCGTGAACGACGTGACGCAAGGCGCAAAATGCGTCGAAACAGGCCGGAAGCCCGGCATTACTTCGGCCAGCAGGCCATGCATATGATCGGCCGCCGCCTTGTTGCCGCCAGCGCGGAACCATCCCCTCACCGCCGGTTCGCTCGCAAGCATCCGATCAGTCGGGTCGCCGCCAATCTTGATGTAGTATTTGCCGTCCGCATAGGCAACCGGCGGCAGCAAATAGTAGCTTCGCGCCTGCTCCGGAGCCGCGCCGATCAGCGACGGCATGCCCTCGAAGTCGGCGAGATCCTCGGCGCCAACCTCGGCGAAAAGCACCGTGCGCGCCTTCACGACAAGATCGATCGGCCGGGGTAGCAGCGCGTTCGACAGCGAGAAGCCACCGGCCGCGACGAGGACGCGCCTCGCGCGAACCGTCTGGAAGTCGGCGGTCGCAACAGCGACGTGATCCGAACGCTCATCGACGGAAATCACCTCGGAACGGATGACCCGCGCACCCGATCTTTCGGCAAGCAGCGTCTGCGCCCGCACCAGCGCCCGCGGGTTGATGTGGCCCGCGCCGCTCGCCTCATGGATACCGCCATAGCCTTGTGGAAAACGAAACCAGGGGAAGCGCTGAACGAGATCATCGCCAGAAATCAGGGGCGCCTCGACGCCAAGCCTGTCGCGGGCGTGCCCGACCTTGTCCAGATAGTCGAACTCTCCGCCCGGCGCCGGTGCCGCTATCAGGCAACCGACCTCCGCATAGAAGTCGATGCCGCTCTCGCCGGCAATCGCAGGGTAGCGATCGATCGAGCGGCGCGCGAGACGGGCCCAGACTGGATCCTCGTCGATCGTGCGGGTAATGCGGGCATTGTCGTAGTGGCTGGCGAAAACGCCGCCGTGGCTGGCCCAATCTTCTGGCTCGTCGGGGCCGATAAGCGCGACGCTTGCACCTGCAGCGGCCAGATGCCGCGCGGCCGCAGCCCCCATCATGCCCTTGCCGACGACAACGAAATCAAGACTTTCCGACATGCGACTCCCCGATCGTTCGCTCCGCCGGGATAACATGTCGTAAGAGCATTGGCACAGAATTCCTTCGGGGGTTAACGCTATGCCGGAACGCGAGACCTGTCCGGCTACTGCATGATTCCTTAAATCGGAACCGATTTACGGACAAAATCATGCAGAAACTCAAAGCTCTGCAGCGACCTTTGCGCGTCTGACTCGACGCGCGGCGCTGTAGGCCTTGGACCGCGACCGATCCAAGGCAAGTCATGTATCGGCTCGGGGCGGAGCCCCCCGCGGAACCGATGATTGAGCGCTTAGTTCAGGATGCTCTCGACCTTGCCGCAATAGCGCTTCGACACCGGGTTCATGCGCTTGGCGCCATGGCCGGCGTTGTATTTCAGGATGGTGCCGCAGGTTGAGCCGTCCGAGAGCTCTTGCGCCTTCGCCAGATACATCATGCCGAACTTGATGTTGGTTTCCGGATCGTAGAGACCCTTGGCGGAACCGGAGTAGCCCATCATGCGGGCAGTGGCGGGCTTGATCTGCATGAGGCCGATCTCACCGGCGCTGCCGCGTGCATTCGCGTCGAAGTTGCTTTCGATCTGAACGACGGCGTGGGCGAGGCCGGCGGGGACGCCAAATTGCTTGGCGTAGGATTGGATGAGGATCGTATATTGCGAGCCCGTCGACAGGCTCAGGTCAGGCTTCGGATAACCAGTCGTTCTGGTCACTGACTGAAGCGAAGAGGTCTTGATGGTTTTGTCGACATCCCCTGCATACGACACATCCATCCCGGCAACGGACATGCCAAAGCATGCCGCCACCGCAGCAACAGACGATATTCTCATTTAGTTTGAAGTCTCCGGTCTGGGGAACCGCTCGCGCCGGCGCACCCCGCCGCCACGACCGAATTTCCCGATCGTTTTTATTGACAAAAGAGCGGCGCGGTCGCGCTGCATCCCCTGCAGTTGATGCAGGGAAAATGAAGGGGCCATCATGGTAAACATGTGGCAACACAAAAAAATCGCGCAAGAAAGTGATGAGCGCGCTAAATTTGCGCCCCCAAAAATCGCCGCCTAAACGCTGCGATTCGGAAGTGCGGAGAGCAGGCGGTGAAGCGTGTTGATGGTCGAAACATCGGCGATTCCGTCCACTCTCGCCTGACGGAAATGCCGCTGGAAAGCGGCCACGGCGCCTTCCGTCTTCTCACAGAAATCGCCTGTTATTTCAATTCCATAGCCGTAGAGAGACAAGAGCGACTGGATGGCCTCGACCGGTTGCCCGCGGTCACCGCGCTGGAAAAACCGGCCTCCGCCCACCGGCGTCGGTTCCACCCAGTGTCCGACCCCCTTGGCGTGCAGCACATGCCAGGGAAATTTTTCTCCCGGATCGACCTTGCGAATCGGTGCCACATCGCTATGTGCAAGCACTCTTTCCGGGGCGATGGACCAGCGCTGGCCACAGTCCCGACACAATTCGACGACCGCGTCGACCTGTGCTTCAGGGAAGTCCGGCAGTCCGCCCGGATGGCCGGCATTGGCGATCTCGATGCCGATCGAACAGGAGTTGATGTCCGTCTCGCCTTTCCACGAGCTTTTGCCCGCGTGCCAGGCGCGTCGCCCCTCGGCGACGAGCTGGTCGACGCGACCGTCCTCATGGACGAAATAGTGGCTGGAGACCTGGCTTTCCTCGCGGCAAAGCCAGTCGAGCGCCGAAGCGGCCGTCTCCATGCCGGTATAGTGCAGCAGGATCATATCCGGATTTCGCCCGCCGGCGCGCTCGCCGTAATTGGGCGACGGCACCAGACGCGCACCGGGAAAATCGCATGTCTTCGCTGTCATGCGGCGCGGCGTTCTTTCTCGATCGCCTCATAGGCTGCGTTGAGCGCCGCCATGCGATCGTTCGCGATCGCGTGAAATTCCTCCGGCACGCCCCGCGCCACCAGCATGTCCGGATGGTTCTCGGACACGAGCACGCGATAGCGCCTGCGGATCTTGGCGAAATCGTCCTTCGGCGACACGCCCAGCACCTCATAGGGATCACCCGTGAGATGGACATGGCGCGCCATGATGCGCTGGAAATGCTCCTCGTCCATCTTGAAGATCTCCGCGACCCGCATGAGGAAAGCGAGTTCCTTCTCATGCACGGCGCCATCGGACTTCGCGATGTGGAAGAGCCCGTCGATGATGTCCTCGAGGATCGGGCAGTTCTTTTCGCAGGAAGAGCACAGCGACGCCATTTTCTCGGCATAGGCCTCGTAGCCCGCGACGTCCTGACGCGCGAGGTTGTAGAGACGCGCAACGTTCTGCGCCTGATCGGCGGGAAATTTGAAGATATCGCGGAAGGCGGCAACCTCGGTCTCGCTGACGATGCCGTCGGCCTTCGCCATCTTCGCGGAAAGGGCGATCATTGCGACCGAGAACGCGACCTTGCGCCGCGTTTCCGGATCCCCTTCAAAGAGGGTGCGTACGGCCTCTACCACGCCCGCGAGCGCATTGCCCGTGGCTGTGACGATTTTCAGCAGGCTGTCCCAGAATGACATATGTGCGATTTTTCCCTGTCCACCCTGCAGCATGACCCGAAGTGGTGGCAAATTGCAAGCGGCCGATCGCCGGAAAACGTCACGGATGACGAGTTTGTGATGGCCCCTCAATAAATCATATTGCCGTAAATCTCAACCTATTTCGAAGTATATGGGCCTTGATCGATTCCGCAGCTGGCGGCCGAACTTTTGAAGCATCCACAGGCCTGTCATTTAACTTCCATCGGATTTGCGCTAGACCACGGTGTCCTTGAATGAGCAAGGATAATGAACATGACCGGCTCCGCTGAGCCGTTGCCAGTGCCGAATCGCCGAGGAGGAACCATGGCCAAGAAGAAAGTCGCAATGCTGACGGCGGGCGGGCTCGCCCCCTGCCTTTCATCCGCAGTCGGCGGCCTGATCGAACGGTACACGGACATTGCGCCCGACTACGAACTCGTTGCCTACCGTTCCGGATATCAGGGCCTGCTTCTCGCTGACCGCATCGAGATCACCAGGGACATGCGCGAGAAGGCGCATATCCTCCACCGCCACGGTGGTTCGCCGATCGGCAACAGCCGCGTCAAACTTACCAACACAGCCGACTGCGTGAAACGCGGGCTCGTCAAGGAAGGTCAGAACCCGCTTCGGGTCGCCGCCGAAAGGCTGGCCTCGGACGGTGTCACGATCCTGCATACGATCGGCGGCGACGACACCAATACGACGGCGGCCGATCTTGCCGCCTATCTCGGCGCGAACGGCTATGACCTGACAGTGGTCGGCCTGCCAAAGACAGTCGACAACGACGTCGTGCCGATCCGCCAGACTCTCGGCGCCTGGACGGCGGCCGAATACGGCGCCCGCTTCTTCGACAATGTCAGCAACGAGCAGAGCGCGGCGCCGCGCACGCTCGTCGTCCACGAAGTGATGGGCCGCCATTGCGGCTGGCTGACAGCGGCAACCGCGCGCTCCTATATCCAGATGGCCAAAGACAAGGAATATGTCGACGGCTTCATGATGAACAAACAGCTGAAGAGCATTGATGGCCTCTACCTGCCGGAGATGAAGTTCGATCTGGACGCCGAGGCAGAGCGCCTGCGCGAAGTCATGGACCGCGCTGGTTTCGTCACCCTGTTCGTCAGCGAAGGTGCCTGCCTCGACGCGATCGTCGCCGAGCGCGAGGCGGCCGGCGAGACAGTGAAGCGTGATGCTTTCGGCCACGTAAAGATCGACACGATCAACGTCGGCAACTGGTTCTCGAAGCAGTTTGCAGCTCTTCTCGGCGCCGAACGCTCGATGGTGCAGAAGTCCGGCTATTACGCCCGCTCCGCGCCTGCCAATGGCGACGACCTTCGCCTGATCCAGGGCATGGTCGACCTTTCGGTCGAAAGCGCTCTAAACAAGGTCTCCGGGGTCACCGGCCATGACGAGGACCAGGGCGGCAAGCTGCGCACGATCGAGTTTCCGCGCATCAAGGGCGGCAAGCATTTCGACATGTCGACCAAGTGGTTCGGCGACGTCATGGACGTCATCGGCCAGAAGTGGCAGGCGGCAGACTAAAGAGCGCCCATAATTGCAGTTGACGGCTCCGCGCTTGCGTGGCTCCCTCCGGGTTCTTTCCAGGAAAACCATCCAAGCGCGGAGCCTTTTCATGTCCTTCGAACATTGGTTCGCCTTTGCCGCCGCCTCGGCAGTGCTGCTCGCCATCCCTGGCCCAACCATTCTTCTTGTGATTTCCTATTCCCTCGGGCACGGTCGCAAGACCGCCGGCGCGACCGTCGCCGGCGTCACCCTTGGTGACTTCACCGCCATGACCGCCTCGATGCTCGGCCTCGGCGCCCTGCTCGCCACGTCGGCTGCCATCTTCACCATTTTGAAGTGGGTCGGCGCCGCTTACCTCGTCTGGCTCGGCATCAAGCTCTGGAAGGCACCCGTCGGCGGCGAGGATCAGGATGCCGACGGCGCAGCCGCGCCGGAAAGGCCGTGGCGTATCTTTCTCCACGCCTATGCGGTCACCGCACTAAATCCGAAAAGCATCATCTTCTTCGTCGCCTTCCTGCCTCAGTTCCTCGATCTATCGCGACCGCTCTTCGCCCAGATGGTTGTATTTGAGGCGACGTTCCTCATACTCGCGGCACTCAATGCAATGCTCTATGCCTTTCTCGCCTCGGCCGCCCGAAACACGATCCGCAAACCGAATATTCGCCGCGTGGTCAACCGCACCGGCGGCTCGCTGCTGGTCGGCGCCGGCGTGCTGACGGCCGGTCTGAAGCGGGCCACGTCGTGAAAATCGGTGCCGCGCTTGCCGCAACTGATGGCATGGGTTAATGGAGATTCAAGCGCGGTGGTTGGCATCCACTGATTTGCAGGGGCTACGGGGCCCAGAAGCACGAAAGTGACACGATGGCTATATTCCGTATCTCCCTTTCAAAACAGGCATTTACGGCCGCTGCCCTGGCATCGGTGGCCATTGCCTCGGGGTGCTCCACGGTCGAGCATACGTCGCTTGAAGAACTGACCGCCATACAGACGGTCACCCCCATCCCCAAGCCCGGAACGGAAATGACGGCCTATGCCCTGCCGACACCGAACGGGGCGGCAACCGTAGCTTCGACAGCCCTTGTTTCTCAAACGACGCCCGGTGAGACCACACCGGCCGCGACGGACGCGGCCGCGGCATCGACGACAACCGCGGTGGCAACCGTGGCAACTGAGATCTCTCCAGTAGCGGCGACCGCGGTACCTGCAACTGCGACGATGCCGGCGAGCGATGCGACGCTGGCCTATGCCGCGCCTGAGAGGGTAGCGATTCCCACGGCCAAGCCCGGTCAGGCGTTTGAAGTGGCGATGGCATCACCAGCGGCGCCCGCAGTCCCCTCGACAGCATCGGCCGCACTCGCGGAAAAGCCGGCCGGCGCCGAGCCGGTGGCCACGCCCTTCCTCGGGATTGCTGTCGCCTGGGAATCGGATTTCGACACGGGCGAGCCGGTCGGCCTCGAAACGCTGGTCGCCAAGCGGATGATCGTTCCGACGGCACGGCCGAACACTGGCGTGATCGGCTCGGCTGTCGGCGCCGTCGCAAACGTCATTCCCGACTCGCTGAAGTTTTCAAAGACGCCGACCAGTTCCCGTCCCGAGCTCGACCGGCTGATCAAATATTACGCCGAGCTGAACGGTATTCCGGTGGAGCTCGTGCACCGGGTCGTCAAGCGCGAGAGCAACTACAATCCCCGCGCCTACAGCAAGGGCAACTACGGCCTGATGCAGATCCGCTACAACACCGCGAAGGGGCTCGGTTATGAAGGACCGGCCGAAGGCCTGTTCGACGCGGAAACCAACCTCAAATACGCGACCAAGTACCTGCGCGGCGCCTGGATGGTGGCCGACAGCCAGCATGACGGGGCGGTGAAGCTCTACGCCAGTGGCTACTATTATCACGCCAAGCGCAAAGGCCTGCTCGACGCGCTGGACATGCGGTAAGCGCGGGGTCCGACAAACGGGGTGGAACTGATGTCCGAGGCGCTCAGTCGAGCGCCTCTATTATTTTCGCATTCAGCTTCTGCACGTCGTAGCCGGTGCGCGACGGCGTGAGGCCGAGGCGGACGACGGCCAGCCGCAGAGAGGGAACGAGCATGATCGTCTGTCCGTCGTGTCCGAGCATCCAGAAGGTATCCGCAGGGAAGTTGCCCGTGCCGGCCCGAATGCCGTTCTCCTGCAGCCACACCTGGCCAGAGCCATAATCGCCGCCGGATGCCGTCGATGGCGTGCGCATGAAGGAAACATAACCCTCAGGCAAAATCCGCCTGCCCTTCCAGCTTCCACCATCCAGCAGAAACTGCGCAAAGCGCGCCCAGTCCTGTGCGGTCGCATACATGTAGGAGGAACCGACGAAGGTGCCGCTCGCGTCCGTTTCCATCACGGCGCTGGTCATGCCGAGCGGAGCGAAGAGCGCCTTGCGCGGATAGGCGAGCGCTTCGGCCGGGTCGTCGAACGTCCGCATCCATAGTTGGGAGAGGAGATTGCTGGTGCCGCTCGAATAGCGGAATTTCGCGGCCGGCTGCGTGTCTAGCTGCTTTGATGCCACGAAGCCGGCCATGTCGCTTTCGAGATAGAGCATGCGCGTCACGTCGGTGACGTCGCCATAGTCCTCGTTGAACGCGAGCCCACTCTGCATCGCCAACAAGTCGGCAAGCTTGATCCGCGACCGATCATCGCCGGCCCAGGCGGGCAGCAGGTCGCCGCGAGCGACATCCATTTTTCCCTCACCGATCCGCAGGCCAACCAGCGCCGCCGTCACCGACTTCGTCATCGACCAGCCGAGCAGAGGCGTATCCCGATCAAACCCGGGTCCATAGGTCTCCGCGACCAGCCGGCCATCCCGCACGACGGCGATCGCCCGTATGCCGGGACCTGCCAGGCCGGCATCTTCTATGACGCCTTGAATCGCCGGGTCGATCTCGGCCTTGCTGCCGTCGGGCCAGGCAACGGCAGCATCATGGGCCTCGTATGCTCCCGTCTCGTCTTTTGTCTCGCTCACCGAACCCGCAAGCGCTTGCGCTCCGCTGTCATCGACATTGGTGCAGCCAAGTCCCGGCCTGTGCACCGCTCGGCCAGGAGCGGCAAAGCCGAATATGCGCGCCGTCACGCTCTGCTTCTCCCGATCGACCGAGACGCTGACGAACTTCAGGAGCGGGTGACCGGGCGCCTGTACGTCTTCCGCAAGAACGGCTTGCGGATCGCGTTTGGCAAGGAAGACATTGGAGCAGACGATCTTGGCGGCATAGCCGTCGCCGACCTTCAGAAGCTCCGGCGGAAACAGCGCCAGCCAGCCGCCGATGCCCGCAAGACCGACGACCACCGCCCCGGCGGTCGTCTTCAGCAAACGTTTCATGCGCTTCCTCCCGGCTTCAGGACCACCACGTCTCCACCACGCGGCAATCGCGAGAGAAACAGGGTTCAGGCGAAAGGAAAAGCCCTTGGAAGCCCCGCGCCTGTGCGAAATCCCGTCATCAAAGTGTAGCGGAGTCACTTTAGAAGCGCCTAAGTTTCAACTGGATGACAGGCAAAGATGACCGAACTCGCTCCCGATGCCGGCTTTGGCAGGAAGAATCCGAAGCTGAAAAGCGCGCTGCTGCAGCACAAGCCCCTCTCCCTCGCCGGCCTGTCGGAACGCCTGTTCGGGCTGCTATTCTCCGGTCTCGTCTATCCGCAGATCTGGGAAGACCCGAGCGTCGACATGGCAGCAATGCAGATCCGTCCCGGACACCGCATCGTGACGATCGGTTCAGGCGGTTGCAACATGCTGACCTATCTCTCCGCCGGCCCTGCCCATATCGATGTCGTCGACCTCAATCCGCACCATATCGCACTGAACCGGCTGAAACTTGCCGCCTTCCGCCACCTGCCGAGCCACAAGGATATCGTGCGCTTTCTCGCCGAAGCCGGCACGCGGTCGAATGTGCAGGCCTTCGACCTCTTCCTCGCGCCGAAGCTCGACGCGGCGACCCGCGCATACTGGAGCGGCCGGTCCCTCGACGGACGCCGACGCATCGGCGTCTTCGGCCGCAACATCTATCGAACCGGCCTTCTCGGTCGCTTCATTGCCGCCAGTCACCTGCTCGCCCGTCTCCACGGCATCAATCCGGAAGAGTTCGTCCAGGCGCGCTCGATGCGTGAACAACGCCAGTTCTTCGACGACAAGCTCGCGCCGCTGTTCGACCGTCCGGTCATCCGCTGGATCACCAGCCGCAAGAGCTCGCTTTTCGGCCTCGGCATCCCGCCCCAGCAGTTCGATGAGCTCGCTAGCCTCAGCGCGGAGAAGTCGCTTGCCGCGGTGCTGCGGCACCGTCTTGAAAAGCTCACCTGCCATTTCCCGCTCCGCGAGAACTATTTCGCCTGGCAGGCTTTCGCGCGGCGCTACCCGCTGCCGCACGAGGGCGAACTGCCGGCCTATCTGCAGGCCGAGAACCACGAAGCGATCCGCGATCATGCGGACCGCGTCGAGGTCCATCACGCAAGCTTCACCGAACTGCTTGCCCGCAAGGCGGCTTCGTCAGTCGATCGTTATGTGTTGCTCGACGCGCAAGACTGGATGACCGATCGGCAGTTGAACGACCTTTGGACGGAGATCACGCGCACCGCCGACCGCGGCGCCGTGGTGATTTTCCGCACCGCCGCGGAAGCGAGCATCCTGCCGGGCCGCGTTTCCGCTGCACTGCTCGACCAGTGGCACTACGATGCCGAAACGTCCATCAAACTCGGCGCAGCGGACCGTTCGGCCATCTACGGCGGCTTCCACGTCTATCGGAAGAAAGCATGAACGCCGCCCAGCCCTTGGAAAACAACCACGCCCGCCTGATGGACCAGATGTACCGCTATCAGCGCTACATCTATGACTTCACTCGGAAATATTACCTCTTCGGACGCGACACGCTGATCCGGGAGCTCAATCCGCCGGCGGGCGCCTCGGTGCTCGAAGTCGGCTGCGGCACCGGCCGCAACCTCGCCATGATCGGCGAACTCTATCCCGGTAGGCACCTGTACGGTCTGGACATTTCCGCGGAGATGCTCGCGACCGCGACGGCAAAGCTTCGGCGTCACGGCCTGTCGAGCGTAAACCTGCGCGTCGCCGATGCGACGAATTTCACGCCCGCCGCGTTCGGGCAACCGGGCTTCGACCGCATCGTCATCTCCTATGCGCTATCGATGATTCCCGAATGGGAGAAGTCGCTCGAGGCTGCGATCGCCGCCCTCAACCCCGGCGGCTCACTCCACATTGCCGACTTCGGCCAGCAGGAGGGTTGGCCCGGCGGTTTCCGCCGCCTGCTCCAGGCATGGCTGAAGCGCTTTCACGTGACGCCCCGCGAGACGCTTTTCGAGATCATGCGCGAGAAGGCGAAGAGAAACGGCGCGACGCTCGAATTGAAGTCGATCGGCCGGGGATATGCCTGGCTTGCCGTCTATCGTCGCCCGGATCGGAACGGCGCCTGAGAACATCCTGCGCGGCGCCGACCGAAGCCCGCTCGCGCCAGCGAGCGTCCCGCCTGGGTTGCCTCTGCCGCAATTCCCGCTTGAGCTAACCCAATTTTTACGATGATATGGTGAAAATGGGGCACGCCTCCGAGGGGAAAATCATCATCATGGAAGCCATCGCGTGAGGCAGGATCGTCGATCGTCTCAAAACGGGAACCCCATGCGCCGGCTTCTCCTGGCTTTGCTGCCTGTTGCAACCCTTCTTTCCGCCTGCACCTCAACCGACTACGACCTGGTACAGACCGCTTCGATATCACCGCGGTTCCAGGATACGGACCCGCAGGATTTCGGCGGCCGCACGCCGCATCGTCACAACATCCACGGCATCGACGTTTCCAAGTGGAACGGCAACATCGACTGGGCGCGGGTGAAGAATTCGGGCGTCTCCTTCGCCTTCATCAAGGCGACAGAAGGCAAGGACAGGGTCGACACGCGCTTCAATGAATATTGGCAGCAGGCGCGCGCCGCCGGAATTCCCTATGCGCCCTACCATTTCTATTACTTCTGCTCGACGGCCGACGCCCAGGCCGACTGGTTCATCGCCAATGTGCCGAAGAGCGCCGTCTATTTGCCGCCGGTTCTGGATGCTGAATGGAACGGCGAGTCGAAGACCTGCCGCTATCGCCCCTCGCCCGAGACCGTACGCGCCGAGATGAAGCGCTTCATGGACCGGCTGGAGGCGTATTACGGCAAGCGGCCGATCATCTACACTTCCGTCGACTTCCATCGCGACAACCTCGTCGACCAGTTCAAGGACTATCACTTCTGGGTGCGCTCCACGGCCAAGCATCCGGGCGAGGTCTATGTCGAGCGCCGCTGGGCCTTCTGGCAATACACGAGCACGGGTGTCATCCCCGGCATCCAGGGAAGCACGGACATCAATGCCTTCGCCGGGTCCGCGAAAAACTGGCAGAAGTGGGTCGCAGCGGTTTCCCGCGCCAGATAGACGAGAATTGGCGGCCAGATTGCAGGCACAAGCCCCGCGTTTCTTCATTCGGTCATAATGCTCTGAGAGAGCTTCGGCAGACTTCTACAGCGCCGGCGTTTCTCAGACGCATAAAGGTCGCTGGGGGCATTTCAAAAGGTTGCCTGTTTCCTCAAATCGATGCGGGTCTGAGAGAACAGGTGTGAGACAGATTGCACGCTCGCCGGCCTACCGGGGTCCGCGCGGCGACGGAGAGGAATTATGATGACTGGAACAGCCCGCAAAGCTCTTTTCACCCTCGGACTACTGGCGCTCGCCAGCACGTCAGCACTGGCGCAAACCCAACCGCAAACGATACCACCCGTGGCCTGCGGCGGTGATCTCGCCACGTTCCTCGAGGGCGTCAAGGCCGAGGCCGTTGCCAAGGGTATTCCGGCCGATGTCGCCGATCGGGCGCTCGCCGGCGCCGCAATCGACAAGAAGGTGCTGAGCCGTGACCGCGCCCAGGGCGTGTTCAAACAGACATTCACCGAGTTTTCCAAGCGAACCGTCAGCAAGGCCCGCCTCGATATCGGCGCGCAGAAGATGAGGGAATATGCCGACGTCTTCGCCCGGGCGGAAAGCGAATTCGGCGTGCCGGCGCCGGTCATCACTGCCTTCTGGGCGATGGAGACGGATTTCGGCGCGGTCCAGGGCGATTTCAACACGCGCAATGCGCTGGTGACGCTGGCACATGATTGCCGCCGTCCGGAAATGTTCCGGCCGCAGCTCCTTGCTGCGATCGAAATGGTGCAGCACGGCGACCTCGACCCGGCGACGACCACCGGCGCCTGGGCCGGCGAGATCGGCCAGGTGCAGATGCTGCCGGAAGACATCATCGCCTATGGCGTCGACGGCGATGGCGACGGCCACGTCAATCTGAAGAAGAGCTCGCCCGACGCCATTCTCACGGCGGCAAAGTTCATCCAGAGCCTCGGCTTCAAGGCCGGCCAGCCCTGGATCCAGGAGGTGAGCGTCCCGGAAAACCTGCCCTGGGAGAAGACCGGGCTGCAATCCGGCATGACGGCGGGCGACTGGTTCGCGCTCGGCGTCACGCCGCGTGACGGCAACACCGCCAGCAGCGCGCTTGAAGCATCGCTTGTGCTGCCGCAGGGCCGCAAGGGCGTCGCCTTCCTCACCTATCCGAATTTCAACATCTATCTCGAGTGGAACCAGTCGTTCATCTACACGACCTCCGCCGCCTATTTCGCGACCCGCCTCGCCGGCGCTCCGCCCTATCAGGGCGGTAATCCGGAGCCGGGCCTCGACGACGTCGAGATGAAGGCGTTGCAAACGCGGCTCCAGGCGCTTGGCCACGATGTCGGTAAGATCGATGGCATTCTCGGTTCCGGCACGCGCGCCGCACTGCAGAAGGAACAGCTGAAGCTCGGACTGCCTGCTGATGGTTGGGCAACGCCGGAGCTCTTGCAGGCGCTCTGATCCACGCTCGTCCTTGAACCGACCGCGACGGGTCTGGTAATACTCGAACACGTGCAAGAAGCGGGTGGCAACACCCGCTTCTCTGTATTAGAGCTTGCGCATTACTTGCAGATTGGCACAGGCACGACCATGAGTTCACCGGCAAAGGCGATCAACACACAGATGACGATGCGCAACTGGGCGCTCCTGACCCTGCTCGGTCTTATCTGGGGCGGCTCCTTTTTCTTCGCCCGCGTTGCCGTTGCCCATGTGCCACCCTTCACGCTGGTTCTCCTGCGTCTCGGTCTCGCAGCACTTGCTCTCCACATCTACATCCGCGGCCGCTATGGCATCTATCCGGCGCTCAAGGAACGCTGGCCCGAATTCCTGTTGATGGGTTTGATCAACAATGCCATTCCGCACGCCTTCATCTTCCTGGGCCAGACCCACATCGGCGCAGGACTCGCCGCAATCCTGAACGCGACAACCCCGATCTGGACCGTATTGATCGCCAACATGGCAACGGACGACGAGAAGCTGAGCGCCGCCAAGATCAGCGGCTGTCTGCTGGGCTTGGCAGGCACCATCGTGCTCATCGGGCCGAGTGCGCTTGCGGGCCTTGTCGGTAATTCCACAACGATCCCGCTTTGGGCACTTGTCCTGCCGGTGCTGGCCGCCGTCAGCTACGGCCTGGCGGCAACCTACGGCAAGCGCTTCCGCAGTCTGGCACCGCCGGTCACTGCAGCCGGACAATTGACGGCATCGACACTGATGATGCTGCCGATCGCGGCGCTTGCCGATACGCCATGGATGCTGCCCGCGCCGCCGATGACGGCCGTCTTCGCTGTCCTTGGCCTCGCCCTCGTCTCCACCTCTTACGGTTACATTCTTTATTTCCGGATCATGGCGGAGGCCGGGGCGACCAATGCTTCGCTCGTCACTCTGCTCGTACCGCCGAGTGCCATATTGCTTGGCTATCTCTTTCTCGGCGAGACGCTGCAGACGGCGGATATCGCCGGCATGGCGCTCATCGCAACCGGCCTCGCGGTCCTCGACGGACGCATCCTGAAGCTTCGATATTCGACCTGAAACCGAATCGAAATGGCTTCGGCGAGGCTCACGGAGCATTACAAACGGTTACATTAACCAGCGCGAAGCAATTGTGAAAAAAATGTGGCAAGTTCGAATATCAAAACGATTTCCGCCGCTTACGCCTGTAAACAACGTTTTCTGACATTCCTCTTTTCGCAGCGCAGCACAAGTTTCGCTTTCATGCGCCGTTTTTTCGCCCTATGTTTTACCGGTCAACGCAGGGAGGATCATCATATGGGACTTACACATTCGTTGAATGTCCTCATGATCAGTGCAGCGTTCGCATTCGTGGCCGTCATGCTTTTTGTCTGAGCAGGGCCGCTGAAAAGTCCAAACCGAGACAAGGACTTTAATTTCCGGAAAATCCATTTGCAGCAAGAGTTGTAGGCAGGCCACTCAGAGAGTACCCGGTCAACAGGCTGCGATAAAACCAAAGCCCATGAACGTCGATCCGTTCATGGGCTTTATCTTTGCTCGAAACATACAGCGCCGCGCGTCTTATTAGACGCGCAAAGGACGCTGTAGCACTTTGAATTGCTGCATGTCTTTGTCCTTAAATCGAGGTCGATTTAAGGAGACATGCAGTAGCGTTTGTCCGGAAACGTCTACGCGCTTGCGACCGCCCTCATCGGAAGGTCGACAGCGGCCTCCCGCGCCGGGACGCGCGCGTAGCCAACAAGATCGCAAACGGCGGTAACAAGCGGCGAGCGGTTCATCGTGTAGAGATGGAAATCGCGCACGCCGCGCCGGGCGAGATCGACAATCTGCTCGGCGGCGATATGGGTGGCTTCCTTGAACCGCTCCGCGGGCTGGTCTTCAAGATGGGCGAGCCGCGAATGGATCACCTCGGGAACACGCGCACCGCACAGTCCGGCGAATCTCTGCACCTGAGCGAGATTGTTGATCGGCAGGATCCCCGGCACGATCGGCACCTGGACGCCAGCCCTTCGCACGCGCTCCAGATAGAGCTCGAAATCGTCGTTGTCGAAGAAGAACTGCGTGATCGCCCGCGTCGCCCCGTTGTCAACCTTGCGCTTCAGCATGTCGATATCGGCGGCGACGTCCGGGCTCTCCGGGTGTTTTTCCGGATAGGCCGAAACCGATATTTCGAAGTCGCCACGGGCGCGCAAGGCCTTGACGAGCGCGGCGGCGTTTTCATAACCGCCGGGAAATGGCTGGTAGGCGCTGCCGATGCCGCCCTGCGGGTCGCCCCGGAGCGCCACGAAATGCCGGACGCCGAAGGCCAGGAACTCCTCGATCACCGCATCGACTTCGGCCTTCGGGGCGCCGACGCAGGTCAGATGCGCCGCAGTGTTCCCGATGCCCATTTCGCCGATCATGCGCTTGACGGTCGTCAGCGAGCGGGCCTTCGTCGAGCCGCCGGCACCGTAGGTCACGGTGACGAAGGCAGGGTCGAAAACCGAGAGGTCAGCCACCGTCTGGAAGAGCTGCACCTCCATCTCGTCGGTCTTCGGAGGAAAATACTCGAATGAAAGCCTGAGATTGCCACGCTCGGCCGGATAAAGCGTCCGTGTCGTCATTCCTAAACTCCCCCTGCCTGAACGCGCTGACGCGGCATATCGGCGATGTGATCGGCGACACGCTGATCGCGTGCCAGCCAGATCGTCACTGTCAGTTTGCCCTCGTCCACGCCTTCCGGCGCGAGGTCGGTTGTCTTCTCGAGCGCGAGACCAGCCTTCTGCAGCCAATCGGCCATTGCCTGATGGGAAAAGCCGAGGCGCGCATGGGCATGCTCGTCGCGCAGATATTCGAGCCCGTGCGGTGCGAAATCGATGATGACGAGCCGGCCTCCAGGGGCGAGCATGCGTGCGGCCTCGGCAATCGCCGCTTCCGGCTCTTCCAGGAAATGCAGCACCTGATGGATCGTCACGAGATCGAAGGCCTGCCCGTCGAGCGGCAGGTTGAAGATATCGCCATGGCGGATGGAGGCTTTCGTGATCCCCGCCCTGTCGAGGTTGGAGCGCGCCACCGCCAGCATGTCGCGGCTGGCGTCGACGCCGATGCCGCGCCGGTAGATGCCCTCGAAAAGTTGCAGGATACGGCCGGTGCCGGTGCCGAGATCGAGCAGGCTTTCGACCGACTCCTCGCCGACCATCGCCTTCAGCGTCGCCTCGACGTCGCCTTCGCTGACATGCAGTCGCCTCAGTTCATCCCATTCGGCGGCATTGCGGCTGAAATAGGCCTGCGCCTTCTCGGCACGCTGCCGCTTCAGGACGGCGAGCCGCGTCGCATCCCTGGCGAGGATGGCATCTTCGGCCGCGGCCGCCGCGAGCAACTCACGCACCAACGCGACGCGTCCCCCCTCCTGTCGCAGGCGGAAATAGGCCCAGGCCCCTTCCTGATAGCGATCGATGAGCGCCACTTCGGCAAGCAGCTTCAGATGCCGGGAGATGCGCGGCTGCGATTGTCCGAGAATTTCGGTAAGATCGGTGACGGTGAGGTCGCTCGCAGAAAGCAGCGCAAGAAGTCGCATCCGCGTCGGCTCACCCGCCGCCTTCAGCACGTCGACCAACGCGTCCAATCCAAGCGTTTCTCGCGTCACCACCGCCTCCTCATCAACACATAAAGATATCTTTATGTAATTTGCGAGACGTGCGCAAGCGAATTTGCGCGTAAAGACAATCGAATGACGCAGGAAAGATAGGCTGACGGGCGGACCCCGCGGTCCGCCCGTCCAAAGATAGCCCTGGAACTCGTGAGACATTTATGGCTCGGGCGGCTTCGCCCAAAGCCACGCCGACTAGCGCGTCAGGCGCTTGTAAGTCACGCGCTTCGGATTGACTGAATCGGGGCCGAGACGACGGATCTTGTCCTTTTCGTAATCCTCGAAGTTGCCTTCGAACCACTCGACATGGCTGTCGCCCTCGAAGGCAAGGATATGGGTCGCCAAGCGGTCGAGGAACATGCGGTCGTGGCTGATGATGACCGCGCAACCGGCGAAGTTTTCGAGCGCGTCCTCGAGTGCCGCCAGCGTTTCGGTATCGAGGTCGTTCGTCGGTTCGTCGAGCAGGACCACGTTGCCGCCTGATTTCAGCATCTTCGCAAGGTGCACGCGGTTGCGCTGGCCGCCCGACAGCGTCCCGACCTTCTGCTGCTGGTCGCCGCCCTTGAAGTTAAAGGACGAGCAATAGGCGCGCGAGTTGACCTCGTGCTTGCCGAGCTTGATGATGTCGTTGCCGCCGGAGATCTCCTCCCAGACGGTCTTGTTGGGGTCGAGCGCGTCGCGGCTCTGGTCGACATAGGCAAGCTGCACGCTGTCGCCGATCCGGAACGAACCGTCGTTCGGCTGTTCCTGGCCGGTGATCATGCGGAAGAGTGTCGTCTTGCCGGCGCCGTTCGGACCGATGACGCCAACGATGCCGCCGGGCGGCAGCTTAAAGCTCAGGCCTTCGATCAGCAGCTGGTCGTCATAGCCCTTGGAAATATTCTCCGCCTCGATGACCACTTGGCCCAAGCGCTCGCCGACGGGAATGATGATCTGCGCGTCGCCGGGACGCCGGTCGGCGGCTGCCTTGACCAGTTCGTCATAGGCGCGAACACGCGCCTTGGACTTCGCCTGTCGGGCTTTCGGGCTCGAGGCGATCCACTCCTGCTCGCGGTTGATGGCCTTCTGGCGGGCAGCCTCTTCGCGCCCTTCCTGCGCCATGCGCTTGGCCTTGGCCTGCAGATAGGCGGAATAGTTACCCTCGTAGGGAATGCCACGGCCGCGGTCGAGTTCGAGTATCCAGCCGGTGACGTTGTCGAGGAAGTAGCGGTCGTGGGTGATCATCAACACCGCGCCGGGATATTCGCGTAGGTGCTTTTCGAGCCAGGCGATCGTTTCGGCGTCGAGGTGGTTGGTCGGTTCGTCGAGCAGCAGAAGATCCGGCTGTGACAGCAGCAGCTTGCAGAGCGCAACGCGGCGCTTCTCGCCGCCCGAGAGATTGTTGACGTCGGCGTCGCCCGGCGGGCAGCGCAGCGCATCCATCGCCATTTCCACCTGGCTGTCGAGGTCCCAGAGGTTCTGGCTGTCGATGATGTCCTGTAGCTTGGCGCCCTCTTCCGCCGTCTCGTCGGAATAGTTCATCATCAGCTCGTTGTAACGATCGAGGATCGCCTTCTTGGCGGCGACGCCCTCCATGACGTTCTCGAGCACGGTCTTTGCGGGATTGAGTTGCGGCTCCTGCGGCAGATAACCGACAGTCGCACCCTCGGCGACCCAGGCTTCGCCGGTGTATTCGTGGTCGAGGCCTGCCATGATCCTGAGCACCGTCGACTTACCGGCGCCGTTGGGGCCGAGAATTCCGATCTTCGCGTCCGGATAGAACGAGAGATGGATGTTCTCGAGGACCTTCTTGTTGCCATAGGCCTTGTTGAGCCCGGCCATGTGGTAGATGAACTGACGTGCCATAAGGGAATGCTCCGCATCGGAAGGGAAATTTGCCCGCTATGTAGGCGAATTATGGTAGCGGGGCAATCCGCCAAAGGCCTGCCCACGCCAATCCCTTCCGGCAGGCAACCGTCGCGGATCAACCATGCCCGGCGGCGGCGGCGATCCCTTTGGCGCATTTGAACTCGGTCGTCCCGGCCGCCTGGATGAGGCTACCGAGGCCGGCCTTGCCCGAAAGGTCGCCGGCAAGTCCGATGGTGAGGCCGGTTATGACGCTGCGGCCGTTGACAGTCTGGCAGCGCATGCGCACCCGGTCCCCGGCCCCTGCCCCGAAGCTCTGGTCGAAGGCGTGCTTGATCTCGTTTTCGTCAATCTCGGATCCGAGTTTGTCGGCAAAGAGGGCCTGCACCGCGGAACTGTTCAATTCATCGAGAAGGCGCAGTTGCAGCCTGAAATAATCTTCCGCCTTTGCCGTCTGGCACGTGCCGCTCTGCAGCCACTGGTGGCGATCGAGGCCGGACTTGACCCCCGGCATGGCAACGAGCAGGCGCGCAGCGGTCTCCTCGGCCATGGCAAGCTTCGGCAGGTCCAGCCAATCACCTTTTCGATCGCGCGCCTTGAGCTCCGCCTCGACGCCGCAGTAGCTTTTCTTCAGCGGCCAGAGGCCGTGAAGCGAGAAGTGTGTCGCATCAAAACGATCGGCCGTCTGATCCGCGCATTCGTTGCGGGTCGGCCGCGTCTCGCAAAATCCCGGTTGCCAGCTGACCGCCAGCACATATTGCGTCTTGCCGGAGCCTGCCACTTCCGCGGCTTCCTGCGTCGATACTTCCTCGGCGGCGGCGAAGGACGACAGTCCCAGCCCCAGCATGAGCGTTGCAACTCTCGCAAGATTCGCTTTCACCCTCGTCCGCATTTCGAATAACCCCCACATGAAAACAAAACGGGAACAAATATCGACGAATGCGCGAAAATTGCAACCTCTAATTCTCATTTCCAGATTCGTTGTGACGTCATGCACAACAAGCAACAAGCAACGATTGCCTTTGCGGCGCAAATCGATTTGATATCGGCCGGTGTGCATTTTCCGCAGAGAGGCACATTTTCTGCTGGAAAGTGCTTCCGGTTCGCGCAACGGACGCTCCGTTGGTAACCCGCACACGAGAGTCTGACGATTGGTCCGGGGGGGCATGGGATGTTCGGGCAGGTGAGGACGCATCAAAGCCCGACGGGTGCTGCGCTCGGCTGGCGCCACTTCGCGGCCTCGACCGGGCCGCACGGAATCCTCATTGTCAGCCATGGGCTTGCCGAGCATTCCGGCCGCTATGCGCGTTTCGCCGAGGCGATGGCCAAACATGGGTTCCATGTCTATGCGCACGACCATCGCGGCCATGGCGAAAGCCGCGCACCGGATGCCCCGCTTGCGACCTTTGGCCACCGCGACGGGGCGGCCAAGGTGATCGCGGACGTCCGGGCGATGCGGGACGTGGCCGCCGCCGATCATCCGGGCCTGCCGATTATCCTCTTCGGCCATTCGATGGGCGGCCTCATCGCGCTCAACGCCGCAGAAACCGATCCTAAGCTTTACGACGCTCTCGCCGTCTGGAACTCCAATTTCCGTCCGGGTCTCGCCGGCCGGGGCGGCCAGGCGATACTGGCGATCGAGAGAATGCTCAAAGGTTCGGACGTGCCGAGCCCGCTGCTGACGAAGCTCACATTCGGCGCCTGGAGCAAGGCGATTGCCGATCGAAAGACCGATTTCGACTGGCTGTCGCGCGATGAAGACGAAGTCGCCAAATACGTGGCCGATCCGCTCTGTGGTTTCGATGCGACGGTGTCGCTTTGGATCGACGTGTTCAAATTCGCCTTCGCCGGCGCCCGCTCGGACCGGCTGGCGCGGTTGCCCGCCGACCTGCCGGTCCATCTCGTCGGCGGCAGCGCGGATCCTTCGACGTTCAACGGCGCCGCCATTCGCTGGCTCGGCGAACGAATGAAGGCACGCGGCATGACCGACGTGACCATTACCATCCATGACGGCATGCGCCACGAAACACTCAACGAGATCGGCCGGGAGCAGGCAACCGAAGACTTCGTCGCCTGGTGCCTGAAGGCGGTCGACCGGAAGCGCCGACGAGACGGAAGACCATGACCGACCTCACCCTGCCCAGAATCGCCACCGCTCATAATCGCGTTTCCTATGGCCTGACGCTGATGGTCATCGCCGTTCTGATTTCGCCGCTGATCGACATTTTCGCCAAGCTTGCTATCGCCACGGTACCCTCGGCCGAGATCACCGCCGTCCGTTTCCTGCTGCAGGTCGTCTTCATCCTGCCGGTCGTGCTCGTCCGCCGCACGCTCCTCGACCTCACCTGGAAGAAGAGCGCGCTGCATGCCCTTCGCGGCGGGCTTCTGGTGCTGACCATGCTCTCCTTCATCACCACGCTGAAGGTGATGGAAGTGGCCGACGCGATCGCAATCTTCTTCGTCGAGCCGATCATCCTCACCATTCTCGGTAGCATCTTCCTCAAGGAAACGATCGGCTGGAGGCGCTACACCGCCTGCGCCGTCGGCTTCTTCGGTGCGTTGCTCGTCATCCAGCCGAGCATGAAGGAAGTCGGCCTGATCGCGCTTCTGCCGATCGTCTCCGCCTTCGGACTCGCCGTCTTCCTGCTCGTCACGCGCATGGTCGCGCAGAACGAGGACCCCTGGTCGATGCAGTTCCACGCGGGTATCTGGGGCGGCCTCTTCTGCCTCGCCCTGCTCTCGCTGGGCGAAGGCAGCGGCTCGAGCGTGTTCGATCCCGTCTGGCCCGAGGGCAACGCGTGGCTCTACCTGCTTGGCGTCGGCGTCGCGGCGACGATCTCGGGCGTGCTCGGTGTCTATGCCTATCGCGCCGCCCTGGCCTCGGTGCTCGCGCCGCTGCAATATCTCGAAATTGTGTCGGCGACGATCTTCGGCTGGCTGGTCTTCGGCGATCTGCCGGACGCGCTGAAGTGGCTCGGCATCGCGATCATTATCGGCTCGGGCCTCTATATTATCTGGCGCGAGCGCAGGGTTGAGAAGACCGCAAGCATCGCGCCCGTCTCGCCGGCGATCTGAGGCGCCAGCAACGGATAAGAATGAAAGAGCATTGGGAGGAATTTGGATGAAAACGGGTGGTCAGCTGGTTGTCGAGGCCCTGGTGGCAAATGGCGTCAGGCGCATCTCGTGCGTGCCGGGGGAGAGCTATCTGGCGGTTCTGGATGCGCTGCACGACACCGACATCGACGTCATCGTCTGCCGGCAGGAAGGCGGCGCGGCGATGATGGCGGATTGCTGGGGACGACTCACCGGCGAGCCGGGCGTCTGCATGGTGACGCGCGGCCCCGGCGCCACCAACGCCTCCGCCGGCCTTCATGTCGCCAGGCAGGATTCGATTCCGATGATCCTCTTCGTCGGCCAGGTGCAGCGCGACGCGCGCGAGCGCGAGGCCTTCCAGGAGATCGAATATCGCCGCGCCTTTACCGAGGTCGCGAAATGGGTGGGAGAAATAGACGATCCAGCCCGCATCCCGGAATTCGTGACCCGCGCCTTCGCCGTCGCGACGTCCGGCCGGCCGGGCCCGGTGGTGCTGACGCTCCCGGAGGACATGCTGACCGATAGCACCGAGGCCACTCTGGCCCGCGCCTACCAGCCGGTCGAAAGCCATCCTGGCCGGAGCCAGATCGCCCGGTTTGAGGAACTGCTTGCCACAGCCAAACGACCGATCGCCATTCTTGGCGGCACGCGCTGGTCTGCCGAAAGCGTGGCTGAGTTTCAGCGCTTTGCCGAGCGCTGGAGATTGCCCGTCGGCTGCTCCTTCCGCCGCCAGATGCTCTTCGATCACCTTAATCCGGTTTACGCCGGCGATGTCGGCATCGGCATCAATCCCGCGCTTGCGAAGGAAATCAAGGAGGCCGATCTCGTCCTGCTCGTCGGCGGCCGTTTTTCCGAGATGCCCTCTTCCGGCTACACGCTGCTCGACGTCCCCTACCCCAGGCAGACGCTGGTCCATGTCCATCCCGATCCCGCCGAGCTCGGCCGCGTCTACCGCCCGGATCTGGCGATCGCCGCGTGCCCGCGCGATTTCGTGGCGGCGCTCGGCAACGTCAGGCCTGCGGGCGAACCCGCGTGGTCCGCTCGTACCGCCGCAATGCACGAATCCTACCTCAAATGGTCGACGCCGCCCGAGAAGGGGCCCGGCGACGTGCAGATGGGGCCGATCATGAACTGGATCGAGGCGAACACCGCGCCGGACACGATCTTCACCAACGGCGCCGGCAACTACGCCACCTGGTTGCACCGCTTCCACCGCTTCCGCCGTTACGGAACCCAGGCCGCCCCTGCATCAGGCTCGATGGGCTACGGCCTGCCGGCAGCCGTCGCGGCCAAGCAACTCCACCCGGAGCGCGAAGTCGTCTGCTTTGCCGGCGACGGCTGCTTCCTCATGCACGGGCAGGAGTTCGCGACCGCCATCCGCTACCAGCTGCCGATCATCGTGCTCGTCATCAACAATGGCATCTACGGCACGATCCGCATGCACCAGGAGCGCGAGTATCCCGGCCGCGTCAGCGCGACGGACCTTACCAACCCGGATTTTGCAGCACTCGCGCGCGCCTATGGCGGCCACGGCGAAACCGTGGTGCGAACCGAAGAATTCGCAGACGCATTCCTCCGAGCACGCGCCAGCGGCAAGCCCGCCATCGTCGAAATCAAGCTCGACCCGGAAGCGATCACGCCCACGCGAACGCTCACCGAAATTCGCAACGGTTGAGGGGAGACAGAGCGCCCCGGCCACCTTACACCTGAATCTGAGGCACTCTTCGTTACCCCCCTCTGCCCTGCCGGGCATCTCCCCCACAAGGGGGGAGATTGGCATGCTTCAACGCTTTCGCAGTTCGCAAACGTCGCACTGCGCACGAATTGATCAGTTGAAGAGGCAGGTGCGGCATTTTCCGCAATGAAACCAACGCGGGCGGACAAATGAGGCAGGGAGCCCGCATCGCGCCGATCTCCCCCCTTGTGGGGGAGATGCCCGGCAGGGCAGAGAGGGGTATCGCAGCGGTTCGCTCGGCAGGCGGCAAACCTTGTCAGCTGCGGATATGCAGCGTTTGCTGATAGACTGCGGTAGAGCGAGCGCCGGAACGGCAATAGCCGAGCATCGGGCGCTGGAACTCGTCGAGCGCATCGACCATGCGGGTCACCGCGTCGGCGGTCACGCCCATCGGACCGACGGGAATGTGCGTGATCTCCAGACCCAGCTCGGCGGCGCGCGCGGCGATCGCATCGAAGGTCGGCTGATCGGGGGTCTCAAAATCCGGGCGGTGGCAGACGATGGACTTGAACCCGAGCGCCTTGATCTCGTCGAGGTCCTCGACCGTGATCTGGCCGGAGACCGAGTATTCATCGTTGATCTGGCGAATGTCCATGATGATGCTTCCTCTGAACGGTGTTGCCCTGATTTAGGCCCGGCGTCAGGCGGCGTCAATCGCAAGAGCGGAGTGAGGAAGGTGTTTCCTCCTGCAGCCCGCACTAGCTATTGCGGCCGATCAGGTCACCGTGAAGGCGAGCGCATAACTGCGCGACTGGCCGGGCTCGATGACGCCGAGTTCGCCCGATGTGGCCAGTTCCACCCGCTTTGCAAGGCGATGCGACGCCGGTTCGATGCTGATGACATTGGCACCGCCGCGCTGGCAGCGCCACATCTGCAAAAACGGCAACGTGTCCACGCGGAACCGAACGGCAAGCCGCCGCCCGCCAAGCCCCGGCAACGGCGTCAACGAAACCTCCGACCAGCCGTCCTCGTGATGCGCCGGAATACAGAAATGGGCGCTCTCGCCCTCGCCGAACTGCCAGCCGATCAATCCGCTTTCGAGTGACGGGGTGACAATACGCGTTTCGCGGCCGAGCAGCCGGCCACCGATATTCATGTGATACATCATCATCGGCGCGAAGGCCGAGTCGCCGACGTTTGTTACGCGGTCCTCAAGCACCACGCCTTGCCCGTTTTCGGCCACAGACCACCGACGTTCGACGGCGGCCTTGCCGCCAGAGGCGAGATCCACCTCGGTCAGAGCCTGGCAGCGAGTGCCATCGGCGGACATCTCCGCCCGGATGACGGGTGTGCCTGCAAGCGAACCGTGCAGAGGATAGCGCCTTCCGTCGTCGCGGCCTTCGACGGCCTCGGGATGGCGGATGTGATCGGGACCGCAGGTAAAGAGAAAGCCGGCGAGCGCATGATCGATCCTGTGGTCGCCATCGGACGGAATGGCCAGACCCGGAGAAAGGTCGGTGCCATCGAACACGAAGGCAGCGATGTCGAGCGCCGACGAGCGGTCGAACAGGAGGTGGCCAGAGACGCCGTCACGCGTGCTGCACAAGGTCGTTTCCATAGATTGCTCCGGCTGGCGCATGCGAATCACGCGCACGTGCAAATGCATGATAAGGCAAAGCAAAACGCTCCGAGCATGATAATTTCCGGCTGAACAATCGGGCTTCGAGGGCGTTACCGACAGAGACGGAGGAGGAACAACGGCAAGGAACATCTCAGGCGCCTTGTCCGCCTCATTCTCCCCTGTTGAAACCGACGCCAGACCGATCTACTAGGGTTTAACGGATCGGTCAGGATGAATTTTAACCAACCGTTCACGATGGATTCACTTTTTTCACATTAACGTCCAAATCGGCATGTACCGCCCGGATCAATCATCATGAAAACAGGTTCTATCGTGACGACTGCGACCCGCACCGGTCTCTCGCTTCTCGCCGCAGCCGGCCTCTTGATCGTGGAGCTTGCACCTGCCTCCGCGCAGGAAGGCTATTCCCGCGGCGGTGGCGATGTCATCCTGGTTACCCCGAACGGCGAAATTCTCGACTACATGCCGGGACGGGACGAGGTGCGCGCCATGCGCGACCACCGCGGCCGCACCGTCCTCGTCGATCCCTGGGGCAATATCGTCGCGACAGTGATGCCGTCGGACGGCTACGGCAGGGCCCGCCGCCGGCAAAGCGACGTCGATGTCTATTCGAACGACGGCTATGGCTACCGCGACGATGGCTACCAAGACCGCGGCTACGGCTATTCCGAGCCCGGTGAGTTTACGGGCACGGTCCCGGACTACCGCGAACCGGCCCCTGTCGAGCGCGAGGAGTTGCGAGACAACCTGCCCGGCCTCATGGACGGCAGCGAGCAGGCGGCCTACGATCCGCGATATGACGAGCCGCTTAGACAGCCGATGCCGCCGGCGATCTCGGTGAAGGGCAAATCGCGTGCGGAAATCACCGCGCTGCAGGTGTTTCTCGACCGCGAGGGCTTCTCGCCGGGCGTGATCGACGGCAAGATGGGCTCGAACGTCACCAAGGCCATCGAAGCCTGGCAGCAGGCGACCGGCGAGACGCTTGATCCGAACAACACCGAGGACATTCTCGAACGGCTGCGTTTCAACGGCGGCCTGCCGATCACCACCTACACGATCACCGCTACCGACGCGGCCGGGCCTTATGTCGCGGCGATCCCGGAAGACTATGCCCACAAGGCGATGCTTCCGCATCTCTCCTTCACGTCCACAGTCGAGATGCTCGGCGAGAAGTTCCACATGGACGAGAACTACCTGCGCGAACTCAATCCCGGCGTCGATTTTTCCATTCCGGGTACGATTATCAAGGTGATCAATCCAGGCCCGAACAAGGCGGGCAAGGTCGCGCGGATCGTGGCCGACAAGGGTCGCAAGCAGGTGCTCGCCTACGATGAGGCCGACAAGCTCATTGCCGCTTATCCTTCTACGATCGGCTCGTCGGACACGCCCTCCCCGTCCGGCATCGTTTCGGTCGAGCGGATCGCCTTCGATCCGGGCTATACCTACAATCCGAGGATCAACTTCCAGCAGGGCGCGAACGACAAGATTCTAACCCTGCAGCCCGGACCGAACGGGCCAGTCGGCACGGTCTGGATCGCACTGTCGAAGCCGACTTACGGCATTCACGGTACCCCCGACCCGTCGAAAATCGGCAAGACCCAAAGCCACGGCTGCATTCGCCTCACCAACTGGGATGCGACCGAACTCGGCAAGATGGTGAGCAAGGGCGTGACGGTCGAGTTCGTCGATTGATCCTGGAGCCTGCCCGGCGAAGGGCATGCTCTCCTCCCTCGTGATCCCATCCGGAAGCGGCCCTCCAAGAGTGCGCAAGCAGGCGATTTCCTGATCGCATTTTGCGGCGGCCAGCCGGCATTGCACGTCTTCATGACCTCATGAAACATTGTCATGAAAAACTTTGTGACAATGGTTCTATCACTGGCGAAAAGTTTTCCATCACGATCAATCGGTGCAGGATATGATGGGTTTGCGGCCCTTCTTGTCCCGCTTCGAAGACAAAGGAATGTCCGCAATGGCAACGGAGCGTGCTCTCCCCAACCTCTGGCATGCGACGGCACCGGCCGCGCCTGAAACCGGTCCGCTGACCGGCGACCTGAGCACCGACGTAGCGATCATCGGCGGCGGCTTTACCGGTCTCTCCGCCGCGCTGCATCTTGCGGAAAAGGGCGTGAAGGCAACCGTGGTCGAAGCGCGGATGATCGGCTTCGGCGGCTCCGGGCGCAACGTCGGTCTCGTCAATGCCGGCATGTGGGTAAAGCCGGACGATCTCGTCGCAACTCTCGGCGCTGACGCAGGAAACCGCTTGTTGAAGGAACTCGGCGACGGTCCGTCGCTGGTCTACGATCTGGTCGCGAAACACGACATGCAGTGCGAAGCCGTGCGCAACGGCACGCTCCACATGGCTGTCGGTGCCGAAGGACTCAAGGACATTAAGGATCGCGAGGCGCAGTGGAAGAAGCGCGGCGCGCCCGTCGAAGTCCTCTCGGCCGACAAGACGCATGTGGTTTCCGGCGCCGAGGGCTTTGCCGGCGCCCTCCTCGACCGCCGCGCCGGAACGATCCAGCCGCTCGCCTACGCGAGGGGACTGGCCCGTGCAGCGCTCGCGGCCGGCGCGAGCATCTTTACCGATACTCCGCTCGTTGCCGCCACACGCCAGGGGGATCTGTGGAAACTGAAGGCCGGCCGGGGTACCATTATCGCCCGCCATGTCATTCTGGCGACCAACGCCTATGGCGGGCTCGTTCCCGACGCGCCGTGGAAGGCGCATACGCAGGAATTGACGATCCTCCCCTATTTCCAGTTCGCCACCAATCCGCTTCCCGAAAAGGTCGCAGCACGAATCCTGCCGGAGCGTCAGGGTACCTGGGACACCGGGCTCGTGATGACCTCCTTTCGCATGGACCAGCAGAACCGGCTGATCTTCGGTTCGATCGGCCGCCTCGACGCCATCGCGGAGGGCACGCATCGCGCCTTCGCAGCCCGCTCGTTGCGCAAGCTCTTCCCCTATATCGGCGATTTCCGCTTCGAGTACTGGTGGGACGGCAGCATCGGCATGACGACCAACAACCTGCCCGCCATGCACCTGCTCGCGCCAAACGTCGTTTCGGTGAGCGGCTACAATGGCCGCGGCATTGCGCCAGGAACTGTCTTCGGGCGTGCGCTCGCCGGCCACGTGATGGGCGACGACTCGGCAATCCCGCTTTCAGAAACGCCGATTACGCCCGATCCGTGGCGGACCGTAAAATCGGCGTTTTATCACGCCGGCGCGCAGGCAAAGCACTTCGTCGATCGGCGTTTTTGAAGAGCACCCATTTCTGCTATGACCTCCTGGAGGCCGGTCGCCTGCTCGGCGGTGCCGGTGCGTATTGCGCCGAAGATCGAGCTCGCCTCGTCCACGTGCGCCGGGATCTAAGGAAGCCTCCGCTTGCCAGCCATTCGGCGCAGGGCGGGAACGCTGACTACGCGGCGCGCAATTGCGCCCAGGACGGCACCCGCGCAGCCCAGGACCGCTGATAGCGAACGGGCAGCAGCGCCAGAACCTCCTGAGCGAGCGCAAGCGCATTCTCGCGCGCTTTGTCGAGATTGCTGACGCGGCCGGCGTCCATCGTCTGCAGCGTTCCGCCGCATTCGAAAATCTCGCGGTAGGCGGCGCGTTCGACGATCGGCGTTTCGAGCATCGCAACGCCGCGCGACGCAAGCAGCGTCTTGATGGTCTGGAGCGCACGTGTGGTCACCAGCGAGTTGACGCGCGTGAGCACGACTGAATGCTTGATGCGAACCGTCGCCTTTTGTTCGATGTGGCGGATCAGTTCCAGGATCTGGACGGCGCCCTGCGCGTCCATCGCGCACCCTTGGACCGGGATCAGCACCTGATCGGAAAGGCCGAGCGCCAGTGCGACGATTGCATCCTTGGCTCCGGCGAGATCGATGACGATGAAATCGACCTCGTCCTTCAGTTCGCGGATATGGCAGGGCAGCGAAGCTGGTGTGATGTGCGAAATCACTTCGAGATTGGCGACACGGCCGGAAACTTCCGACCAGCGCGTGATCCAGCGCTGTGGATCCGCGTCGAGCACCACCACCCTGTTGCCCTGTCTCGCCAGTTCCGTCGACAGGATCAATGCCGCCGTCGTCTTGCCGGCGCCGCCTTTTGCGTTGGCAAATGTGATGACCGCCATCTTCCACCTCATTCCGTCATTGTTTCAAAGCCCCGCTCGAAGCATCGACGGCGCCCTTAACAGAGCCTTTCAGAACATGGTTAACGAAATGGAAATTTTTGGCAGGCAAAGATTAACCGCGGATCTGAGAACCGAAGGCAAGGAAATGAAAAGCCCGGAAAACTAAGGCTCTCCGGGCTTCGGAAAAATTAACGCGATTCCGGCTCAGATGCTTTCTCTGAACAGTTTTTTCGCCGCGTCGAGGGTCAGTTCCACCGGGTTGCCGCCGGCAGTCGGGTCGACGATCGCCATTTCCGCCATTTCATCGATGCGGTCGGTGCCGACGCCGAGCACGGAAAGCTTGTCCGGCACGCCGAGTTCTTCGCGCAGCTTCAGCACGTAGTCGTAGAAACCGTCGAAACCGCCGGCGATGCCGAGATAGGCGGCAGCGCGGGCGATCTTGTCCTCGATTGCCGGGCGGTTGAAGCGCAGCACCGGCGGCATTACGACGGCATTGGTCATGCCGTGATGGGTGTTGTAGATCGCGCCGACCGGATGGGAGAGCGAATGGATCGCGCCGAGTCCTTTCTGGAACGCGACCGCACCCATCGCTGCGGCACTCATCATGTTGGCGCGCGCTTCGATATCTGTGCCGTCCTTGTAGGCGCGCGGCAGGTATTCCTTGACGAGCCGCATGCCTTCGAGCGCAATGCCCGCCGACATCGGATGGTAGAAGGGCGAGGAATAGGCCTCCAGGCAGTGGGCGAAGGCATCCATGCCGGTACCGGCCGTGATGACCTTGGGCATGCCGACCGTCAGCTCCGGATCGCAGATCGTCACTCCCGGCAGGAACTTCGGGTGGAAGATCACCTTCTTCACGTGACTCGCCGAATTGGTGATGACGCTGGCGCGCCCCACTTCCGAACCAGTGCCGGCCGTCGTCGGAACAGCGACGATCGGAGCAATCCCTTCCACGCTCGCGCGCGTCCACCAGTCGCCGATATCCTCGAAATCCCAGACCGGCCGCGTCTGGCCGACCATGAAGGCGACGCATTTGCCGAGATCGAGGCCGGAACCGCCGCCGAAGGCAACGACGCCGTCATGGCCGCCGTCCTTGAATGCCTTCACGCCGGCTTCCAGGTTCTTGTCGTTCGGATTCGGGTCGACGTCCGCAAAGATGGCGCGGCCAAGGCCGCCAGCCTCGAGGATATCGAGCGCATTCTGCGTGATCGCCATCGGCGCAAGGCCACGGTCGGTTACGAGCAGCGGCTTTTTCATGCCGAGCGCCTTGCAATGGTCGGCAAGCTCCTTGATTCGGCCGGCGCCGAACTTGACGGCGGTCGGATAGCTCCAGTTGGCGGTGATGGTCATGCGGTTGCTTTCTTCAGGTGATAGGATTTCGGACGGGTAAGGTTGTGGAAGCCGAGGATCGAGAGCGAGCCGCCGCGGCCCGTTTCCTTGACCCCCGTCCAGCAGAGCGCCGGATCGAGATAATCGGCGCGGTTCATGAAGACAGTGCCGGTTTCAAGGTCGCGGCCGATGCGCGACGCGCGGTCGGCATCCTTCGTCCAGAGCGAAACGGTGAGGCCATACTGGCAATCGTTCATCAGCTCGATCGCCTCGGCGTCGTTCTTCACCTTCATGATGCCGACCGCCGGCCCGAAGGTTTCCTCCCGCATGAATTCCATCGAGTGATCAACATCGACGAGGACCTGCGGCGCGAGATAGGCGCCGCCGTCATCCTGCGGGAAAAGCTTGGGATCGATCAGCGTCTTGGCGCCCTTGGAAACGGCATCGGCGATCTGGTGGCGCACGGTTGCAGCAAAGCGCTTGTTGGCCATGGGCCCTAGCGTCGTCTCCGGATCGAGCGGATTGCCGAGTTTGTAGTTGGAAACCCACGCGACCGATTTCTCGACGAAGGCGTTGTAAAGCGATTCATGCACATAGATGCGCTCGATGCCGCAGCAGCACTGACCGGAATTGTAGGTTGCGCCGTCCATCAGCGTGTCGACAGCCGCATCAAGGTCCGCATCTTCCATTACATAGCCCGGATCCTTGCCCCCAAGCTCGAGGCCAAGGCCGGTGAAGGTACCGGCTGCGGCGCGTTCGATCGAGCGCCCCCCTTCGACTGAGCCGGTGAAATTGATGAAGTCGAAGCTCTTGGCCGCTATCAGCGCCGCCGTCGTGTCGTGATCGAGGAATAGGTTCTGGAACACGTCCGCCGGCACGCCCGCCTCGATGAAGGCGCGCACCATGCGTTCGCCGACCAGGATCGTCTGGCTCGCATGCTTGATGATGACCGTGTTGCCGGCCATCAGCGCCGGGGCGACCGTGTTGATCGCCGTCATGTAAGGGTAGTTCCAAGGCGCGATGACGAAGACGACGCCATGCGGCTCGCGCTCGATGCGCCGCTCGAAGCGTTCGCTCTCTTCGACAATGATTGGCTTCAGCGCATCGGCGGCGATAGAGGCGACATAGTTCGAACGCTCGTTGAAACCCCTGAACTCGCCGCCATAGCGCACCGGCCGGCCCATCTGCCAGGCGAGCTCGGGCACGACCTCGTCGACCATCTCGTTGAGCCGCGCGACGCCCGCGAGCACGAGCTGAACGCGCTCCTCGATCGGGCGCTTCGCCCAGCTTTTCTGGGCCAGACGCGCGTGGGCCACGGCCTGTCTGGCGAGTTCCAGCGGCATCGCGGGGCGCTCGGCGTAGACCTCGCCGTTAACCGGGGAAATGCATTTGATCATCGTCATGATCGTCATCCTGTTTCTGCCTAATTAAAACTTTCCCCGCCAGTTTCCCCTCCCCAAGGGGCTTGCTGACGGCATCGCTTTCGCCCAACCCAACGTCTCCACGAGTGGGGACGTTTCGGGCTACCGAAAGGGACGCGGCAAAGGAGCCCCTCCCCTTGTGGGAAGGGGTTGGGGAGGGGTCACATTTACGCTCTTTCGAAACCGCGTGCGACCTCCCAGTCGGTCACCCGCCGGTCATATTCCTCCTGCTCCCAGCGTGCCGCGCGGGTATAATGGTCGATGACGTCGTCGCCGAAGGCGGCGCGCAGCATCTTCGAACCGGTCAGCGCCTCGGTTGCGTCCCTCAGCGTGTGCGGGATCTCGCGTATATCCGTGCCGTGATAGGCATCGCCGACGAACGGCGCTTCGAGTTCCATCTTGCCCTCGATGCCGGAAATGCCGGCGGCGATCAATGCGGCAAAGGCAAGGTACGGGTTGAGGTCGGAACCGCCGACGCGGCATTCGATGCGGATCGCCTTGGTGTCCTCGCCGCAGAGGCGATAGCCGGCGGTACGGTTGTCCTTGCTCCAGATCGCCTTGGTCGGCGCGAATGTGCCCGCCATGAAGCGCTTGTAGGAATTGATGTAAGGCGCCAGGAAATAGGTGATCTCGCTCGCATGGGTCAGAAGACCAGCCACGTAGTGCCGCATCAGTTCCGACATGCCGTAATGCGCGCTCTTGTCGAAGAAGAGCGGCGTCTCGCCCTCGGCACTCCAGAGCGACTGGTGGATATGCGAGGAAGAGCCGGCAGCCGAATAGTTCCACTTAGCGAGGAAGGTGATGGCCTTGCCGCGCTGCCAGGCGATTTCCTTGCAGCCGTTCTTGATGATCGCATGGCGGTCGGCCATGGTCAGCGCATCGGCATAGCGGACGTTGATTTCCTCCTGGCCGGCCGAGGCCTCGCCCTTGGAATTTTCGACCGGAATGCCGGCCCCCTGGAGACCGTTGCGGATCGCCCGCATCACGTCCTCTTCCTTGGTCGTCTGGAAGATGTGATAGTCCTCATTGTAGCCGCTGGCGAGCTGCAGGTCGCGATAGCCGGACTGGCGCGCATCGTCATAGGATTGGTCGAAGAGGAAGAATTCCAGCTCGCTCGCCATGAAGGCCTTTAGGCCCATCGCCTCCAGCCGTCCGATCTGCTTCTTGAGGATGGCCCGGGGCGAATGCGGCACCTCTTCGTGCGTGTGGTGGTCGAGCACGTCGCAGAGCACCAGCGCCGTGCCTTCGAGCCACGGAATGCGCCGAAGCGTCGCGAGATCCGGCCTCATCGTATAGTCGCCATAGCCCTTCTCCCAGCTTGTCGCCTTGTAGCCGGAGACGGTCTCCATCTCGATGTCGGTCGCAAGCAGATAGTTGCAGCTATGCGTTTCCTTCCACGCGCTTTCGACGAAATATTCCGCATGGAAGCGCTTGCCCATCAGGCGCCCCTGCATGTCTACCTGGCAGGCAAGCACCGTGTCGATGCGGCCGGCGGCAACATCCTCTTTCAGTTCCTCGAACGAATAGCTCATGAAAGCACCATCCCATGTTTCGGTGCGGCCGTTCCCGTGGCCGCAAAAATGAGGCGGAAGCCGCAGCCGCGGCCCCGCCCTCTTGGTGTTTGATCAAGCTTCCCCGACAGCCTTTTCGGCTGCGGCGATTTCGGCCTGGCGGCGCGCAACTTCTTCGCCGATCGGCGGCCCACGGAACCGGCGGCTCTCGAAGCCGAACCAGACAATGCCGGTTACGATCAGGAAGCCGACGGTGATGTAAAGCGCCCAATCGTTCGGCGGCTGAATGCCGAGCACGAAGATCAGCACCATCGCGATGATCGACAGGACGGCGAAGAGCTTGAATATGCCTTCGCCGAGGTTCCACGGCCCCATTTTGTCCCACTTCGATGTTCCCCAGGCAAAAAAGCCGAGCGTGATCGGGATCGCGAAGGAGAAGAACAGGAAGATGACCGTGCACGAGACGACGATCGTGTAGACAGGTGTATCGCCGATCGAGACGAGCGACGATCCCCAGACGAAGAGCACGGCAAGGATCGACCCGGTCCAGATCGCCGCAACCGGCGTACGGTAGGTCGGGCTGACCTTGGCGAGCGCCTTCGAGGCTGGCAGGCCGCCGTCACGCGAGAAGGCGAAGATCATGCGCGAAACCGAAGTCACCGTCGCCAGGCCGCACAGCCACTGGCTGACGAAGATGGCGAGATAGAGGATGTCCTTGATGATCGGATGCACCTGTGCGTCCATCGCCCAGAAGAAGACGTTCCATCCTTGCTTGGCGGCCTCGTCCATATTCGGGATCATCAGCACGAAGGCGCACAACATGATGTAACCAAAAAGCGCCGACCAGAGCACCGACGAAACCATGCCGCGCGGCACGGAATGCGCAGCCTTCACCGTTTCCTCCGACGTATGCGCCGAAGCGTCGTAGCCAGTGATCGTGTAGATCGGCAGAAGCAGGCCAAGCAGGAACACCCAGGTCCCCGATGTCTCCGGCCAGACGCTGCCGCCGGCCTCGCCGGAATAGTTCGCGAAGGTGAAGAGCCTGCCGATTTCGTAACTGTCGGCGACTGCGAGGCAAACGACGGCCAGCAGAATCGAGGTCGCGAAGATCAGATAGCCCGAGAAGTCGGTAAGCTTCGCCGTCAGCCCGATACCCATGTGGTTCACGAGCGCCTGCAGGCCGGTGATGATCGCGAGGAAGACGATGCGTGTCGTCGTCGTGTCTTCGAGGCCGAAATAGGGTGTCCCGAACGAGCCCATGAAGAAGTAATAGGTGCCGACGTTGATGGCGCCGAGAACTGTAACGAGACCGAGCAGGTTGAACCAGGCGGTCAGCCAGCCGGTGAAGCGGTTGCCGAGAATCGAGCCCCAATGATAGAGACCGCCGGCCGTCGGATAGGCCGAGCCGATCTGCGCCATGGCAACGGCGAAGACGAGCGAGATGAAGCAGCCGAGCGGCCAGCCGATGCCGATCGAGGCGCCACCGGCGCCGGAGGTCGCCTGCGCCAACGAGTTGATGCCGCCCGACAGAATGCAAATGATTGAGAACGATACGGCGAAGTTCGAGAACTGGCTCATGCGCCGCTCGAGCTCCTGGGCGTAGCCCATCGAATGCAGGACCTGCATGTCCTGCTTCTTATCGACATCGGTATAGTCTGACATCTTCTATCCCCTGTTTCTCCTCGACCTCGCGCGCCATTGCAGGAGGCCCATCACACCGTTCGCATCGGAACGGGACCGCGGCTTTGCCGCTCCCCAGGGTCTTTTTATTGTGCCGGAAGGGCGGCCGCGCTCTTTGCGAGCAGCCCCTCCAGATAATCAGCCATGACCCTTTGGCTGATCTCGTCGCGAATGAGATCGTTTCTGATCTCGATCATCACGTTCGGCAGTCCGTTTCGCACGCCGTACTCCACCAGACTGTGCGTTACGCCGTCCGCTGGCCCATAGGGCTCATTGCGGCGGATGTCGTAGGCGACCTCCCCGTCCGTCGCGATCTCAAGCATGCGGTCGGCAAGCCGGCTGTCGGCATCGTGCAGGATGCCGATTTCGACAGCGCGCGGGTTGCCGAAATAGACGGGCGTGAAACTATGCATGGTGACAAGGACGACGCGCCGCCCGGCGGCCTTGCGCTCGCACACGAACCGCGCCACGGCATCGCGAAACGGCAGATAGATCTCCTCCACCCTCGCCTGCCGCTCTGCGGCCGACATCACCCTGTTGCCCGGCACCTCGTAGATTTCGCTGATGGCCGGCATTGCCGCGTCGGACTCGGGTGGCCGGTTGCAGTCATAGGCGAGGCGCGAAAAGCGTTGATGGATGAGTGTCCCGTCGAGCCTCGCGGCAAGATGCCTCGCCACCGCCAGCGCGCCAGGGTCCCAGGCGATGTGGCTCTCCAGTGCTTCTTTTGAAAGGCCGAGCGTCCCCAGGCGCTCCGGCAGGACGCGCGACGCGTGCTCGCAGACGAAGAGGAAGTCTCCCTTCCCGTCGGCATTGTCGATGGCGACCGGATCGCCCTCTGCCTGCGTCAAAAGCCCCGTCAAAACCGGCACCCCCAAATTGCCTCGTCAGACGATCTTAATGAAGAGAATTCTTCACGAATCAGGGAGTGTCAACGAAAATCTGAAACGATCTCTTCAAAAAGCCGATTGACTCCGATTGTGACAGCGATGTTTAATTCGTCACAAGCTGGCGCAGACCAGTTCAGGGGCAACGACATTGACCAGCAAAGCGGCATCCATGACGGTGTCGGATGTGATCAACGCACATTTCCCGGCGCTGACGCGCGCCGAGAAGCGATTGGCGGAAACACTTCTCGACAACTATCCCGTCTCCGGACTCGGCTCGATCACCACGGTCGCCGAGAACGCCGGCGTTTCGACGCCAACCGTGGCACGTATGGTTCAGAAGCTAGGTTTCCGCGGATTTCCGGACTTTCAGACAAGGCTCCACCAGGAACTCGAGGCGACGATCTCCAATCCGATCGCCAAGCACGATCGTTGGTCCGCGAGCGCCCCTGGCACGCACACACTCAACCGGTTCGCCGATGCGGTCATGGGAAATATGCGCCAGACGCTGTCCCAAATAGAACCGCGCGAATTCGACCAAACCGCCACCCTGATCGCCGATTGCAAGCGCAATATCTATCTCGCAGGCGGGCGCATCACCCGATCGATTGCGGACTACTTCTTCACCCATCTCCAGGTCATCCGCACCGGCGTCACCCAGATTGCCGCCAACCCGAGCTCCTGGCCGCACTACGTCCTGGACATGAAGCAGGGCGACGTTCTGATCCTGTTCGATATCCGCCGGTACGAACAGGAGATGGAAACGCTTGCCCGCTTCGCCCGAGATCGGGGGGTCGAAATCGTTCTCGTCACGGACCAGTGGGGTTCACCGGTCGCCAAATCCTCTTCCAAAGTCTTCCGCGTACAGATCGAGGCGCCCTCGGCCTGGGATAGTTCGGTCATGCTTCTCTTTCTCGTCGAGGCGCTGATCGAAGCCGTGCAGAACACGAACTGGGACGAGACACGGGACCGGATGAAGATGCTTGAAGGCCTGTTCGATTCGACACGCATCTTCCGCAGGCCGGTCTAGGGAGGAACCGGCTGTTTATGGACCAGCCTTCACAGGATACCAGCGGCTGCTGTGCAAATCGGAGCGACCGCCGTCCAGCGACCGACACGCATGGCGCGAACGGGACAGAGCCTGTCACACAGGTTTCATCGCGCCTCATTAACAGCATCGCCGAAATTACAACGAACGAAAGCACATAAGGAGAACGTCAGTGATTTCAAAGACTCAACGCCTGCTCTCGCTTTCCACCGCCATGCTGCTCGCAACGTCGGCGATCGCCGTCGCCGAGCCGAGCGAGGAGCTTATCGCCGCCGCCAAGAAGGAAGGCACGCTGACCACGATCGCGCTTCCGCACAACTGGTGCGGTTATGGCGACGTCATTGCCGGCTTCAAGGCCAAGTACGGCATCGAAGTCAACGAACTGAACCCGGACGCCGGTTCGGGCGACGAAATCGAAGCCATCAAGGCCAACAAGGGCAACACCGGCCCGCAGGCGCCCGACGTGATCGACGTCGGCCTCTCCTTCGGCCCGTCGGCAAAGGCCGAAGGCCTGATCCAGCCCTACAAGGTCTCGACCTGGGACTCGATCCCGGATAGCGCCAAGGACGCCGACGGCTACTGGTACGGCGACTATTACGGCGTTCTCTCGTTCGTGGTGAACACCGACATCGTCAAGGACGTGCCGAAGGACTGGGCCGACCTCAAGAAGTCGGACTATGCAAACTCGGTCGCCCTTGCCGGCGATCCGCGCGCGTCCAACCAAGCCGTGCAGGCCGTCTATGCCGCCGGCCTTTCCGCCGGTGAGACGGATGCCGCCAAGGCTGGAGAGGCTGGCCTCGGCTTCTTCGGCGAGGTCAACAAGGCAGGCAACTTCGTTCCGGTCATCGGCAAGTCGGCCTCGCTCGCCCAAGGCTCCACCCCGATCATCATCGCCTGGGACTATAACGGTCTCTCCTGGCGCGACAGCCTGAACGGCAACCCGCCGGTCGAAGTCGTCGTTCCGGCTTCGGGCGTCGTCGCCGGCGTCTACGTCCAGGCTATCTCGGCCTTCGCACCGCATCCGAATGCTGCCAAGCTCTGGATGGAATACCTCTATTCCGACGAAGGTCAGCTCGGCTGGCTGAAGGGCTATTGCCACCCGATCCGCTTCAACGATCTCGCCAAGAACGGCAAGATCCCGCAGGAAATGCTCGACAAGCTGCCGCCGGCAGCGGCCTATGAAAAGGCCGTCTTCCCGACGCTCGAAGAGCAGGAAGCCGGCAAGACGGCAATCACCACCAAGTGGGACGCCGTCGTCGGCGCCAACGTACAATAATTGCAAGACCGGCCTCCCCTCCGCACGCGCGGCGGGGAGGCTTCCCTTGATGCCGGGACGGCCAAAACGCGATGACCACGACAACAGCAATAGCAGCACCTCGGATCAGCAAACGGGCGATTATCGACTGGCTCGGCATCGCGCCGTTCATGATTTTCGCGCTGATGTTCCTGATCGTCCCGACGCTTTATCTCGTGACCGGCGCCTTCCTGACGCCGGAGGGCGAACTTACTTTCAAGAACATCGCCGACCTCTTCACGCCTTCGATTCTCTCTGCCTACTGGATCTCCATCCGAGTCTCGGTCGCCTCCTCGCTCGGCGGCGCGCTGATCGGTTTCTTCCTCGCCTGGGCGATCGTGCTCGGCGGCGTCCCCGCCTGGGTCCGCTCCGGCCTTCTCACCTTTTCCGGCGTCGCCTCGAACTTCGCCGGCGTGCCGCTGGCATTCGCGTTTCTCGCGACGCTCGGCCGCACGGGCCTCGTCACGGTTTTCCTGCGCGACTGGTTCGGCTTCAATCTCTATTCGACCGGCTTCAACCTCCTGAGCTTCTTCGGCCTGACCATCACCTACATGTATTTCCAGATCCCGCTGATGGTGCTGATCCTGACGCCGGCGCTCGACGGCATGAAGAAGGAATGGCGCGAGGCATCCGAGATCCTCGGCGCCTCGACCTGGCAATACTGGCGCATGGTGGCCCTGCCGATCCTCTGGCCGAGCCTGCTCGGCACGACGCTGCTGCTCTTCGCCAACGCCTTCGGTGCCATCGCCACGGCCTACGCACTGACCGGCAGTTCGCTCAACATCGTCCCGATCTTGCTCTATGCGCAGATCCGCGGCGACGTGCTGCACAACGCCAACCTCGGTTATGCGCTGGCGCTCGGCATGATCGTCATCACCGGCATTTCCAACATTCTTTATATCTGGCTGCGAATGCGCGCCGAACGGTGGCAGAAATGAAAGCACAACGCCTCGGCGCCTGGATCGCCATCGCCATCGGAGCGGGCTACTTCATTATTCCGCTGCTCGGCACGCTGGAATTCTCGCTACGCATGCGGCGCGGCGCCTATTCCTTCGACGCCTATCAGTCGGTTTTCTCCGATATCCAGTTTCGCGAGACCTTCGGCTATTCGATGCTGATGGCGTTTTTGACCATCGTCTTCGGCATGCTGCTCGTCGTGCCGACCGCCTACTGGGTGCGGCTCCGCCTGCCGCAAGTGCGGCCTGTCGTCGAATTCATCACGCTGCTGCCGCTCGTCATTCCGGCGATCGTCATCGTCTTTGGCTATCTGCGCCTTTATAACTCCTCGTCGGTGCTACCGCTGACCGGCTCGACTTCCGGGACGAACGCGCTCCTGATGTTTTCCTATATGACGTTGTCGCTCCCCTACATGTACCGCGCCGTGGATACCGCGATGCGGGCGATCGATGTCCGGACGCTGACGGAAGCGGCCGAGAGCCTCGGCGCCAAATGGCCGACGATTCTCTTCCGCTGCATCTTCCCGAATGTGATGAGCGGCGTGCTGTCTGGCTCCTTCATCACCTTCGCTATCGTCATGGGCGAATTCACGATGGCGGCGCTGCTCAACCGGCCGGCCTTCGGCCCCTACCTGCAGCTCGTCGGCGCCAACAAGGCCTATGAGCCTTCGGCGCTCGCCGTCATCGCATTCGCCATCACCTGGCTCAGCATGGGTCTGATCCAGCTCGTGTCCCGCTTCCAGAAATCCGCTCCGGCCAAGGCTTGATCACATGGCATTCCTGACACTGACCAATATCCAGAAGTCCTTCGGCCCGGTTCAGGTCGTGCACAACTTCAACATGGGCATCAACAAGGGTGAGTTCGTTTCCTTTCTCGGCCCTTCGGGTTGCGGCAAGACCACGATCCTGCGGATGATCGCCGGCTTCGAGACTCCCTCGGGCGGCACCGTCCTGATCGACGGCAAGGACCAGGGCGCACTGAAGCCAAACCAGCGCAACATCGGCATGGTGTTCCAGGCCTATGCACTGTTCCCGAACATGAACGTGCACGACAATGTCGCCTTCGGCCTCAAGGTCGCGGGGGCTCAAAAAACGGAAATTGATCAACGGGTGAAGCAGATGCTCGGGCTTATTAAGCTCGAGCACCTGGCGGACCGCTTCCCCTATCAATTGTCCGGCGGTCAGCAGCAACGCGTGGCGCTTGCCCGCGCCCTCGCCGTCAAGCCGCAAGTATTGTTGCTCGACGAACCGCTCTCCGCCCTCGACGCGAAGATCCGCGTTTCGCTGCGCGAGGAAATCCGGCAGATCCAGCAGCAGCTCGGCATCACCACCGTCTTCGTGACGCATGACCAGGAAGAGGCGCTGTCGATCTCCGACCGCATCGTCGTCATGAATGCCGGACACGCCGACCAGATCGGCACTCCGTTCGAGATCTACAACACGCCGGCGACCCGTTTCGTCGCCTCCTTCGTCGGCACGCTGAACATCATCGAGGGCAAGGTTGCGGATCCGGCAAGCGGTGCCGTCACCATCGGCGGTCAACGGATTTCGCTGAAGGAGCCGGTCGCCGGCATGAAGGGTGGCGACAGCATCTCGCTCGCGCTGCGCCCGGAAGCGGGCTCGATTGCCGAAGGCGCCAAGGGCGACACGGCCCTCATCGGTGAGGTCGTCGCGACGAGCTTCCTCGGCTCCGTCATTCGCACAAAATTGCGCGTCGGTAACGACATCATCTCATTCGACACGTTCAACGATCCGGGCCTCACCCCGCCGGTCTCCGGCGAAAACGTCACGCTACGCTTCGCCGCCAAGGATCTACTCGTCATCCGCGAATAGGTCCCGCTGATCGCCAGAATGATTTGTTCCGGCTAGGGGCCCGCCTTGGAAAAATCTGTCGCGATTTCCCGTTTTTCCGTCGCAGCGCGCGTTTGACCGCGCCCTGCCGGCCTATATAGTCGCAAGCGTTCTCAGGGCGGGGCGAAATTCCCCACCGGCGGTAGCAGCCAAGCGATCCGAAAAGATCATGCGGCTGGAGCCCGCGAGCGCTTCGGAAGCTGCCACGCATCCGAAGGTCAGCAGATCCGGTCAGACTCCGGAGCCGACGGTTACAGTCCGGATGGAAGAGAGCAAGCAGGAGCGGAGTCCCTTCTCGGGCTCTTCGCGCGTGCATGTTCGCCCGACGGGATCATTGGAAAACGCCAAACCCTGAAAGGCTTGAGACCATGACCATTCTTTCCCAACCCTCCGCCAGGATTGCAATTGTCCGCGCCCGCTGGCATGCCGACATCGTCGATCGCTGCGTCGATGCTTTCGTCGCGCAGTGGACGAAGCTCGGCGGCAACGCGGCTGACGTCGAGATCTTTGACGTCCCCGGTGCTCTCGAAATCCCGCTGCATGCACAGACGCTTGCCAGGACCGGCCGCTATTCCGCGATTCTCGGAACGGCCTTCGTGGTCGACGGCGGCATCTACCGCCACGACTTCGTCGCCGGCACGGTGCTCGACGGCATGATGCGCGTGCAACTCGACACTGATGTGCCGGTCCTTTCCGCCGTGCTCACGCCGCATAATTTCCAGGAAAGCGCGCCGCTGATCGCCTTCTTCCGTGATCATTTCGTCATCAAAGGCGAAGAGGCCGCCAATGCCTGCGCCCAGATCCTCGACGCCCGCGCCAAGCTGGCCTTGATCGACGCCTGAGGCTCCGTCCGAACAAACATGTCGAGGGGCACGACCGGTACCGGTCGTGCCCCATTTTTTTCCTGCAAAGCTCGAATGCCTGCTGCGTGGTCGGCGCAATTGAAAATTCCGATGCACTGCGATATCGAAACTTGACTCTAAAGCGAAAGATTATGCACTTCGTTGGGCCGTAAGGCCCAGCGAGCCAGGGATGTGACAATGACATTTCAGCCGCGCATGCAGAACAAGATCAGCGGTTTCTCTGTCGTAGGCGGACTCCACCGGCGTCATTGGAATGGTGTTGTTGCCGATGTGTGGGACGTCGAATGCATTCCTCACGCGGGCGGCTACTACGTCGCGGAAGATCCGCGCCTGTTCATCGTGCTCGACGCCAGGGGCGGAGGCAATTGCCGCGTCAAGCTCGCTTCGAACGGCAGAAGCGCCGTCCAGAACTATCATCGGCAGGCCCTCTCCTACATACCGGCCGGCGTGGAGCTCTGGACCGACGTCGTCGATATCCAGTACCTGCGGCATCTCGACCTGCACTTCAACGTCGATGCGCTCAGCCGACGTCTGATGGAAGATCTCGATCCCAGCGCGGTCGAGACGCCTCGGCTGATGTTTCAGGAGCCTCGTTTTCTCCACCTCGCAGAATTGATCGCGGCCGAATGCCTCAATCCGCAGCCGCTGCACGACCTCTACGGCGATGGACTGACGCTGGCGCTGTTCATCGACCTGATGAAGATCAACAGGCGCGAGAGCCGCAAGCGCAGCCAGTTGGCAGCCTGGCAGCTGCGCCGCGCGGTGGACTACATCGGGGAAAACATCGCCCGCAATATCCGGCTCGAAGAACTGGCAAACATTACCGGTCTGTCGCAATCGCATTTCAGCCACGCCTTCAAGGCATCGACCGGCATGGCGCCGCACCAGTGGCAGACAAACGCCCGGATCGAACGCGCCAAGGAAATGCTGATCAAGGACGACCGGTCGCTGACGACTGTGGCGGCCGAAAGTGGCTTTGCGGATCAGGCACATTTCACCCGCGTCTTCAGGAAGACGGTCGGCACGACGCCGGCGCTTTGGAAAAAGAGCCGTCTCTCCTGAAAACGGCTCCGCCGACCGCCTGGTGCAATGCGGAAATTTGCCCAGGATCGTTCAATTTTCCCGGATCCGGACAAGCCCGGTCGAAATACTTGAGATAAATACTCATCTTATTAATGGGACGACTGTCCAGGTCGCGTTCTTCGGGGGTGAAGCGCGGCAGGGCCGATTTCGGGGCAAGAGATACGATGCAGAACAATGGCAACGGGGTCCGCTTGAAGGACGTCTTGGCGGGCGGCGTGGCATTTGCGGTACTGCTGGTCGCCGGAGCGGCGCAGGCGCAGGGCGGCAGCGCCACCCAGCTTGACAAACTGGTGGTCGAAGGCGGAGCGTCGGGGAACGGCGGCGCAACAGGCCCGGTCGACGGCTACGTGGCCGAGGCAACCGCGACGGGATCGAAGACCGCGACGCCGCTGACCGAAATCCCGCAGTCGGTCTCGGTCGTCGGTCGCGAGGAACTGGACGATCGCGCCGTGGTCAACAAGGTCGATGAAGCCTTGCGCTATACGCCCGGCGTCATGGCCGCGCCCTTCGGCGTCGACGCCGATACGGACTGGTTCTACATCCGCGGCTTCGATGCGGCGCAGACCGGCGTCTTTCTCGACGGCCTCTCCCTCTTCAGTTACGCCTTCGGCAATTTCCAGATCGATCCCTTCATGCTGGAGCGGATCGAGGTGCTGAAGGGGCCTGCCTCCGTGCTCTATGGCGGCGCCAATCCGGGCGGCATCATCAATCTGATCAGCAAGCGGCCGCTCGACGAACCGCTCTACTACACGGAAATCGGCATCAACAGCGATGGCAACGCCTTCACCGGCTTTGACGTCAATGACCGGCTGACCGAAGACGGAACCGTTCGCTACCGCCTGACCGGCAAGATCGCCGGCGGCGACAATTACTCGGATTTCTCCGAAGACCTGCGGGGCTTCATCCTGCCGCAAGTAACCTATGCCCCGGACGACGCGACCAGCCTGACGGTATTCGGTCTGCTGCAAGGGCTCGACCAGGTCCATGTCGGCAACGGCTTCCTGCCCTATGTCGGAACGGTGGTCGACGCCCCATTCGGCAAGATCGACCGGAATGCCTACTTCGGCGAACCCGATATCGACGAGGGAACCTACGCCCAGCAGATGCTCGGCTATGAGTTCAAGCACGATTTCGACAATGGCTGGACCTTTAGCCAGAACGCGCGTTACGCCCACCTGCACAAGCACGAGCGGTACCCATACCCCTACGGCTATGTCGGTCCGGGCTTCGGCAATGTCGAGCCCATCGGTCCGGACTACCTTCTGAACCGCATCGGCTTCGAGGCGACATCGAAAGTCGGCAGCTTCTCGATCGACAACCGGGCGGAGACGGATTTCGATCTCGGCGCAACGAATCACACTTTCCTCGCCGGGCTCGACTACAAATACTACCGGCTCGACCATATCGGAGCGTCGGGAGGCGCTACACCGATCAGCCCCACCGATCCGGTCTATGGTGCGCCCCAGGGGCCGACGGCCGTCTATATCAACCAGATCTTCACGCAACAGCAGATCGGCATCTATGCCCAGGACCAGGTGCGCTTCGGCGACGGCTGGCTCGTAACGCTCAATGGGCGCTACGACTATGTCGACACCGACCTCAAGAACGGCGCGACAGCCTGGGCCGGAGCTTCCAACTTCAGATATGATGACGGCGCGCTCAGCGGCCGGGCCGGCCTCGCTTACGAGTTCGACAACGGCTTCACGCCCTATGTGAGTGTCGCGACCTTCTTCAACCCTCTCGTGGGTTCACGCGACTCCAACCCTGATCCTGCTGTCACGACTTTGGTGCCACTGAAGCCCGAAGAGGGCTACCAGTACGAAGCGGGGATCAAATACGAGCCGACGTTCATCGACGGGTTGTTCACCGCATCCATCTTCGAGATCACCAAGCAGAACGTCCAGGTGACTGAGCCCATCCTTGGGCTCTCCACCCAACGCGGCGAGGTGCGCTCCCGCGGGATCGAGCTTGAAGGCAAAGTCAACCTTGATGAAAACTGGAAGGTCATCTCCGCTTTCAGCTATACCGATCTCGAGATCACCGAAGACACCAATCCGTCGCAGCTCGGCAAGTCGCCCTATCTCATACCCGAAACGCAGGCTGCGCTGTGGCTCGACTACACGGTGACCAGCGGCGCCCTCGAAGGCGTGAGTCTCGGCGCCGGCGTCCGTTACCAGGGCGAATCCTGGGCCGATGCAGAAAACACGAAGAAGGTGCCAGACGCCACGCTCGTCGATGCTGCGATCCGATACGAGAAGAACGATTGGGCCGCCTCCCTCAACGTCGCCAACCTCTTCGACAAGGAATATGTCAAGGGATGCCAGGGACTCTTGACCTGCGGTTACGGCGAAAGCCGGACCTTCACGCTGAAGCTTAGCAAGACGTGGTGATCGGCTATGCCCATAACGCCGGAGCGAATTGAATCACCTCGTGAAGCGCTTGAATCGAATCTACAGGCGTCTCTCGCAAAGCCTTGATGCGACTCGGCAATTGCACGCCGAAGCAGGACCTCAATGCGCGCCCTGCCCGCCACCGAACGCGCGTTCGAGTGCACGCGCCTTATGGCGATGGCCGGCGCGTTCGTAACCGATGACGGTGATCACCGGCGCGAACATCAGGATGATAAGGCAGACCGCCATGTCGATGCCCGCCATCGCCGCCCCCACCGATGCGGCCAGCACGAGGACCGTGGCGCAGAACTGCCAGACGTGGCGACGCTCCATCGCCCTGACCAGATAGACGTACATGGCGTAGATCAAGCCTATGTAGACCGCAACGGGAACGGCGACCGTCATCACCGCCGCCACGGACGAGATATGTGCCTTATGCTCGATGTAGTAGGCAGCGACGTGCAGTCCCGCACCCGTCGCGATGATGGCGGCGAAGATCACCATGTGCCCATAGCCCCAGACGAAGGCGCGCTTGCGAAACTTGTGAAGGATTTCTGCGCTCGGGAGCGTGAAATAGATCCACCACATGCCGAAGGTCAGTCCGGTGCCGGCGATGCAGACAAGGGCGACATCGACATTCCAGCCGCTTCCCTCGACGACGGCCGTCACGGAAGCGACGGTTCCAACCACGCCTTCACCGAGTGCGATGATCGCAAGCAGGCCGTAGCGCTCGGCAATATGGTGCGCGTGCCAGGGGGTACCACCCTGCAGCGACTCCGCAATCACCGGCCCGGCCATTTCGACCAGGGTCAGCACGACGACGAACACGAAGGTGACGAGCAGGGAGAAATCGATGAAGATCAGCACGATCCAGCCGATCTGGGCGATCGAGACCGCCGCCGCATAGGTGGTGCAGGCCTTGCGGCGGAGCGGATCCTCGCGCGCCGCCCTCAGCCACTGGAACACCATGGCGACCCGCATCACGACATAACCGAGCACCATGACGCCGTTATTCAGATTTTCGCCCTTGTCGATCGACTCGAACATCGGCGGCAGCCCGATGGCGAGTATGAGCACGCCGACCATCTGCACCATCGTTACGCAGCGAAACACCCAGTCGTCGGTATCGTAGGCCGAAGCGAACCAGGAAAAATTCACCCAGGCCCAGCAGATCGCGAAGCTCGCGAAACCGAAGCCAATCAGCCCGGCCTTGAAGTGCCCCTCAGCCAGGAGATGCGCGAGCTGTGCGGCAGCAAGACTGAAGGCGATCACGAAGGTCAGGTCGAAGAGCAACTCCAACGGTGTCGCGACGCGATGTCCCTCGTGCGGATCCCGCCCGCTCATTCTGGCGACATGATGAGCAACCGAAGGCGGCTTGTGTTGCGGGATCTCGGACATCGAACGCTCCGGCTCTTCTACACCGCCGTGCGGCTTTTCAGACGCACGAAGGTCGCTGTAGCACTTTGAGTTGCTGCATCTTTCCTTAAACCGCTCCGGTTTAAGGAAAGATGCAGAAGGAAATGCGCGCATCCTCAAATATTCACCGGAAGGCAGTCAAGGCCGCAACGTCGAGACGGGAACCGAAACCAGCTCCTCGCCCCAGGCCTTACTGGCCGAGATTCCTGAGGTAGAGCGAAAGAAGCTGGGTCTGAGAGGAGATGCCGAGCTTGCGATAGACGTTGCGCCGGTGAACCTTGACGGTGCCCGTCGAGATGCCGAGCTTCAGGCCAATTGATTCCGACGAATGCCCCTGAAGCACCAGTTCGATGATCGCCGCCTCCCTTTCGGTCAGGTTCAGGTGTTGCCAGACGCCGTCGGCGGGCGGATGCGTCGCCTTCCGCCGGCCTCGCCCCGTCTTCGCCAGCGCCGCGTCGAAGCGGCGGCCGAGATCGGCCCAGTGGTGGCGTACAAGCGCCGCCACCAAGGGCTCGGCCCTCCTGAGCAAAGCAAATTCCGCTGCGCTGAAGGTGCCGGTCGCCTCGCGTCGCATCAACGAGAGGACGACAGTGATCTCACCGCTGATCGGGACGAAAAAGCCGATCTCCTCCGCAAGCCCGGTCTGGACGTAGTAGGTGCGGTAGTATTCGCTGGAGAAAAAGCGGTCCGGCGCCAGTTCCCGCATCCGCCAGACGCCGGGCTTCGGCGCGCATGCGGCGTGATAGAAGGGGTCGAGCAGATAGGGCCCGGCCTGATAGAGGCTGACGAAGAGAACGTGATCCTTCGCGTCGAAGGTGCTGTAGAGATCGATCGGGCGCTCCTTGCCGCGATAGGCGAAGACGACGACATAATCGAAGTTCATCAGGGTCGACATCAGCCGACGAAATGCGCCACCGACGGCTTGATCCTTCATCGGCACGCCGTCGACCAAGGGTGCCAGCGCCTGAAAAAGTCCATCGAGGTCGATACTCAAATCGCACTCCCCGCCCGTTTTTGCCGCTTCAGGGTATACTCCTTCCACAGGGCAATCCGGGTTGAAATACCTCTCTTGGGGTATATACCAGCGCCACCGCATTTGACTAGGCTGCTTGGCAATGACGGTGGAAGATGGGGCCAGGAGTGCCACATCCTCGAAGAACAACCGCAGGGAACAGACGTGACATCCGCTTCGACGAACGACATCGAATTCCGTTCGGTCGCCAAACGCTATGGCAGCGTGACGGCCGTCTCGGACATCAACCTCGCAGTGCCGAAAGGCGCGTTCGTGGCGCTGCTTGGCCCTTCCGGCTGCGGCAAGACTACCTGCCTGCGCATGATCGGCGGCTTCGAGCAACCGAGCGAGGGCACGGTCTATGTCGGCGGTCAGCCGATGAACGGCGTGCCCGCCTATCGCCGGCCGGTCAACATGGTGTTCCAGCAATATGCACTGTTCCCGCATCTCGATGTCGAGCAGAACGTCGCCTATGGCTTGAAGCAGATGCGCCCACGCATCGCCGCTACGGAAATCGCCCGTCGGGCACAGGAGGCGTTGGAGATGGTGCGCCTCGGCGGCTTCGGCAAGCGCCGCATCCACGAAATGTCTGGTGGCCAGCAGCAGCGCGTGGCGCTCGCCCGCGCTATCGTCAACAAGCCGAAGGTGCTGCTTCTCGACGAGCCGCTGGCCGCCCTCGACAAGAAGCTGCGGACGGCCATGCAGATCGAGCTCCAGAGCCTGCAGCGCGAACTCGGCATCACCTTCGTGTTGGTCACCCACGACCAGGAAGAGGCGCTATCGATGAGCGACCTCGTTTGTGTCATGAGCACCGGCCGTATCGTCCAGATCGGTCCGCCGCAGGAGATCTACGACCATCCAGCGAGCCTCTTCGTCGCCGACTTCGTCGGCAAGACCAACCGCATCGCCGCCACCGTCGACGCGGGCACGAATTCGATCCGGCTGGCGAACGGCGTCGGCCTTGCGAAACCCGCGAGCGCCAACGGCACACTCGGCGCGGCCATGGTTGCACTCCGCCCGGAAGCGATCAGCCTCGTCCGCGATGGCGCGGCGACGCTTCAGGGCACAGTCACCCACCGCATCTTCCTGGGCTCGTCAGTCGAATATTCCGTCGAGGTCGACGGCCTCGGCGACTTTCTGGTGACCGCCGACCGCCGGAGCCTCAACGAAAGCGATCTCGCGGAGCCCGGCGAAAGAATCGGGCTCGCCTTCGATCCCAACGCGCTTCACGTCTTCCCGGCCTGAACCGCCGGACCTGCTGCCATCACTGCACGTCAACGATAAGGGAACAGCATCATGAACAAGTGGTACAGAGAGAATGCCCCGATTACTGCCGAAAAGCTTGCCGACGAGCTGATGCGCCTGAAGCGCGGCTCGGTTACGCGCCGCCACTTCCTCGGCGTGACCGGTCTCGGCCTTGCAGCCGCCGTCTTCGCGCGCCAGCCTGGCCTCTTCAATTCCACGGCCTTCGCCGGCGACCTCGGCACGCAAATGTCGATCGCGACCTGGCCGAACTATCACGATCCCGCCACCTTCGAGGCCTTTACGGCCGCAACCGGCGTTGCCGTCGAGGTCAACGTTTTCGGCTCGAACGAGGAAATGCTGGCGAAGCTCCAGGCGGGCGGCACCGGATGGGATCTCTTCGTCCCGACGAACTACACGATCTCGACCTATGTGAAGCTCGGCCTGATCGACGAGCTCGATATGTCGAAGCTGCCGAAGTACGACGCCTCGACCGAAAACGCCCGCTTCACCAACGAGGGTATCGTCGACGGCAAGACCTATGCCGTGCCGAAGAACTGGGGCACGACCGGCATCGCAGTGAACTCCAGCAAGATCAAGACCCCGGTCACGAGCTGGAAGGAGTTCTTCGACGTGGCGATGACCGAGGCGGACGGCCGCGCCATGGTGCACGACTACCAGCTCACCACCATCGGCAATGCGCTGGTCTCGCTTGGGTTTTCCTTCAACTCCGTCAAGCCGGACGAACTCGCCAAGGCCGAGGAACTGCTGATCAAGGTGAAGCCCCACCTCTATGCGATCAACAGCGACTACCAGCCGTCGATGCGGGCGACCGACGCCTGGATGACCATGTGCTGGACCAATGACGGCGCGCAGCTCAACCGCGACATGCCGGAAATCCAATTCGTGCTCGGCAAGGACGGCGGCGAGATCTGGTCGGATTTCTACGCCATCCCGAAGAGTGCGGCCAACAAGGCCGCCGGCTACGCGCTGCTCAACTACCTGATGACGCCGGAAAACGCCGTCAAGGAGCACATTGCCAACGGCGCGCCGACGACCGACAGCCGCGTCCTGAAACTTCTGCCGGCCGACGTCACTTCGAACAAGATCGTCTATCCGGACGAGGCGGCGCTCACGCCGCTCGAATTCGGCGCCGCCGTGACGCTCACCGATCCCGGCCGCGCCGAGCTGATGGCGCGTTTCAAGTCGGCGTGATTCCGAGATTCGCCCCTCACCCTATCCCTCTCCCCGCCAGCGGGGAGAGGGGACAAGCTAGTGCCATTCGTGCCATTCGTCCCCTTCTCCTCTTCGCCATGGGCGAGAGGGAACGAAGCGGGCGCCACGAGTCACCTTCGCCCCGCTTGCGGGGAGAAGGTGGCCCGGCAGGCCGGATGAGGGCCTTCGATCTAAGTGCATTTTGACGGACCGAACTTCATGCGAGCGGCAATGAACACGAAGAGGAACCTGGTGACGGCGGCGCTGGTTGCGCCGGCGGCGGCATGGCTCTGCGTCTTTCTCGTGCTCCCCTTCATCGCCATGCTCGTCTTTGCCTTTGGCGAACGCGCGCCGGAGGGCGGGTATCAGGCCGCCTTCACCTTCGCCCAGTTCGCCAACCTGCCGACGCGGGCAGCGGCGTTCTGGAACACGCTGGTGCTTGCACCCGCCGGCGCCATGCTCTGCCTGCTGGTCGCCTATCCCGTCGCCTATTATCTCGCCGTCCGGGCGAACCCGCGCTATCGCCTCATCCTCGTTTCGCTGGTGGTCGTGCCGTTCTGGACGAGCCTGCTCGTGCGCACCTATGCCTGGATGTACATCCTCGGTTCGCGCGGCATTCCCAATCTGCTCTCGATGATCGGCATCGAGGACGTGCGGATGCTCAACACGCCCGGCGCCGTGCTGCTCGGCATCGTTTATGGCTATCTGCCGCTGATGATCATGCCGATCTATGTGAGCCTGGAAAAGCTCGACCGCCGGCTCTTGGAGGCCTCCGCCGATCTCGGCGCCAAACCGGTCTCCACCTTCTTCGGCGTCACCTTGCCGCTTTCGCTACCCGGTGTGATGACCGGCGTCGCGCTCGTCACCATCCTGCTCCTCGGCGAGTACCTGATCCCGCAGCTTCTCGGCGGCGGCAAGGTCTTCTTCATCGGCAATGCGCTTGTCGATCTCTTCCTGCAATCGCGCAATTGGCCGTTCGGCTCGGCGATCGCCGTCACCCTCGTCGCCGTCGTCGTCGTGGTGCTGATGGTGGCGATGCGGATCGCCTGGAAGGTCGCGGGCACAAGACAGGTGGACCTCGTCTGATGCGCGCCTTCATCTCCTCCGTCTATCTCTTTCTTTACGCGCCGATCGCGCTGGTCGTGCTGTTTTCCTTCAATGCCGGCCGCAATGCGAGCGAGTTCACCGGCTTCTCGACCGCCTGGTACGGCAAGGCGCTTGGCAACACGTTCCTGGTCTCGGCGCTCGAAAACAGCCTGATGATCGCCTTCACCAGCGCCGCACTCGCCGCCATCTTCGGCACCATGGCAGCACTCGGCATGGAGCGGCTCGGCATGCGTACACGCGCCGTCTTCGACGCCTTGTTCGCCGCGGCGATCGTCGTGCCGGGCGTCGTCATCGGCATCGCCACGCTGGTCGCGCTCGTCGCCGTCTTCTCCTTCGTCAATCCCGCGCTCGCGACGATCTGGCCAGGCGATCAGCCGCCGCAGCTCGGCCTCGGCTACGGCTCGATCATCGCCGCCCACGGGCTCTTCTCGATGGCGCTGGTGACGATGATCGTCAAGGCGCGGATCGCGAGCCTCGGCCGTGACATCGTCGAGGCGTCGAGCGATCTCTACGCGACGCCGCTCACCACCTTCCGCCTGATCGTGCTGCCGCAGATCCTGCCGTCGATCCTCGCCGGTTTCCTGCTCGCCTTCACCTTCTCCTTCGACGATTTCATCATCGCATTCTTCGTCGCCGGCTCGAAGACGACCCTGCCGATCTATGTCTTCGCCTCGATCCGCCGCGGCGTGACGCCGGAAATCAACGCGATCGCGACTCTGGTATTGGTCGCCTCGCTGCTCCTGATCCTGACAGCGCGCCTTCTCATGCGCGAAAAGAAAAGCAAATCCGGGGAGTGAAACAATGATCCTGAAAGACCGGGTCGCGATCGTCACCGGAGCAGGCTCTGGCATCGGTCAGGCAGGCGCTGCCATCATGGCGCGCGAAGGCGCCCATGTCGTGGTTGTCGACCGCAGCCGGAAGGCCGCGGAAGCGACCGTCGCGGCGATCGCCGGCACCGCAGGCAGCGCCGAGCCGCTGGCGATCGACGTGACCGACGACCAGGCGCTTTCCGATGGCATTGCCGACGTGCTTTACCGCCACGGCCGGATCGACATCCTGCACAATCACGCCGGTGCCCAGGTTGCCGGCGATCTCGAAGGCGTCGACGTGGCGGGCTTCGATCGCTCCTGGAGCCTCAACGTCCGCGCCCATTTCATGGCCGCCCGCCTCGTCATGCCATCGATGAAGGCGGTGGGCCGCGGCGTCATCCTCAACACCTCCTCGTCCTCCGGAGTTCTCTACGACCGCGAGATGATCGCCTACACGACGACGAAACACGCCGTCATCGCCATGACCCGCCAGATGGCCGGCGACTATGCGAAATACGGTGTGCGTGTGAATGCGCTCTGCCCCGGCTGGGTGGATACGCCCTTCAACGAACCCTTCATTGCGCAAATGGGCGGGCGCGGCGCGATCGAGGCCTATATCCGCGAGAAGGTGCCGCTCGGCCGTTGGGCGAGCGTCGACGAAATCGCCGAGTCGATCCTCTTTCTCGTCTCCGATCGGTCGTCCTACATGACCGGGCAGATTCTGGTGGTCGATGGCGGGGAGACGGTCGTCTGACACGCCATCGAGGCACCATCAGACCTTCACATGACCGATGCCCTTTGCGGCGATTTCCTCGAAGGACTCGTCGTAGCCCGCATCCGCATAGCGGATGACTCCGAGTGACGTGTCGTTAGTCAGCGCGTGGTCGAGCCGCTCGTCGGCGGCCTTCGTGCCGTCTGCAACGACCGTCACCCCGCAGCTCGTCATGTAACCGGCATAGCCGCCTCCGCCCGAATGGACGACGACGAGATCGGCCATCGAAGAACAGAGCAGCATCGCGTCGAGCAGTGGCCAGTCGGCGATCGCATCCGACCCGTCTTTCATCCGCTCGGTCATGATATTCGGATGCGCCATTGCGCCAGCGTCGAGATGGTCCCGCGAGAAGGCGACGGGCCCCTTGAGCTCGCCGCTTGCGACCAGTTGATTGACGCGCCGTGCAAGCGCCGTGCGTTCGCCGTGGCCGAGCCAGGCGATGCGCGCCGGCAGACCCTCGAAGGGAATGTGCTGCCGCGCAAGCCGGATCCAGTTGGTGATGATGCGATTGTCCGGGAACATTTCAAGGAGCAGGTCGTCGATCACGGCGATGTCGCTCGCCTCGCCGGAAAGCGCCATCCAGCGGAACGGGCCGATCGCGCGGGCAAAGAGCGGCCGCAGATAGGCCTCGGTGAAGATCGGAATATCGAAGGCGTTGGCAACACCCCCTTCCCGCGCCTGCGTGCGGATCAGGTTGCCGTTATCGAAGACTTCCGCGCCCTCTTTCTGGAAGTCGAGCATGGCCTTCACATGCTCGACGATCGAGGCGCGGCTCGCCGCCATCAGCTGCCCCTGCCCGTCTTCGCGCAGCGACCGCACCTGGTCGAGGCTCATGCCCTTCGGCACATAGCCATAAACGAGATCATGAGCCGAGGTCTGGTCGGTGACAACGTCGGGCACGATGCCGCGCCGGGCGATCTCCGGATAGATTTCCGCCGCGTTGCCAATGAGCCCTACGGACAGCGCCCGCTTCTCCTTGACCGCCGCGTCGATCATCGCGAGCGCCGCGTCGAGGTCGGGCGCGATCTCCTGAAGATAGCCGACCTGCTGGCGCTTCTTTGCCCGCTCGGGATCGATGTCGACGCAGAGGATGGCCGCACCCGCCATGCGGCCGGCGAGCGGTTGCGCGCCGCCCATGCCGCCGAGACCCGCGGTCAGCACGAAACGGCCGGAAAGATCGCCGCCGAAGCGGCGCTCGCCAATCCGCATGAAGATCTCGTAGGTGCCTTGGATCACCCCCTGGCTACCGATATATTGCCAGGCGCCCGCCGTCAGCCCGCCCCAGCAGATCAGCCCCTTGCGTTGCAGTTCGTAAAAGACCTCCGCCTTCGCCCATTGGCCGACGATGTTGCAGTTGGCCATGATGACGAGCGGTGCCTTGGCATGGGTCTTCAACAGGCCGACGGGCTTGCCGGACTGGATGACCAGCGTCTGGTCCTCGTCCATCTCGATGAGCGCCTTGACGATCGCTCGGTGTGACGGCCAGTTGCGCGCCGCCTTGCCCAGCGCCGCGTAAACGACGAGATTATCCGGGTCCTCGCCGACCGAAAGGACGTTCTCGAGCAGCCGTAGCAGCGCCTCCTGCCGCCAGCCCCTGGCGCGCAGCTCCGGCCCGCCGGGAATCGGAAAGTTCGGATGACGGGGATTGGATTTGGGCATTGTGGTCGTCCTTTGTTGCGTGGACGCAGAATTTGCCCCTCACCCTAACCCTCTCCCCGCTTGCGGGGAGAGGGGACATCGTGGCCATCGCGTCCGCCGGCACTTGCGGCAACCGGTGCGGCCGTTCCCTCTCCCCGCGAGCGGGGAGAGGGCTAGGGTGAGGGGCAAGCTGCGCCCTCCTTCATTCACTTCGGCGGCAAAGCTTCGACGAAGGCGAGCGCCGCATCCAGCAGGCGCTGGCGCAAGGCGTCGTCGCCATAGGACTCCGCGCTGGCGCGCACCCAGCCGTGCATCCGGCGCTCGCCCATCACCATCTGCACGATGCCGGGCAGCGCCAAGGCCCAATCGTCATTGCCCTTGCCAAGCCGCACCAGCATTCCATCCTCGCGGGCGCCGCAGAGCAGATTGCCGTTCACGAGAAAGGCCAGACCACCGAACATCGGCTTTTCCGAAAGCCCCGGCCGATCGCCGAGGTCTTGCCTCACCAGTTCCTCAAGCCCCGGATCGCGCGCCACATCGCCCTCCCGTCAACGCTTCCCCGCCAAGGCGTAGCGTGCAATCTCGATCCCCATCGCCTTTTCGACCGGCGGATAGACGGACGGGTCGAGCACACTGGAGGCGAGCGGGATCACCGACTTCGGCACATGCAGCACGAAGACCGTCATGCCCACCTGCAACTGCCCGACGCTCAAGGGTTCGCCTTCCGGAGACAGCGTGGTGATGACATCCGGGAAGGTTGCAAGGCGAGTGCCGTCCGGCGTTTCCACGGCCATGTATTCGTTCATCACATGGAGTATCGTTGAGTCATCGCCCTTCCCGAGCGTAACAGTGCCGATATCGAAGGCTTCCTTGGTATAGACGACGGTTTTGTCGGTGATGGTTCCCTCGGCAAGAATGGAGCCGTTGGTGGTGTTTGCGATTGCATCGATGACGGCACTGCCGCCCTTGCCTTCCGCAGCGATAATCGCCTCGCCCAGAGTCAGCGCCATGGAGATGCCGCCGAGCGCGGCATTGGCCTTGACGTAGGACGCGTGGACAGGATTGCGGCAGGAGGCGATAAAGCCGCCTGACATGTCCGCAGCGGTCCTCAGGATCGGCGACACCTTGGCCGTTGCACCCCGGACCACGAGTTCGATATAGCGGTTTTCCTCGCGGTTTCCCCCAACCGCCGTCTGGATCATCGGTTCAGGCGAACCGGCGAGACCGATCGATCCCATGTCGCCTGTCGGATGGGCGCGGATATCGCCGACGGCATCAACCACCTTGGTGCCGAGGATCGCCGAGGGCAGCCAGCCATTCAGCGTCGAGGACTTGCCGTTCTGCCCGATGATCAGGCCAGTAAGATTTTCGCCGAGCGCCTCCTGCAGCAGTTCAACCGCCTTCACGTAATCGACACCGCGCATCTCCCACGGCGTGGTGGAGGCCGGCGCGCCGATTGCAGCGGCGGTCGCCACCCAATCGTCCGGCTCCAGCTCGTTGATCGAGACCAACTCCGGCTTGCCGATCGAGACCGCCGCAAGCCCCAGCATTCGCCCGTGATCCGCCCAGCCGCCACCGCCCGCCGCGTAGACGGAGCCGCCCTTGACTGCCGCCTCGACATCCTTTTCCGTCAATATTCGGCCCATCTACGTCTTCTCCTGCAATTGTCCGTCGAGCCGGAGCACTGCCTCGAGCAGCACCGCCGCGCCAAGCGCGATATCGTCGTTTTCCGCCCATTCCTCGGGCGCATGCGACCGGCCATCGCGACAGGGAATGAAGATCATCGCGGATCTCGTTATCCGGCCCATCCAAGCCGTGTCGTGCCCGGCGCCAGAAGCCATGAGTCGATGCCGCGCGCCGACGCGCCCGCAGGCCGCTTCCAGCGTCGCGAGAACCAATGGATCGCCGGGTGTCGGGTGATTGTCGGAGATCACCTTCGGCGTGATTGTGACACCGACCTCCTCGGCGATGCGTGCGGCAAGCGCTTCGACCTCCGCGATGAACACGTCCATCTGCGGCCGCAACTCGGCGCGGGCATCGATCAAGAGCCGCGCCCGCGAGGGCACGACATTGGCGGCATTGGGCTCGATTTCGAATTCGCCGACGGTCGCGGTGAAGTGCCCCTCGCCTGCCGCATGGGCAAAGCCGAGCTTCTCGATCTCCAGCACAAGCCGCGAGGCGGCGACAAGCGCATCGCGGCGGCGCCCCATCGGGGTCGTGCCCGCATGATCCGCCTGCCCCTCGACGATGATCTCGATGCGGGTAATCCCGGAGATCGCCGTCACCACGCCGATATCCAGGCGCTCGGCCTCGAGCACCGGCCCCTGCTCGATATGCAGCTCCAGGAAGGCCTTGACGTCGGAGCGCTTGGACGAAGGCAGACGGGAAGGATCACCGCCTACTTTGACGATGCCTTGGCGGAGCGTCAGCTCGTCGTGCGCACGGCTCAGCCAGCCATCCGGAACGACCCCCGCCATGCCGCGGCTGCCGACGCAGGAAACGCCAAAGATCGACACCTCCTCGGCAAGGAAATCGACGATCTCCAGATCATGGTCGAGCTCGATACCGGCGTCAGAAAGGGATCGCGCCACTTCGAGCGCCGCCGCAACGCCGGCGATCCCGTCGAAGCGGCCGCCTTCAGGCACCGTATCGGAATGCGAGCCGAGCATGATCGTGCCGAGCGCCGGTTTGCGACCCTTGCGCCGGCCGATGAGGTTGCCGGCCGCATCGATCCTCGTATCGAGACCCGCGGCGCTGAACCGTTCTTCGAGGAAGGCGCGACCTTCGAGAAATAGCGGCGTGAAGGCGCGGCGGGTGTAGGGGTGGTCGGGCTCGGTTATGCGCTCCAGGCCCCTGACGATATCGGCGATGCGGCGCGCATCGACCGGCAGATTGGTTTGCGATGCGGTCATTGCCGCGGCTCCCGAAGCGGCAGGCTCGGCAACGGCCGCACGAAGGCACCGGTGCCCGGCTCCGCGACGACCCGACTGCCATCACAGACGAGGCGTCCGCGCAGATAGGTGGCGGAGACCCGCCACGGCAGGCGAATGCCGTTATAGGGCGACCAGCCGACGACATTGTTACCGCTTGTCGCCGCATCATAGACATAGGATTCCGGCGTCATGACGATAATATCGGCATCCTTGCCGGCTTCGAGCGCTCCCTTGCAGTGGTTGATTCGGAAATGCCGCGCGGGGTTGAGCGCCATAAGCTCAGCGGCGCGCGTCAGCGGAATGCCGCGCTCCAGCGCACCCTTGACGAACAGCGGCACCATCACCTCAAGGCCCGGCACACCGGACGCATTGGCAAGCATATCCGGATTGGTCTTGCGATCCTCCGACCAGCTCACATGATCGGTCGAAACCAGCGTCACATTGCCGTCAGCCACATGCCGCCAGAGTTTTTCAACCTCCGCGCGCGGGCGGATCGGCGGGTTGATCTTGGCCTTGCCGCCGAGGCGGCGGACGTCGTTCTCCTCGTCCAAAGTGAGATAATGAATGCAGCACTCGATCGTCGCGGCATGGCCCTGCGCCCGATAGGCAGCCGCGATTTCGTAGCCGCGGCCAAGCGAGCAATGCACCACATGCGCTGGACAGCCGGTTGCGGCACCCGTCTCATAGATCTGGTTGGTCGCAAGAAGCTCGGTCAGCGGCGGCCGCGAAAGACCGTGGGCCCGATAGTCGCTGATGCCGGCGGCCTTGACCTTATCGATCGCGGCCCGTACCGCCTCGTCATCCTCATTGTGAACGCCGGCGGTCAGTCCTGTCGGGGCGATCGCCCGGAAGCACTCCTCCAACAATCCAGCGGGAATTCGCGGGAACCGTTTCGGGTCCGTTCCAAACGTCGAGAACTTGAAGGCGGCAACACCGGCCTCCACCATCTCGCCAATCCGCAACGCCCCCTCCTCGGGATCGATGGTACCGTAGAGCGCAAAATCGACGCGGGCCTGCGGGCTCGCATGGGCGATCTTCCGTCTGACCGCTTCCGCCGAGCAGACGAGATTGCCCTCGTCAAAGGGCATGTCGACGATCGTCGTCACGCCGCCGGCGGCAGCCGAGCGTGTCGACCAGATGAAATCCTCCTGGTTCTTCTGCGACAACGAATGCACCTGGGCATCGATCGCACCGGGGAGGATCAGCGCCCTGCCGAGCTCGTGCCGTTCTCGTGCCGACGGGGCTGCTCCCTGCCCGACATGCACCACCTTGCCGTCTCGCACCGCCACATGTCCGCCTTCGACGACGCGATGCGGCAGTACGACGGTGCCCTTCAGAACGAGATCGAAGTCGGACATTGCTCTTCCCTTCCCGTTCATTTTGCCAGTTCATTTGGACAACGCGAAGAAATCGTCGAATTCCGGCATCGGCGCAGACTCGACGAAGGCGCGCAACAGGTCATGGTCGGTGAACGCCGCCTGCAGCGCTTCGATCTCCTTCGAGAGCGGCCGGTCCTTGAGATAGATCGGGCTGACCGAGCGGGTGCGATCATAGGCGAGCCTGACGACGCCTTTTGGTTCGTCGCCGACGAGATCGATGGCTTGTGCCGACAGCATCGCCTCGATCGCCGCCAGTTGCCGGAGGTCGCGAACCTGCGCCTCCATGCGTTCGACGATCAGCGGCAGGAAGGTCGCCTCTTCCTCCAGTCCGCCCGCAACGACGATCGACTGCGCAGACAAGGGTACGGCAAGCGACTGGACACGCATGTAGAGTTCGACCGCGAGCTTCATCAGCGGCCCGAGCCCGGTGGCGACCTCCCCGGGGGCAACGAGATTGACCGAGAGATTGCGCCTTCCGCCGTTCGAAAGCAGGATGCAGCGGTTCAGTACATTGCGCGCCACATGCGAAAAGGCAATCTGCGCCGCCTCGATATAGAGCGTCGTCGTCAGCGGCAGCGACGCGCCGGATGAATGCACCTGGCCGCCGAGCACCACGGGATTGTCGTCCGAGAGATAGGTTGCCTCGACAAGCCGGCCAGCGGCCACCAGCAGCGTGTCGACGACGGCGCCGAAGACCTGGGCGGTCATGCGCAGACTTAGCGGATCGTGGATCGCCGTCGGCAAGGGCCAATCCGCCATGCCCGACTGGCCGTAGAGCCAGGATCCGACGAGTGCCTCGCCGCGCGTCGAAAGCGTCGCCGCCACCAGCCAAGGATCGGCCGAGGCGCCGAGCGCGCGAGACGACATGACGCCAGTCACGAGCAGGACGCGGATCGCTGACGCCGCCTCGCGCAGGACGTCGCCCGCCGCCGCGTAGGAGATGGCGTTGACACTCAGCGCGGCGAGCGCATCGCGCGCCCGCATGACGAAGGGGGTGAGCCCCGCCTCCGTCAGCGCCGACTCCGCCGTCATCAGCTGGCCGTTGTAATAGGCCTCGCCGACGCCCGTCAGAACGGAGGCAACCTGGCCCATCAGGCCGATATCGGCGCAGCCCATCGAGCCATGACGGCGCACGGCCGGGACGATGCCCCGCTCGAGAAGCGCGACGAAGGCATCGATAAGTTCCGGGCTGCATCCCGTGTGCCCGCGCATCGCGGTGTTGACCCGGATGGCGATCGCCTTGCGGATGATCGGCGCGGCAAAGAATTCGCCAGTGCCGAAGTGATGGGCGCGCACGAGCGAAGTGTTGAATTCGGCGAGGTCGTCCGCCGTCCATAGCCGGTCCTTCATCGAGCCGACGCCGGTGTTCGAGCCATAGACCGGCAGGCCCATCGCGACGCGGTCGGCAACAACCTTGTGCGTAGCGGCCACCCGCTCCATGCCGGCATCATCCGCGACCGGTCGCGCCAGCCCGGAGCCGATCTCTTCGAGGAGCCCGAAGTCGAGCGGTTTTCCGCACAGGACGATGGTCTTGACCGATTGCAGCATGTTGAAACGAAACCTCTTTTGCGAGCATGCTATGCGCACAGTGCCGATGCGTGGTATATCCCAAATTCGGAACGAATGATGCCGAAACTCGAACAGATCGATCGGCATCGCTGGTCAAGGCGCGGGTAGGTTCGTGGATATTGCGACGATCGTCCTTGTTGACGCGACGCTGCGGGAAGGTGGCATACGACGTGCGGCGAAGCTCTGCAGGCGCCCGCCGTCGAGCGTCAGCGCCGCCGTCCGGCGCTTCGAGCAGACAATTTCAGTGCCGCTGCTTCGCCGCGAGGGCGCCATGCTCGTGCCGACGCTAGAGGCGCAGGCGCGCATCGCCGACATCGCGGAGGCGGCGGAAACCGCAACGCTTCTCGCCAGCCGCCTCGGGAGCCCTGCGCCTGGCCCGATCCCGCCCGTCAGCCTGGCGGCGCTCGACCGTTTCGTGAAGATCGCCCGCAACGGCAGCATTCGCTCGGTCGCACGGATGCTCGCCCTCGGCCAACCCCAACTGACCCGCCAGATGGCGGACCTCGAACGCCACCTCGGATATCCACTGTTCGAGCGCGCCCATCACGGGGTGGTCTGTACAGAAGAAGCGCTTGCCGCCATCCCTCTTGCGGAAAAACTGCTTCAATGCTGGGGACGCCTGACGCGCGCGTCGGACGACCGTTTTCGCCGCGACGCGACGACATGGCGTCTCGGTGCGGTGATGCCGCTCGGCCCCGAGAGCGAGATCGCGCGCATGCTGGCGGCGCTGACGGCCGCCTGGCATGCTTCCCGCCCCCGTCAGCACCTGTTCATTTCAAGCACCACGGCGGACGAACTCATCGCCGGGCTGAAGAGCCGGCGCTTTGACGCCGCACTCCTCGACGTCGCCGACTTCCCCAGCGAATTCGATGGCCGGCTCGTATCGGAAACGCCACTGGCGCTCGCTGGCGCCGCGGCGATACTTTCCGAAATGGACGGCGACTTCGCGCGCCTGCTGTGCGCCTCCCCGATCGCAATGCCGAGTGCCAAGAGCGGACTGAGGCGCGAGGCGACGCGTTTTCTGGAAGATACGCTGAGCGAAAGCGAGCGGCGGCGCCTGACCCTGATCGATGTAGACTCGATCCCTGTGATCATCAATCTCGTCAGCCACCATGGCTACCTCTCGATATTGCCGGAAAGCTCGCTCTCCCGAGTCCATCGCCCGCCCGCGATGATCCGCCTCGCGCCCCGATACAAACAATCCCTCACCCTCGTCTGGCCCAGAAAGGCGCTTTGGGCCCAGGCTGGCGAAGCCATCTTCCGGATGATGAAGACGGGCACGGCGCGGACCTGAATCGTCTTCTAACGAGGTTGCACGAAGCTGCTGATTCGATTCGCCGATCCGTCGGCGATTGAATCTTCGTCTGAAACTTTTGAATCAACTCTTGAGCTTCAGTCGCCGGCGCGTTTCGCTGGGGCTTTCGCGGTAGTGCGCGCGGTAGCTGCGCGAGAACGAGGATGATGAGTTGAAGCCGGTGATCGCGGCGATATCGGCGAACTCCATTCGCGTCTCGATCACCTTGCGGCGCGCGGCATTGAGACGGAGAGCGAGATAGTGCTCATGCGGAGCAACGCCCATCGTATCCTTGAAGAGGTCCTGTAGATGCCGGGCGCTGACACCGACTCGGCGTGCGAGCCGCGCGAGCGTCAGCGGCGCCTCGACGGTCTCCTCCATCAGCTTCACCGCCGCGCCGACCCGGGCATCGAGAATCCGCATGTTGCCGATCGCCGGAACCTGCAGCAGATCGCCGCGCGTGCGTTCCTGCTCGTAGATGAAGAGGCGCGAGACCTCTAGCGCCAGCGAATAGCCATGCGCCCGGCGGATCAATTCCAGCATCAGGTCGAGCGTCGGCAGCGAGCCTCCGGTGGTAATCCGCTTGCCGTCGATGACGAAACGCTCGCGCACCATAGTCACATGCGGATAGGCGGCGGCGAAATCCTCAAAATCCTCCCAGTGGGTGGTGACGGAAAAGTTGTCGAGTAGGCTGGTCTCGGCAAGCAGCCACGAGCCGGATTCGATTCCCGCCATGACTTCCCGATGCCGCGCCGTCTGCGACAGCAGCATCTTGAGTTGCGAGGTGGCACTGCGCTCCCAGTTGTAGCTCGAAAGCACGAAAAGCGGCGCCGTCTCCCGCTGCGGCCGGAAGGGACCGGAGACTGGAATCGGAATGCCGCTCTTGGTCTCGATCGCCTCGCCGTTCGGGCTGAAGATCGTCCAGGTATAGAGCGCCCGCCCGGCAATCCGGTTGGCGGCACGTAGCGGCTCGATGACGGAAGCGACGAGGATCAGGTTCGTCTCCGGCAGCACCAGCAAATCGATATGCTGCGCCTGCGTAACGATCTCGTCCATGGCAAAACTTCCTCCTCATACTGCCGATAATGTATAGCGTAGAACCGATAATGAAAAGCAATGGCGGCCTTTCTGCCTCGTAATAGCTCCCAACAAAAAGGGAGACAGCAATGCCGCTCAGCATGAACCGCGAGGTATTCATCACCTGCGCCGTCACCGGTTCGGGAGACACCGTTTCCAAATCCAGCCACGTCCCGATTACACCAAAGCAGATTGCGGAAGCCGCAGTCGAGGCCGCCAAGGCTGGTGCGGCGATCGTCCATTGCCACGTCCGCGATCCGGAGACCGGCGCACCCGCCCGTCGCCTCGACCTCTACAAGGAGGTGACCGACCGCATCCGCTCCGCCGACATCGACATCGTACTCAACCTGACCGCCGGCATGGGAGGGGACCTCGTTTTCGGCAATGTCGAAAGCCCCTTCCCCGTCAACGAGAAGGGCACCGACATGGCCGGCGCCACCGAGCGTGTTGCCCATGTCGCCGAATGCCTGCCCGAGATCTGCACGCTCGACTGCGGCACGATGAACTTCTCGCTCGGCGACTACGTCATGACCAACACGCCGTCGATGCTGCGCGAGATGGCGCGCCAGATGACAGCACTTGGCGTGCGCCCCGAGATCGAGGCCTTCGATACCGGCCATCTCTGGTTCGCCAAGCAGCTCGCCGAGGAAGGCCTGATCGAGGACCCTGTGCTGATCCAGCTCTGCATGGGCATTCCATGGGGCGCGCCGGACGACCTCAACACCTTCATGGCGATGGTCAACAACGTGCCCTCGAACTGGACTTTTTCTGCCTTCTCGATCGGCCGCAATGCGCTCGCCTATCCGGCCGCGGCGATCCTTGCCGGCGGCAACGTCCGCGTCGGCCTTGAAGACAACCTCTATGTCGGCAAGGGCCAGCTCGCGACCAATGGCCAGCTCGTCGAAAAGGCGGTCTCCGTCATCGAGGGTATGGGTGCGAAGATTATCGGGCCTAAGGAGGTCCGCGAAAAGCTTAAGCTGACGAAGAGATAAGAAGACCCTCCCAACCCTCCCCACAAGGGGAAGGGCTTAACGTGCGGCGCCGCCGAACTCCCACCGAAACGTCTGTGTCCGTGGAAGTGTTTGCATCAAGGCGCCGGCGAAGCGGCAGAATAGCTGCCAGAGTGGGATGTACAGGATCCGGAGCCGCTCATCCCTCCCTCATTGGGAGGGTGGCCCGCAGGGCCGAGAGGGGTTCCGCGGCAACAGTTGGATGGAGAGGGAATGAGCATCATCACCAAGGCCGCCTGCGTCGGCGGCGGCGTCATCGGCGGGGCCTGGGCGGCGCGTTTCGCGCTTGCCGGCATCGACGTCAACATCTTCGACCCGCATCCGGAAGCCGAGCGCATCATCGGCGAGGTCATGGCCAATGCCGAGAAGGCCTATGGCATGCTGACCATGGCGCCGCTGCCGCCGCGCGGCAAGCTTACCTTCTGCAAAAGCATTGAGCAGGCGGTCGAAGGCGTTGACTGGATTCAGGAAAGCGTTCCCGAGCGGCTGGAGTTGAAGCGCGGCGTGATCACCGAGATCGACGCCTTCGCCCGCCCCGACGCGCTCATCGGTTCGTCGACCTCCGGCCTCCTGCCCTCGGACCTGCAGGCCGACATGAAATACCCCGAACGCATGTTCGTGGCGCATCCCTATAACCCTGTCTATCTCTTGCCACTGGTCGAACTCGTCGGCGGCAAGAAGACCTCGGCGGCGACGATCAAGCGGGCCGAGGAAGGCGTTGCCGAAATCGGCATGAAGGGCGTCGTCATAGCCAAGGAGATCGAGGCCTTCGTCGGCGACCGTCTCCTCGAGGCTCTCTGGCGCGAGGCTCTCTGGCTGATCCAGGACGATATCTGCGACACCGAAACGCTCGACAATGTCATGCGCTATTCCTTCGGCATGCGCTGGGCGCAGATGGGCCTGTTCGAGACCTATCGCATCGCCGGCGGTGAAGCAGGCATGCGCCATTTCCTCGCCCAGTTCGGCCCCTGCCTCAAATGGCCCTGGACCAAATTCACCGATGTCGTCGACCTCGACGATGCGCTCGTCGAAAAGATCGGGTCGCAGTCGGACGCACAAGCCGCCGGCCGCTCGATCCGCGAACTTGAACGCATCCGCGACGAAAACCTCGTCGGCATCATGCATGCGTTGAAAGCCAGCAACGGCGGCGAAGGCTGGGGCGCCGGCAAACTGCTCGCCGATTTCGAAAAGCGTCTTTGGGCCAAGGGCGGCAACCAGGCGAAAACCCATGACGCCTCCGGTCCGCTGCGCCTCATCGATACCAAGGTCAATGCCGCCTGGGTCGACTACAATGGCCACATGACCGAGCACCGCTACCTGCAGCTTTTCGGCGACACGTCTGATGCGCTGTTGCGGCTGCTCGGTGTCGATTTCGCCTATGTCGAGGCCGGCCATAGCTACTACACCGTCGAAACGCATATCCGCCATCTGGGCGAGGCCAAGCTCGGTCAGGAGCTCTATACGACGCTGCAGCTCCTCGCCTCCGACGAGAAGCGGGTTCAATTCTTCACCAGGATCCACGACGCCGCATCGGGCGAGGTGATCGCGACCGCCGAGCAGATGATGCTGCACGTCGACGCGAAGGCCAGCAAATCCGTACCGGCGCCGACGGAAGTGCTGACGAAGTTGAAGCCGATTGCGGAAGGGCATGCGAAGCTTGAGGTGCCAGAAGGCGCCGGGCGGCACGTTGGACAGAAGCGGTGAAGGTGATGAGGCGGATGATTTGCCCCTCATCCGCCTGCCGGCACCTTCTCCCCGCCTGCGGGGAGAAGGGACTCGCGGCATGCTCCCAGTCCCCTCTCCCCGCTTGCGGGGAGAGGGTCAGGGTGAGGGGCAAATAGCCAAGCACGCCGCAGGCCGATGAGGAGATCGGCCCAGGCAGGCGGACAAAAGAATACGAGGGAGAGCAATGAATTTCGCACTGTCCGAAGAACAGCAGATGATCGTCGACACGGTCCGCAACTTTGTCGAGACCGAGATCTATCCGCACGAAAACGAGGTCGAGCGCACTGGCACCGTGCCGCGCGAACTCGGCCAGGAAATTGCCCGCAAGTGCAAGGAGCTCGGCTTCTTCGCCTGCAATTTCCCCGAAGAGGTCGGCGGTGCCGGCCTTGATCACCTGACGTTCACGCTCGTCGAGCGCGAGCTTGGTCGTGGCTCGATGGGACTGACTGTTTTCTTCGGCCGCCCCTCCGGCATCCTGATGGCCTGCAATGACGAACAGCGCGAGCGTTACCTGCTGCCGGCCGTCAAGGGCGAAAAATTCGACGCGCTCGCCATGACCGAGCCGGACGCCGGCTCCGACGTGCGCGGCATGAAATGCTTCGCGAGACAGGATGGCGACGACTGGATCGTCAACGGCACGAAGCACTTTATCAGTCACGCCGACATCGCCGACTTCGTCATCGTCTTCATCGCCACCGGCGAGGAACAGACGCCGCGCGGCCCGAAGAAGAAAATCACTTGCTTCCTCGTCGATCGCGGCACGCCGGGTTTCCAGATCCGCGACGGCTACAACTCCGTCTCGCATCGCGGCTACAAGAACTGCATCCTCACCTTCGATGACTGCCGCCTGCCCTCCTCGCAGATCCTCGGCGAGGTGCACAAGGGCTTCGATATCGCCAATGAATGGCTCTACGCCACGCGCCTGACGGTCGCCGCCACCTCGGTCGGGCGGGCGCGGCGCGCCTTCGACTATGCGCTTTCCTACGCCGCCGAGCGCAAGCAGTTCGGCAAGCCGATCGGGGCCAACCAGGGCGTCTCCTTCAAGCTCGCCGACATGATCACCGAGATCGACGCGGCCGACCTGCTGACGCTGTCTGCCGCCTGGCGGCTCGATCAGGGCCTGCCGTCAAACCGGGAGATCGCCTCGGCAAAGGTCTATGCCACCGAAATGCTCGCGCGCGTCACCGACGAGGCGATCCAGATCTATGGCGGCATGGGGCTGATGGACGACCTGCCGCTCGCCCGCTTCTGGCGCGACGCCCGCGTCGAGCGCATCTGGGACGGCACCTCGGAGATCCAGCGCTACATCATCAGCCGCGACCTCTTGCGGCCGCTGGGGGCTTGAGCGATGGCGGATTTTCTTCATTTGCTGCGGGTTAAGACCCCTCCCCAACCCCTCCCCACAAGGGGGAGGGGCTACCCCGCCGCACCCTCCGCGGCCTTCCCGAACAGGGGCCTCTCGCCGCGCCGGCGAATTGGGCAAAGCGGCGCCGCGGCTAAGCCCCTCCCCCTTGTGGGGAGGGGTTGGCGAGGGGTCTTTCCCGCACCCAGAGAACAACGAGCGGCATTTTTCGGCAGCGGAGCGCCGGAATGACCACCCCTCCCCGCTCCCTCGACCGGCTGATCCGCCCGCACTCCATCGCCGTCTTCGGCGGCAAGGAGGCGCGTCGCGTCATCGAACAATGCGACAAGATGGGCTTTGCCGGCGAGATCTGGCCGGTCCACCCGCGCGAAGACGAGATTCTCGGCCGCCGCTGCTATCGCTCGGTGGCGGACCTGCCGGATGCGCCGGACGCCTCCTTCGTCGGCGTCAACCGGGCGCTGACGATCGAGATCATCCGCGATCTGGCAGCACGCGGCGCCGGCGGCGCCGTCTGCTATGCTTCGGGCTTCCGAGAGGCAGCCGGCGAGCTTGCCGACGGCAACGATATGCAGGAGGCGCTCGTTGCCGCCGCCGGCGACATGCCGATCGTCGGGCCTAATTGCTATGGCTTCATCAACATGCTCGACGGCGCCCTGCTCTGGCCGGACCAGCACGGCATGCTGCGCGTCGAGCGCGGCGTGGCGATCCTCACGCAGTCCTCGAATATCGCCTGCAACATCTCCATGCAGACGCGCGGGCTGCCGCTCGCCTATGTCATGACCGCCGGCAACCAGGCGCAGACGGGGCTCTCCGACATCGCCTGCGCTGTGCTCGAGGACCCGCGCGTCACCGCCGTCGGCCTCCACATCGAGGGCTTCGACAGCATCGAGGCGCTGGAACGACTGGCGATCCGCGCGCGGGACCTGCGCAAACCCGTCGTGACGCTGAAGGTCGGCAAGTCGGAGGCCGCGCAACTTGCGACCGTCTCCCACACCGCCTCGCTCGCCGGCAACGACCGCGTCTCTTCGGCACTGCTTGCCCGCCTCGGCATCGGCCGGGTCGACACGCTGCCCGAGCTCCTCGAAACGCTGAAACTCCTGCATCTTCACGGCCCGCTTGCGAGCGCCGACATTTCCTCGATGAGCTGCTCTGGCGGCGAGGCCTCGCTGATGGCAGATGCGGGCGTCCGTCGCCGGGTCAACTTCCGGCCATTGCTCGAGGAGCAGCGCCAGCCGCTGAAGGAAAGTCTCGGCGAGATGGTGACGATCGCCAATCCGCTCGACTACCACACCTTCGTCTGGGGCAACCGTGACAAGCAGACGGCCGCCTTCACCGCGATGATGAGGGGCGGTTATGCCCTGAACCTGATCGTGCTCGACTTCCCGCGTCTCGACCGTTGCGACGCCGCCGACTGGGTGACGACCTGCGAGGCGGTCATCGCTTCGGCTGAGGCCACCGGCGCTGTCGCGGGCATCGTCGCGAGCCTCGGCGAGAACATGCCGGAAGAAACCGCCCTGTCGCTGATGGCTGCGGGCGTCGTTCCCTTCTTCGGCATCGACGAAGCGCTCGCCGCTGCGGAGACTGCAGCTGAGATCGGCGCCAGCTGGGCGAGACCTGCTCCGCCGCCCCTCCTCAAGGTCCGCGGCGAAGCGGGCGATGCCGTCACGTTGACCGAGGCGGAGGCCAAGGCGGAGCTTCTCGAAGCTGGCGTTGAGGCTCCCCGGGGCAAAACGGCCGCCACGGCCGAAGAAGCGGCAGATGCCGCCGAAGCCCTCGGCTTCCCGGTGGTGCTCAAAGGCCTCGGCGTCGCCCACAAGACCGAAGTGGGCGCGGTCAAGCTAAACCTCGCGAGCCGAGACGAGGTCTATGCCGCCGCGACGGCGATGGCCGCGGTCGCTTCGGGCTATCTTGTGGAAAAGATGGTCGCCAAGCCTGTGGCGGAACTCATCATCGGGGCAATGCGCGATCCCGTTGCCGGCCCGGTGCTCACCATCGGCGCAGGCGGAATCCTCGTGGAATTGCTCGATGATTCGGCGATCCTGACGCTTCCGACCACCGAGAAAGCGATTTCGGAGGCGATCGACAGTCTCAAGGTCAGGAAGCTGCTCGGCGGCTATCGCGGCGGTCCGAAGGGCGATGTCGCGGCTCTGACCAGGACTGTCGCCGCTGCGGCATCTTATGTCGTTGCAAACGCTTCCAAACTCGATGAACTCGATATCAATCCTGTTATGGTGTTACCGGAAGGCCAAGGAGCCATCGCCGCTGACGCCTTGATCCGCCGGAGGAAATGACGCCTATGACCGGACCGATCCTCACCCGCCGCAAAGGCGGCATTCTTGAAGTCACGATCGACCGGCCGAAGGCCAATGCCATCGATCTGAAGACCAGCCGGATCATGGGCGAAATCTTCCGCGAGTTCCGCGACGACCCCGCCTTGCGCGTGGCGATCATCACCGGTGCTGGCGAAAAATTCTTCTGCCCCGGCTGGGACCTCAAGGCGGCCGCCGATGGTGACGCCGTCGACGGCGACTATGGCGTCGGTGGTTTCGGCGGGATCCAGGAACTGCGCGACCTCAACAAGCCGATCATCGCGGCCGTCAACGGCATCTGTTGCGGCGGCGGTCTGGAGATTGCGCTTTCGACCGACCTCATCCTTGCTGCCGAGCACGCGACCTTCGCGCTGCCCGAAATCCGCTCCGGCACCGTCGCGGATGCCGCTTCGATTAAATTGCCGAAGCGCATTCCCTACCACATCGCCATGGACATGCTGTTGACCGGCCGCTGGCTCGACGTCACCGAGGCAAACCGCTGGGGCTTCGTCAACGAAGTTCTGCCGGCCAACCGGCTGATGGAGCGTGCCTGGGAACTCGCCCGCCTGCTCGAAAGCGGGCCACCGCTCGTCTACGCCGCCATCAAGGAAGTGGTGCGCGAGGCGGAAGGCCGCGATTTCCAGACGACGATGAACAAAATCACCCGCCGCCAGTTCAAGACGGTCGATATCCTCTATTCGAGCGAAGACCAGCTCGAAGGAGCACGCGCCTTCGCCGAGAAGCGCGATCCCGTCTGGAAGGGGCGCTGAGACGATACGCCGCAATGGCCGCGTGACTTTCAGCCGGCGAGAACCGGCAATCGACGTGGCGCGCCGCAAGGAACGGTGCATGCGGCAAAGGGTTCGTCCATAGGCCAAGCTTATGGAAAAGATTTGGAATTTAGGACGTTACAAGCCTGCTCCGAGCGACTAGCCTTATGCATCGGAACAGTCTGTATCGCCCGCCGTAGATCGCAAAGGGAGGAGAAACGAGACGACATCACGGGCAAGCTGGCTTCGAAGCCATTTCGGACGATACGCAAAAGTCTCTACCAATCACAACGAACGGCGAATGCCGACTGAAAGAAGGGAACAGGGGAATGAGCGATTACAAAGACTATCTGACACGACAGGTCATGCTGGGCAAAATGAACCGGCGTGAGTTTCTCGGGCGCGCGGCCGCTTTCGGTATCGCCGCCTCGACCGCCGGAACGCTTTTCGCAACCAGTGCGGCGGCGCAGGAGCCGAAGCGCGGCGGGCACCTGAAGCTCGGCCTCGAAGGCGCAGCTGCGACCGACTCGAGGGATCCGGCAAAAGCTCTCTCGCAATTCATGTTTGTCGTCGGCCGCAACTGGGGCGACATGCTCGTCGAGAGCCATCCGACGACCGGTGCGCCGGTGCCGGCGCTTGCTGAATCCTGGGAACCTTCCGCCGACGCGGCGACCTGGACTTTTACGATTCGCAAGGGCGTCAAGTTCCATGACGGTAAGGAGTTGACCGTCGACGACGTGATCAAGACCCTGCAGCGTCACACCGACGACAAATCGGAATCGGGTGCACTGGGTGTGATGAAGTCGATCAAGGACATCAAGGCGGACGGCGGCAAGCTGGTGCTCACGTTGACGGAGGGCAATGCCGACCTGCCGCTGCTGCTTTCCGATTACCACCTCATCATCCAGCCGAACGGCGGCCTCGACAATCCCGACGCGATGATCGGCACCGGCCCGTACAAGGTGGCGAGCTTCGAACCGGGCGTTCGCGCCACTTTCGAAAAGAACACCGACGACTGGCGTACGGACCGCGGCTATGTGGATTCGATCGAACTGATCGCGATGAATGACGCGACCGCGCGTATCGCGGCGCTTTCCTCCGGTCAGGTACACTATATCAACCGTGTCGATCCGAAGACCGTCAGCCTTCTGAAGCGGGCACCCACCGTTGAGATTCTCAACACCTCTGGTCGCGGCCACTACGTCTTCATCATGCATTGCAACACCGCGCCGTTCGACAACAACGACCTGCGCATGGCGCTGAAATACGCGATGGACCGCGAGACGATGGTGCAGCGTATCCTCGGCGGCTACGGCAAGGTCGGCAACGACTTCCCGATCAACGATACCTATGCCCTTTTCCCGGAAGGCATCGAACAGCGCGCCTATGATCCGGACAAGGCCGCCTTCCACTACAAGAAGTCCGGCCATTCGGGTCCGGTGCTGTTGCGCACGTCCGACGTCGCCTTCCCGGGGGCCGTCGATGCCGCCGTTCTCTATCAGGAGAGCGCCAAGAAGGCCGGCATCGAGATCGAGGTCAAGCGCGAGCCGGGCGACGGGTACTGGACCAACGTCTGGAACGTCCAGCCCTTCTCGACCTCCTACTGGGGCGGCCGCCCGACGCAGGACCAGATGTATTCGACCGCGTACCTCTCGAATGCCGACTGGAACGACACCCGCTTCCAGCGTCCGGACTTCGACAAGATCCTGCTCGAAGCCCGCTCCGAACTGGACGAGGCCAAGCGTAAGGACATGTACCGCACCATGGCGATGATGGTGCGCGACGAAGGCGGCCTGATCCTGCCGATGTTCAACGATTTCGTGAACGCCTCTACCAAGCAGGTGAAGGGTTATGTCCACGACATCGGCAACGACATGTCGAACGGCTACGTCGCAACCCGCGTTTGGCTCGACGCATGATGACGGAAAGCGGACCAATGACTGGTCCGGTTCTGACGGATGGGACCGCGGGTGAACAGCCGCGGTCTGCCGACCTTTCCGGAGTGCCAGCGAAACCAAACCCCACCGGCGCCGATGGCGAGATCGGTGGCAGCTTCTGGCGGCGTTTCGTCTTTCGCCGTCCTCTCGCGGCGCTGATCCTTCAGCGCCTCGGCTTGAGTGTTGGATTGCTTTTCGCCGTTTCGCTGATGATCTTCGGCGGCATCGAGGCGCTGCCCGGCGACTTCGCCACCACCTATCTCGGCCAGTCGGCGACACCGCAGGCGGTCGAAAACATCCGCAAGGACCTCGGCCTCGACCGGCCCTGGAGCGAACGCTACCTCAATTGGCTTGGCGGCGCCGTCAAGGGTGATTTCGGCACCTCGTGGGCCAGCAAGAATTCGGTCAGCGAGCAGATCGGCAATCGGCTCGGCAATTCGCTGTTCCTCGCCTTCTTCGCCGCGCTCATCTCCGTGCCGCTCGCAGTCGGGCTCGGCATGCTGGCCGTGCAGTTCCGAAACCGGATGCCAGACAAGATCATCAACGTGATATCGCTCGCGGCGATCTCGCTGCCGGAGTTCTTCATCGGCTATCTGCTGATCATGTTCTTCGCGGTCAAATGGGGCGTCGCCACCTTCCCGGCGACGGTCTATGACAGCATGAGCTTCACCGAACGGCTCTCGGCGATCGCGCTTCCGGTCGCAACCCTCGTTCTCGTTGTTCTCGCCCATATGATGCGCATGACGCGGGCGGCGATCCTGAACGTCATGTCGTCGGCCTATGTCGAGACCGCCGAGCTCAAGGGGCTCGGCACCTTCCGCATCATCGCCCGCCACGCCGCGCCCAACGCCGTGGCCCCGGTCATTAACGTCATCGCGCTGAATCTGGCCTATCTGGTCGTCGGCGTCGTCGTGGTCGAAGTGGTCTTCGTCTATCCGGGCATGGGGCAATATATGGTGGATGCCGTGACCGTGCGCGACATGCCGGTCGTCCAGGCCTGCGGCCTGATCTTTGCGGCCTTCTACATCTTCCTCAACATGGCGGCAGACATTCTCGCCATTCTCGCCAACCCGAGACTGAGGCACCCGCGATGAACCTGAGATCCATCCCCTTGAGCGCCTGGATAGGCATCGCGGGCATCGCGATCGCCATTCTCTGCGCGATTTTCGCACCGGTCATCGCGCCCTATGGCGAGCGGGACGTCGTCGGCGATATCTGGCTTCCGGCCGGCGGCGACTTTCTGCTCGGCACCGACAACCTCGGGCGCGACCTGCTCTCGCGCCTGATCTATGGCGCCCGCACCACCATCTTCGTGGCGCTGGCGGCAACCGTACTCTCCTTCTCGCTCGGCATGATCTTGAGCTTTGCCGCGGCGGTCATGGGCGGTTTCGTCGACCAGCTCTTCTCGCGCTTCAACGATCTGATGATGGCGATCCCGACGCTGATCTTCGCTCTCGTCGTGCTCGCGGTGCTGCCGCAGCATCTCTGGATCCTTATCCTCGTGATGGCAGTGCTCGATTCCACCCGCGTCTTCCGCATCGGCCGTGCGGTCGCGCTCGACGTGGCGGTGATGGAATTCGTCGAGGCGGCACGGCTGCGCGGCGAAGGCTCGCTATGGATCATTTTCCGCGAGATCCTGCCGAATACGCTGTCGCCGCTCTTGGCCGAATTCGGCCTGCGCTTCGCCTTTTCGATCCTCTTCCTCTCCACCCTCTCCTTCCTTGGCCTCGGCATCCAGCCGCCGGCCGCGGACTGGGGCGGCATGGTCAAGGACAACAAGGACGGCATCATCTTCGGCATTTCGGCGGCGCTCGTGCCGGGTGCGGCGATCGCGACCCTCGCCATCTGCGTAAACCTCGTCGTCGACTGGCTGATGAAGCGGACCTCGAGCCTGAAAGGAGGGCGCGGCGATGCCTGAGCTTCTTTCCGTCAAAAACCTGAAGATCGAGGCGACGAGCTATCCGCCGGGCGAACCGCCCAAGGTCGTGACCCTGGTGGAAGGCGTGTCTTTCGACCTGCAGAAGGGCAAGGTGCTCGGTCTCATCGGCGAGTCCGGCGCCGGCAAGTCGACGATCGGCCTCTCGGCACTCGCCTACGGCCGCGGCGGCTGCCGCATTATCGGCGGCGAGGTGCTGCTCAATGGCCGCGACATCCTGAAGCTCGGCCGTTCCGGCATCAACACGGTGCGCGGCGCTCAGGTCTGCTATGTGGCGCAATCCGCAGCAGCCGCCTTCAACCCCGCCCACAAGCTCGGCGACCAGGTCATCGAAGCCTCGCTTCGCCATGGCCTCATGAGCCGCGACGAGGCAAAGCAACGCGCGCTTTATCTCTTCCGGGTGCTCGGCCTTCCCAATCCGGAAACCTTTGGTGATCGCTATCCGCACCAGGTGTCGGGCGGCCAATTGCAGCGCGCCATGACGGCGATGGCGCTCTGCCCCAACCCCGAACTGATCGTCTTCGACGAACCGACCACGGCGCTTGACGTCACCACCCAGATCGACGTGCTTGCCGCGATCAAGCACGCCATCGAAGAAACGCATACGGCGGCACTCTACATCACCCACGATCTCGCCGTCGTCGCGCAGATTTCCGACGACATCATGGTGCTGCGCCACGGCAAGACCGTCGAATACGGCACCACCAAGCAGGTGATCGAAGCTCCGAAGGAAGACTATACTCGCGCCCTCGTCAGCGTCCGCCAGACGAAGCGCGACGAAGCGGCGGACCAATCCGGTACGCTTCTCAAGATCGAGCATGTCCATGCCGCCTACGGCAGTGGTTTCAAGGTGCTGCACGACGTGTCGATGCACCTGCCGAAGGGCCAGACACTGGCAATCGTCGGCGAATCCGGTTCCGGCAAGTCGACGCTCGCGCGCGTCATCACCGGGCTCCTGCCGCCGAGCGAGGGCCGGATCACCTTCGAGGGCAAAGAGCTGCCGAAGGCTTTGAAGGGCCGGACGCGCGATGAACTACGCCGCATCCAGATGATCTATCAGATGGCAGACACGGCGATGAACCCGCGCCAGACGGTGCGCGACATCATCGGCAGGCCGCTCTCCTTCTATTTCGGCATGCACGGCGCCAAGAAGACCGAACGCGTCAGGGAACTGCTCGACCAGATCGAGATGGGATCGCGCTTCCTCGACCGCTACCCGGCCGAGCTTTCCGGCGGCCAGAAACAGCGCGTCGCGATCGCCCGCGCGCTTGCCGCCAAGCCGGAGCTCATCCTCTGCGACGAGCCGACCTCGGCGCTCGATCCGCTGGTGGCCGAAGGCATCCTGAATCTGCTTCTCAGGCTTCAGGAGGAAACCGCTGTTTCCTATGTCTTTATCACCCACGACATCGCCATCGTGCGAGCCATCGCCGACAGTGTCGCGGTCATGCACCGCGGTCGCCTGGTGCGCTTCGGACCGAAGTCGAAGGTGCTCTCGCCACCCTTTGACGACTACACCGACCTGCTCTTGAAGTCGGTGCCGGAGATGGAAATCGGCTGGCTGGAAAAGGTACTGAAGACGCGGCGCATGGAGAGCGCCGGCAATTGATGCGTTTTCTCTCCCTGAACTCGGGGAGAGAGAGAGACCGGCGTCGCCGACTCTAGTACTCCGCCGGTATGGTCAGCACTTCGGCCTCCCGCGTCTCCAGAAAGCGTCTGACTGCAGACGGCAAATGCCGTGATCCGAAGGGAAGCAGCCCGCAGCGCGAAAGCATCTGACGCTTGTCCGGACCCTGCCCGAGATGCCGCCAGATCATGCGCGAGGCATAAGGCAGGTTCTCCTTCCGCCACGAGACCCCCATCGTGGTGCCGCGCAGATAGACCCGTTGGTGCACCTCGAACGGCATTAGGATTGTCTGCGCCAGCATTGACGCGTGCCCCACGGTACGCTCGGCAATGAAGATGCGGTTTCGCCAGAAGGTGACAAGGCCGACATATTTCGAAAACTGCTGGATCTCGTTTGCCGCATCGCGAATGCGCTCGATCGATTTCACCCGGATCGAGCCGCCTTCCTCGTAGATATGCGCACAGGAACAGACGATGAAGCCAGGCCAGGAGAGCGAAAGATGATAGGTCTGGTAGTAGCCGAGATGGCGGCGGAGGGCCGCGGCATCGCCCGGAAATCCTTCAAGGAGTTGCCCCGCTTCCAGGCGATGGCGCTCGGGCCGTGTCATCCGCGCTTCGAACAGCCTCGGCGACAGCGAAAAATCCTGCGTCGAAAGCCCGAAGAACGCCGCGATCCGCGCGACATTGTGTGCCGACGGCCGCGCCTCGCCGCTGATGTAGCGATTAAACTGCTGACGATTGATACCGATTTCGCGGCAAATCTGCGAGATCGAGCGCCGGGTCGCGCAGGCGAAACGCAAATTGGTGACGAATGCATCGTCCTGCTCCACATCGGCCTCCTGACCTCTTGATATCGAGGAGCGTAAACTAGCGTAAATCAGCGTCAAGTCGCGAAATTGTGTCGCGTGAGGCAGGCGCTAGGCTTCCATCGAACAAACACACAAGGGGAACTCTGAAATGACGGAATTCACGAAGCGTCCCGACGGCCTTATCGTCCCGACTGGCATCAACCGCCGCGGCTTCCTTGCAGGGACTGCGGCGCTGGGTCTCGCCGCCGGCCTCGGCGGCACAATGATAGCGGGCGCAGCGCAGGCACAGGAGCCGAAACGCGGTGGTCACCTGAAACTCGGCCTCAAGGGCGGCGCGACGACGGACTCCCTCGATCCGGCCGCCTATACCGGCTCCGTGTCCTTCGTGATCGGCCATCTCTGGGGCGACAAGCTCGTCGAATCCGATCCGGTTACCGGAGCGCCCCTGCCCTCGATCGCCTCTTCCTGGGAGCCTTCCGCAGATGCTTCGGTCTGGACTTTCAAAATCCGTAACGACATCGCCTTCCATGACGGCAGCAAGCTGACGGTCGCTGACGTCGTCGCGACGTTGAAGCGGCACTCTGACGAGGGCTCCAAGTCGGGCGCCCTCGGACTGATGCGATCGATCAAGACGATCGAGGAAAAGGCCGGCGATCTCGTTCTGACGCTCTCGGAAGGCAATGCGGACTTGCCTCTGCTGCTGACCGATTACCACCTGATCATCCAGCCGGGCGGCGGCGTCGAAAATCCTGCCTCGCCGATCGGAACGGGCCCGTACAAGCTCATCAGCTACGAGGCCGGCATCCGCGCGACCTTCGAAAAGAACACCGCCGACTGGCGCTCCGATCGCGGCTTTGTCGACAGCGTCGAGATCATCGTCATGAACGACAACTCGGCGCGCATCGCGGCGCTTTCGTCTGGCCAAGTGCATTTCATCAACAACGTCGACCCGAAGACCGTCTCGCTTCTCAAGCGCGCGCCTCGCGTTCAGATCCTTCAGACGCCAGGCAAGGGCTTCTACAGCTTCCTGATGCATTGCGACACGGCGCCCTTCGACAACAACGATCTGAGGCTCGCGCTGAAATATGCGATCGATCGGCAAGGCATCCTGGATCGCGCCGTTGGTGGCTACGGCAAGCTCGGCAACGACTATCCGGTCAACGAGAACTACGCGCTGGCGCCGACGGGTATCGAGCAGCGCGTCTACGATCCGGATAAAGCGGCCTTCCACTACAAGAAATCCGGCCATGACCGGCCGATCCTGCTGCGTACATCCGATGCCGCATTCCCAGGCGCGGTCGACGCGGCGGTGCTCTTCCAGGAAAGCGCCCGCAAGGCGGGCATCGAGCTAGAAGTCAGGCGCGAGCCGGAGGATGGGTATTGGACAAATGTCTGGAACGTCCAGCCGTTCTGCGCCTCTTACTGGGGCGGGCGGCCGACGCAGGACTCTCGCTATTCCACTTCCTATCTCTCGAGCGCGGAATGGAACGACACGCGCTTCAAGCGCGAGGATTTTGACAAACTGCTCTTGCAGGCACGCTCCGAACTTGACGAAGCCAAGCGCAAGGAACTCTATCATACGATGGCAATCATGGTACGCGACGAAGGCGGCCTGATCCTGCCCGTCTTCAACGACTACGTGAATGCCGCCTCCGCCTCGCTGAAGGGCTTCGTGCACGACATCGGCAACGACCTTTCGAACGGCTATGTCGGAAGCCGCGTCTGGTTCGACAGCTAAAGTATTTTGCAGGCAGGTGGAATCACCTGACGTCGCACAAATGCGGCTAAACAAACAGATGGGGCGGTGGCGCGAACGCACGTGAGCGTATCCCACCCCAAAGCGGAACGAGGAAAAGTGTGGGCGGTTTTTCCGCCCGCATCCTGCATGTCAATCGTCGCAAATGGATCGGGAGGTACACAATGGCCGATCGCAACTTTACCGTCCTCGAGAACGAATGGATCACGCTCAAGGACGGGACGCGGCTTGCCGCGCGCGTCTGGATGCCGGAGGGCACGGAGCAGAATCCCGTGCCGGCCGTTCTCGAATATCTGCCCTATCGCAAGCGCGATGGAACGTGTGCCCGCGACGAATCCACCTATCCGGTCTTTGCGGCTGCAGGCATTGCCGGCGTGCGCGTCGACATCCGCGGCTCGGGCGAATCCGAAGGCGTGATCGACGGGGAATATACGCCGCGCGAGCTTTCCGACGGCTGCGAGATCATCGAATGGATCGCGTCGCAGCCGTGGTCAAACGGCAAGGTCGGGATGATGGGCATTTCCTGGGGCGGCTTCAATTGCCTGCAGGTGGCGGCCCTGAAGCCGCCGGCGCTCAAAGCGGTCATCTCGATCGCCTCGACCGTCGACCGCTACAACGACGACATCCATTACAAGAACGGCTGCCATCTCTCGGCGCAGCTCTCCTGGGCGGCGACCATGCTCGCCTATCAATCACGCTCGCCGGATCCCGAGCTTGTCGGCGAACGCTGGAGGGAAATGTGGCTGGAGCGGCTCGAAAACGAACCCTTCTTCCTGGAGGAGTGGCTCGAGCACCAGCGCCGCGATGATTTCTGGCGCCATGGCTCGATTTGCGAGGATTTCGAGGGCTTCCCGATCCCTGCACTGGTGATCGCGGGATGGGCCGACGGTTACCGCAACACGCCCATCAAGGCCGTCGAGGGCCTCGGCAGTAAGGCCAAGGCTCTGATCGGGCCCTGGGTGCACAAATATCCGCATTTCGCCTGGCCGAAGCCGCGCGCAGATTTCCACAGCGAGGCGATCCGCTGGTGGAACCGCTGGCTCAGGGATGAGAAAAATGACGCGGAACATGTGCCGCAAATGCGCGCCTACATTCTGGATGGACCGAGGCCTGCGCTCAGGCGAAATGAAGACCCAGGGCGATGGGTCGCCAAGGACGTTTGGACGACGCCGGAAATGCGCAAGTTTGCCATCGCCGGCGACGGCAGCCTGACAGCTGGCGCCTCGGCGGCGAAGGGCATCGGCGATGTGTATCTCCGCTCACCGCTCGATACCGGCACAGCCTCCGGCGAATATTTCACACTGAAACCGGATGCCGAAATGGCGGGCGACCAACGCATCGATGACGCTGGATCGCTCACCTTCGAAACGCAGCCGCTACTCGAAGCGCAGGATTATCTCGGGCAGCCGGTACTCAGTCTCGACGTGTCCTGCAGCGCCGAGACCGCGAACCTCGTTGCCCGTATCGTCGATATTCATCCCGACGGCACCGCGACGCGCGTCGCCTTCGGCGTGCTCAATCTCGCCCATCGCCACAGCAATGCGACGCCGCAGCCTATGGAGAAGAACCGCAGGACGCGCGTCACTATGGTGCTCGACGCCTGTGGCTATCGCTTCCGCGCCGGCCACCGCATCCGCCTGTCGCTGTCGACGTCCTACTGGCCGATGATCCTGCCGCCGCCGACCGATCCGGGCCTGACGATCGACACGGCCAGCCTGTCGCTCTCTCTGCCGCTTCTCGGCGACCATCGCGAGGTCGTCGTTCCGCAGCCGGCCGATCCAAATCCGCTGCCCCACTACATCGAGCATTCACCGGCCCAAACGCGCCGCACGGTCGAACGCGACATGACGAAGGGCGTGACTCACTACCGGATCTATGAGGATACCGGCCTCGTCGAGCATCCCGGCACCGGCAACGCGACGCAGGACATCCGCGACGAAACCTGGTCGATCGCGCCCGGTGATCCGCATTCGATGACGGGCGTTTCCACCTGGACCTGCATTGCGCGGCGCGGCGATCAGGTGGTGAAGACGGCCTCGACGGCTCGCTTGGCCTGCACTGAGACCGAATGGATCACTTCGGCCAAGGTCGAGGCTTTCGAGGGCGATGAGAAGATTTTCGAAAAGACATTCGAAAAGCGCATTCGGCGAGATTTCATGTGAGCGACCGGCGCGCGTCGGGGCTGTGCGGCCCCTCATCCCGCTGCCGCGACCTTCTCCCCGCAGGCGGGGCGAAGGGACCCGCGGGGCCAAGCTTCCCCTTCTTCGCCTGTAGCGAAGGCTGGCCGATGGTGACATGGAAGGCGGGACCCGCGACGGCGTCCCCTCGCGGAGAGAGGGCTAGGGTAAGGGGCAGGTCCACCCACGGACCACCTATGTCCCACTCAATCCCTGCAACGCTGCCACCGCCCGCTCCGCATCGGCGGCCGGAACAAAGACGTGATCATGATAATAGGCCGCTACCACATTGGCGCTAACGCCCTCGCGGGTGAGAGCGGCCGATACCGCTGCCGTCAGCCCACGGCCTCGAGCGCGGAGTGCACGCTGAGCGTGATGAGCCGCAGGACGGGACCATAGGAAAGCCCGGCCGCTTCCGCGCGCGACCGTTCGAGAATGAGCGTCAGGCCTTCCGCCTCGCGAAAGGTGCCGATCGGTTCCAGCGCAAGCGCGGACGCCGTATCGTCCTGAACGGTGCAGTAGACATATTCGCCTTCCCGCAGGATCGGGTTCATCTCCGCCAGAAGGCGGGCGAGATCGGTTACTCCGCTCACGGGGCCCTCACCTTGTCCCGACCAACCGCGCCACGCCGTGGACGAGGTGGAGAAAGCCTTCTTCTGCGCCCGGACTCATGTGCCGGGCCCGGAGCCACGCATGGATCATCTGCGGCTCTTCACGGTAGGTGACATCGACGCCGGCCTGCGCGAGCCGTGCCGCATAATTCCGCGCATCATCGCGCAAGGGATCGAAATTCGCTGCAGTAATATAGGCCGGCGGCGAGCCGGAAAGATCGCCAGCCTTCAGCGGATGGGCGAAAGGATTGTCCGCCGGCGCCTTCAGGGTGTCGCGGTAATAAGCTACGTCGGCCGTCGTGAGACCAGGCGCCTCGGCCATCTCCATATAGGAGCCGCTGACAAGATCGCCGCCAAGAGCCGGATAGATCAGCACTTGGCCGATAATACCGGAAAGCCCTTCGGCCTTCGCCTTGAGCACGATGCCCGCCGTGAGATTGCCACCTGCACTGTCGCCTGCGACAACCACTGGACTGCGTCCCGCAAGCAGCCTCTGCAACACCTCATAGCAGTCATCGAACGCCGCCGGCCAGACGTGTTCCGGCGCAAGCCGGTAGTCCACGGAGACGAGTTCCGCCCGCGCGCCATGCGCAAGCTCCGCACAGATCGCATCATGGCTGTCGAGCGAGCCGACGACGGAACCGCCGCCATGGATGTAAAAAATGCACGTTTCGGTAGCCACCTCGGCCGGGCGATAACGTCGAAGCGGGATGCGGCCGCCGACCTGCTCGTCCCGCCGTATCAGTCCTGCCGGAGACGGTGCATCGAATTCGGCGCAAAGCGCATCGTACCACTGGCGCTGCTGCTCAATCGAGGCGTTGACCGCATCGGCAGGATAGAATGCCTCACAGCGTTCGTGAAAGGCAAGAATGCTCGGCTCAGTCGGCATTGGTCGCGGTGTCTTCGAATCCATCCTGCTCTCCCGATTGAAGGAAACATGCCGCAATTCAAAGTGCTACAGCGTCTGAGAGGACGCACGGCGCTGTAGCAGAGACCTTACCATCGGCATCTCCTCGCGCACGACAAAATGCGGCACGGCATGGCGCAGCCTCACTGCCTCGCTTGCCATCGGGTCGCTGCCCGGTGTTAAGTCCGTTCATGGCATTCACACTCCGGCAATTGCAGTATTTCATCGCCGTCGCCGAGCAGGGCTCCGTCACCCGCGCGGCGCAGAACCTTTCGATTTCGCAGTCGTCGATTACCGAAGCGATCAAGGAACTCGAGACCGACCTCGGCGTCGAACTTTTCGACCGCCATCCGCGCGGTCTGTCGATCACCCACAACGGCCACCAGTTCCTGCGCCACGCAACAAAGATCCTGGCCGACGTTTCCGATGCGCGACGCAGTTTTTCCGACAGCCGCGAGGAACTCGGCGGCAAGCTCAATCTGGGCGTTACCTCGCTTGTCGCAGGCTATGTTCTCTCCGACCTGCTCGCCCGTTACCGTCGTGCCTGTCCCGGCGTCGAGGTGAGCGCGATCGAGGACAACGGCTCCTATCTCGAACATCTGTTGATCGGCGGCGAACTCGACGTCGCCGTGATGGTGATCTCCAACCTGCGCGACCGCATGGCGCTGCAGGCCGAAATCCTCGAAACCTCGCCTTATCGCGTCTGGCTTCCGATCGGCCATCCGCTCGTCAGCGCCGACATCATCTCGGTCGACGACATCGCCAAGGAGCCGCTGATCATGCTGACTGTGGACGAAATCGAGGAGAACACCGGCAAGCTCCTGACGGCGCTTGGCGCTCGCCCGCACGTCGCCTTCCGCACCCGCTCCGTGGAGGCGGTCAGAAGCCTGGTCGCGACCGGCGCCGGGATCGCGCTGTTGCCCGATCTCGTCTATCGCCCCTGGTCGCTCGAAGGCGACCGGATCGAAAGCCGCGACGTATCCGGTGCCCTGCCGGTGGTGCAGGTCGGCATGGTCTGGCGCAAAGGCTCCAGCCTGCCGCAATCGGCACGCGATTTTGTCGGAATCGCCGAAGCCCTTCGCAGCGCCCGCCCCCGCTAAGGTTGTGCTCGGCCTGGGAAATGCGCACGGAAAGCCGTTTTAGCACTACGGTATCGGAAAAAGCGATAGCGACATTCTGATTAATGAATTTGCGAATGCGGAGAAATCAAGGCACGCTTCGATCCGGGAACAAAGCTGCAGAACGCGGCATAAACTGGGGAGACTTCCGATGAAGCAGATCTTGAAATCCTGCACGGCGCTTACTCTTTCGCTGGCACTCGTCGCCCCTGCGCTCGCGCAGGAGCCGCTGAAGGAGTTGGGCAAGGGCGAAGGGGAGCTGTCGATCGTCGCCTGGGCCGGATACATCGAGCGCGGCGAAACCGACAAGAACTACGACTGGGTCACCGACTTCGAGAAACAGACAGGCTGCAAGGTCAGCGTCAAGACCGCAGCCACCTCGGATGAAATGGTCGCGCTCATGAACGAAGGCGGCTTCGACCTCGTCACTGCCTCTGGTGATGCCTCCCTGCGCCTCGTCGCCGGCAAGCGCGTTCAGCCGATCAACACCGACCTCATCCCGAGCTGGAAGACGATCGACGAGCGCATGCAGAATGCGCCGTGGCACACGGTCGCCGGCGTCCACTACGGCACCCCCTATGTCTGGGGCCCGAACGTGCTGATGTACAACAAGGATGCGTTCAAGGGCGAAGCGCCCAAGAGCTGGAACGTCGTCTTCGAGGAAATGACGCTGCCTGACGGCAAGTCCAACAAGGGCCGCGTCCAGGCCTATGACGGCCCGATCCACGTCGCCGATGCTGCCAACTACCTGATGGCACACAAGCCCGATCTCGGCATCAAGGATCCCTACGAGCTCAACGAGGACCAGTACAAGGCCGCGCTCGACCTGCTTCGCACCCAGCGCACCCTCGTCGGCCGCTACTGGCACGACGCGATGATCCAGATCGACGATTTCAAGAACGAAGGCGTCGTCGCTTCCGGCTCCTGGCCGTTCCAGGTCAACCTGATGGAAGCCGAGAAGCTGCCGATCGCCTCGGTCATCCCGGAAGAAGGGGTGACGGGCTGGGCGGATACGACCATGCTGCACGCCGACAGCGCGCACCCGAACTGCGCCTACATGTGGATGGAGCATACGCTTTCGCCGAAGGTGCAGGGCGACGTTTCCGCCTGGTTCGGCGCGAACCCCTCGGTCGGCGCCGCCTGTAAGGGCAATGAACTTTTGACCGACGCAGGCTGCAAGACCAACGGCTACGAGGATTTCGACAAGGTCAAGTTCTGGAAGACGCCGGTGACGAAGTGCGAGAGCCAGGGCGAATGCGTGCCCTACCACCGCTGGGTTTCCGACTATATCGGCGTGATCGGCGGGCGGTAAGCCAGCCGCCGTTCTCCCTCCCCCTAGTGGGGAGGGTGGCCCAAAGGGCCGGGAGGGGTTTCTTTGCCAAGGGTCCCCTCCCCAACCCTCCCCACAAGGGGGAGGGAGTGCGTTCCCGTATGCCGCACTTGCCGTGTGTCACCTTCTCCCCGCCTGCGGGGAGAAGGTGCCGGCAGGCGGATGAGGGGCTAAGACCCGGAGCATCCCTATGACCACCGCCGTCCTCTTCGACAACGTTTCCCGCCATTTCGGCGCCGTCCGTGCCGTCGATCGCGTGAACCTCGACATCGCCGAGGGCGAATTCTTCGCCATGCTCGGGCCCTCGGGCTCAGGAAAGACCACCTGCCTCAGATTGATGGCCGGCTTCGAGCAGCCGACCGGCGGCCACATCGAAATTTTCGGCGAGACGGCCGAAGGCGTGCCGCCCTACCGGCGCAGCGTCAACACCGTGTTCCAGGATTACGCGCTCTTTCCGCATCTCTCGATCCTCGACAATGTCGCCTATGGCCTGATGGTCAAGGGCGCCGGCCGTGAGGAACGCCGCAAGGCCGCCGAGGATGCGCTCGCCATGGTCAAGCTGCCGGGCTACGGCACGCGCCGCCCCGGCCAGCTTTCCGGCGGCCAGCGCCAGCGCGTGGCCCTTGCCCGCGCGCTCGTCAACAAGCCGAAGGTGCTGCTCCTCGACGAGCCGCTTGGAGCACTCGACCTGAAGCTCCGCGAACAGATGCAGGAAGAACTGAAGAGCCTGCAGAAATCGCTCGGCATCACCTTCGTCTTCGTCACCCACGACCAGGGCGAGGCGTTGTCGATGGCCGACCGCATCGCGGTCTTCAATGAGGGCCGGATCCAGCAGCTCGGCAGACCGGAAGAGGTCTACAACCAACCGAAGACCCGCTTCGTCGCCGATTTCGTCGGCTCGTCCAACGTCCTCTCGACCAAGCTCTGTCAGAGGCTGGGCGTAAAGGCATCCTTCGCCAGCCTCCGCCCGGAGGCGATCGCGCTCGCGGCCCCGGGCAACGGCGCTCTGAGCCTCGCCGGCACCGTCGCCGGCCAAAGCTTTCTCGGTGCGACCAACCGCGTCGTCGTCGATGTCGACGGCGCGCGTATCGCCGTTGCATCACCTGCTGCACAAGCGGTACCGGCGATCGGCAGCCCGGTTACGATCAGCTTCGCCGTACGCGACCTTCACCCGATGGAGGACGCATGACCATCGTCGCCGAAAGCATCATCCTTCCGGAACGCCGCAGCACCGCCGGCCGTCTCTCGGACTTCTTCTGGAGGCACCCGCATGTGCTTCTCGCGGTACTGCTAGGGCCGCCGCTCCTCTGGCTCGGCGTCGTCTATCTCGGGTCGCTCTTCGCACTTCTACTGCAGAGCTTCTTCTCGATCGACGATTTCTCCGGTCTCATCAACTACGAGTTCACGCTCGCCACCTATCGCCAGCTTTTGAGCGAAACCAATCTCGACATCATCATCCGTACCGTCACGATGGCGGCGGTGGTAACGCTCGTCTCCGCGCTGATTGCCTTCCCGATCGCCTATTACGCGGCCCGCTACGCGCGCGGAAAATGGAAGGTGCTGTTCTATCTCGGCGTCATGCTGCCGCTCTGGTCGAGCTATCTCGTCAAGATTTACGCGTGGAAGCTGATCCTCGCCAAGGAGGGCATTCTTACCTGGATTTTCGAGAAGCTGAACCTGCTCTGGCTGCTCGATGCGTGGCTCGCGCTTCCGGTCGTTGGCGGCAATTCGCTGTCGGTCAGCTACACCGGCACCTTCATCGTCTTCGTCTATGTCTGGATGCCGTTCATGATCCTGCCGATCCAGGCAGCGCTGGAGCGGGTACCGTCAAACCTGATCGAAGCTTCGTCCGACCTCGGCGGCACGCCGGCTCAGACCTTCCGCTACGTGCTCTTCCCGCTGGCGCTGCCGGGCATCGTCGCCGGATCGATCTTCACCTTCTCGCTGACGCTCGGCGACTACATCATTCCGCAGATCATCGGCTCATCGCGGCTCTTCATCGGCCAGGCGGTCTATGCCCAGCAGGGCACCGCCGGCAACATTCCGCTCGCCGCCGCCTTCACGGTCGTGCCGATCGTCATCATGGGCCTCTATCTCTGGATGGCCAAACGCATGGGGGCCTTCGATGCGCTCTGAAAAATCGAATCGCGCCCCCCTGAGCCTGAAGATCGCGGCAGCAGTCGGCCTCGCCTTCATGCATCTGCCGATCCTGCTGATCTTCCTCTACGCTTTCACGACGGAGGAGAAGAGCTACCAGTTCCCGCCGCCCGGCCTGACGACGCAGTGGTTCGGTGTCGCATGGGACCGGCCGGACGTCTGGGCGGCGCTGGCACTCTCGGTCAAGGTTGCCTCGATCGCAACAGCCACGGCCCTGCTGCTCGGCACGCTCTGTGCCGCCGCTGTTAGCCAGACCCGCTTCTTCGGCCGCGAGACGATCTCACTGCTTGTCATCCTGCCGATCGCGCTCCCCGGCATCATCACCGGCATCGCGCTGCGCTCGGCCTTCTCGATGGCGGACATCCCGTTTTCCTTCTGGACCATCGTTCTCGGCCACGCGACCTTCTGTATCGTCGTCGTCTACAACAATGCGGTCGCCCGCTTCCGGCGCATTTCCGGCTCGCTGATCGAGGCATCGATGGATCTCGGCGCCGACGGCTTCCAGACGTTCCGCTACGTGATCCTGCCGAACATCGGCACGGCGTTGCTTGCCGGCGGCATGCTCGCCTTCGCGCTTTCTTTCGACGAGGTGATCGTCACGACCTTCACTGCCGGGCAGCAATCGACCCTGCCGATCTGGATGCTGGAGGAGTTGATCCGTCCGCGTCAGCGTCCGGTGACCAACGTCGTCGCCATGATCGTGGTCGTAGTCACTTTCCTGCCGATCCTCGGCGCCTATTACCTGACGCGCGACGGCGACCAGATCGCCGGCGCCGGCAAATGACATCGAACATAAAGGGAGAACAGATATGGACACCCAACTCTTGATCGGATCGCGCTTCGAAGCCGGGACCGAGGTCGAGGAGCACATCCTGAATCCAAGGACGGGCGCCAAGATCATCGATGTCGCGGAGGCTTCCCATGCGCAACTCGATGTCGCCGTCGATGCGGCCGAGCGCGCCTTCGTCGCGTGGTCGCAGACGACGCCCGCCGAGCGCTCGAACTATCTCCTGAAGATCGCCGACACGATCGAGAAGAACGCCGACGGCTTCGCCGCGCTGGAAGCGCTGAACTGCGGCAAGCCGATCAATGCGGTGAAGAACGACGAACTGCCGGCGATCATCGACTGCTGGCGCTTCTTCGCCGGCGCGGTGCGCAACCTGCACGCCCCGACGGCGGGTGAATATCTGCCGGGGCATACCTCGATGATTCGCCGCGATCCGATCGGCATCGTCGGCTCGATCGCGCCCTGGAACTACCCGCTGATGATGATGGCCTGGAAGCTCGCGCCCGCGATCGGCGGCGGCAACACGGTGGTCTTCAAGCCTTCGGAACAGACGCCGCTGACGGCGCTGAAGCTCGCGCGGCTGCTCGCGGAGATCCTGCCCGAAGGCGTCGTCAACGTCGTTACCGGCCGCGGAGAAACCGTCGGCAATACGCTCATCAACCATCCGAAGATCGCCATGGTCTCGATCACCGGCGATATCGCGACCGGCAAAAAGGTGCTCGCCGCCGCCGCCAAGACGGTGAAGCGCACCCATCTCGAGCTTGGCGGGAAGGCGCCGGTCATCGTCTATGACGACGCAGATCTGGAAGCGGTGGTGAACGGCATCCGTACCTTCGGCTACTACAATGCCGGCCAGGATTGCACCGCCGCCTGCCGCATCTATGCCGACGCCGGCATCTACGAGAAGCTCGTTGCCGACCTGACGTCCGCCGTCTCGACGATCCGCTACAACCTCGATGACGACACCGAAAACGAGATCGGCCCGCTGATCTCCAAGCGGCAGCGGGACCGTGTCGCAAGCTTCGTCGAACGGGCGGCGGACCAGAAGCACATCGAGATCACAACCGGTGGCGCTCCGGGCAGCAAGGACGGCTTCTTCTTCAAGCCGACTGTCGTCGCCGGCGCCACGCAAGCAGACGAGATCGTGCGCCGCGAAGTGTTCGGGCCGGTGGTCTCCGTCACCCGCTTCATCGGCAGCGATGATGCCGTCGCCTGGGCGAACGACAGCGACTACGGCCTCGCGTCCTCCGTTTGGACGAAGGACATCACCAAGGCGATGCGGGCGGCGTCCCGCCTGCAATACGGCTGTACCTGGATCAACACGCATTTCATGCTGACCAACGAGATGCCACATGGCGGCGTCAAGCAATCCGGCTACGGCAAGGACATGTCGGTCTATGCGCTCGAGGACTACACGGCCGTTCGCCACATCATGATCAATCATGGCTAATGGGAGGATGCCATCATGTATCGCCGTCAACTACTCGCCGCCGCCGGCGCGCTAGGCCTGAGCACCCTTCTCTCTTCAACGCCGGCCTTCGCGGCTGATGATGCTCCGACTGTGGTTGCGGCCTATCTTGCCGCGTGGAACGCCCATGACTCGAGCAAGGCCGCGTCCTACTTCGCCGAGGATGTCACCTATTACGATGCTTCCGTCGGCAAGCCCGTGAACGGCAAGGATGCCGCCAAAATTGGCGTCATCGACAATTTCCTGAATGCCGTTCCCGACGCCGTCTGGACCATGAAGGGCGACCCGATCGCCGCCAGCGACAAGGTGTCGTTCGAGTGGGAATTCTCGGGCACCAATTCGGGCGCCTGGGCCGACGGCACCGCCGCCACCAACAAGACGTTCAAGATTACCGGAGCCTCGGTCTTTACCGTCAAGGACGGCAAGATTTCCACGCAGAGCGACTATTACGACGCGCTCGGCTTCTACAAGCAGCTCGGGTTGATCTAGCCGCCCGCCGGCGCGGTTAGCGCCCGCCCCGACTTCAAGTCGCATCGGCAAAACAAACCCTCCGGTCGATCCCACGTCGACCGGAGGGTTTGTTTATGCGCTTCCATGATGGACTGCGAACATAAACGCGCGGCACGCCGGGCGGAGCAATTGTTGCAAATTTCCCACAAATCCTAAAACATGAGTCTTAGACTCATGAAAAGCCACTTGCATCGACATAAATCATGAGTGAATAGCTCATCTTATAGAATTTCGCTTACCGATCAGAAAGTTGCATCGCATGCCCGCCACCAGAACCCTCTTGCTGCCGCTTGTCCGCGCCACCCTTGCCGGCACCTCCGCCCTCGCTCTCGTGGCAGCCGCCCATGCGCAGGAAGCACAGCAGGAGGACACGACGTCCAGCGGAGATTCGACCGCGCTCGAAACGCTGGTCGTCAACGGCGGAAGCGGCGGCGTCATCACCGCCGATGGTTACGTCGGCATCAGCAGCGCAACTGGAGCCAAGGTCGACACGCCCTTTCTTGAAACGCCGCAGTCGATCTCATCGGTAACGGAACAGCAGTTGAGGGATCGCAACCCGCAGACGCTGCTCGAGACGCTGGCTTATACGCCGGGCACCTGGGTGAACGCCTACGGCTTCGATCCCCGTTTCGACTCCTTCTACGTTCGTGGCTTCGACGTCACTTATACCGGCGTTTTCCGTGACAATCTCCGCCAGCCCGCCGCAGGTTCCTCGCTCTTCAAGAATGAGCCATATGGGCTTGAGGGCGTTTCGATTCTGCGCGGCCCGTCTTCGGCACTCTATGGCGCGACCGGTGCCGGAGGTCTTTACAACCTCATTACCAAACGAGCTACAGAAGAGGCGGTGCGTGAGGTGCAGATTCAAGTGGGAACCCATGATCGCTATCAAGGGCAGTTCGACTTTTCCGGCCCGGTTAATGAAACAGATCCGGTTTACTATCGCCTCACTGGACTTCTACGCGATTCAAACACCGAACAGATCAGCGTGCCGGACGATCGCGCCTACATAGCACCCGCTTTCACCTGGAAGCCGGACGAAGATACGAAGCTGACCATCCTCGGCGAATATACCCGCACCAAGACCGGTGGTACGGCCGCCAATTACAACGATTTCTACTACGGGGGCTTCGGCTCCGTCACCGACATCTTCCTCGGCGATCCGGCCTTCAACGATTCGATCCAGAACCAAGGTCGTATCGGTTACGAGTTCGAGCACAGTGTTAACGAAGCACTAACCTTCCGCCAAAACCTTCGTCTTTCTACGCTGCATATCGATGCGCAATACGTCTACGGATACGGCCCGTTCATCGTCGATCCACTCGATCCGGACAACCCCTACGACGATGTTCTCGATCCGACTCGAATCGGTCGCATGGCCGGCGTTTTCGATGAACGCCTCACGTCGATGGTCGTTGACAACCAGTTGGAATCGAACTTCGCGACCGGCATATTCGACCACACACTGCTTGCAGGAATCGACGTGGCGAAACTCCGCTACAAGGCACTCGGTGGCGAAGCCGAGATCACGCCCATTGTCCTGGCAGACCCGAACTTTGGGGCACCGATCGCAACGCCTGCTTTCACTTCCAACGACAAGCAGGACCAATGGCAGCTCGGCACATATCTGCAGGATCAGATTCGCTACGAAGCCTGGACGCTGACGGTCGGTGGCCGATATGACTGGGTTTGGACCGACAGCAGCATGACGGACCTGACCACGGATACCACAACGGACGTCTCGCAGAATGACAAGGCATTCTCCGGCCGCATCGGCCTAACCTACGAGACCGATTTCGGTCTCGCCCCCTACGCTAGCTACTCGACCGCTTTCTCTCCCAACGTCGGCATCAACGGGGAGACGAACCAACCGTTCAAACCGACAGAAAGCACGCAACAAGAAATCGGCGTCAAGTACCTCCTGTCCGACTACAATGTGCTGCTGACTGCGGCGCTCTTCAACATCGACCAGGAGAATGGTGTCTTCTGGGAAGTCATCGGCACTAAGAACAGGCAGGTCCAGCGTGGTAAGCTTCGTTCGCGCGGCCTTGAGTTGGAAGCCACCACGAGCCTCGACAATGGTCTGTCGCTGACCGCGGCCTATAGCTACACCAATGTGAAAATCCTAGAAGGCGCCGCCGGAACCGTCGGGAATCATGTTTCCAGCACACCCTTTCATCTCGCCTCGATCTGGGCGGACTACACGATGCCCGAGGACAGCGTCGCCGAGGGTCTCGGCTTCGGCTTTGGCGCCCGTTACATCGGCTCAAGTTATGGCGACGACTACAACACACTTAAGAACGATGCACGCGTGCTCTTCGATGCCTCCGTCCATTACGACTTCGCGGCGATCGACAAGAAGTATGAGGGGCTGCAATTGCAAGTGAACGCGACCAACCTCTTCGACCGCCGCGACATCACCTGCACATCGAACTATTGCTACCGCGACCAGGGCCGCACTGTTATCGGCTCGCTGCGTTACAACTGGTAGTGTCATGGCAGCAAGCGGGCATGAAAGCATTGCGGAAGCCGGCGGGGCAAAGCTCCTGTCGGGGGCGTTTGCCGGCCCGCATGCCTGGTGTAACGAGAAGATGATGCTGGCGGAAGACCTTTCCGACGGCATCCCGCTCGCCACGTTCTTCGCCTCGGGCGCCTTCGAACGGGCGCTTTCGACCTATGCCGAGACGTCGAATGGCAGCGACCGGCGTGCTGTCGCCTCCATGTGGTCGCTCTATTATTTCTCCTGTCTCACAATCCCTTATGTCGTCGCCCGGGTGCTCGACCACCAAGCGCTGCCCGTCGCGTTCGACGCGATGACCGTGGCGCTGTCGGCCGACGGTCTCCCCCGCGCCTTCGGCGTCGCCACACCCGGCGACTGGCGGGAGGACGGCGAGAAAGAAATCTTCTCCGTCCTCGCTCCGTTGATGGAAGAACATCTCGCCAAAGTCGTCGGTCACCTGAAGGCTGTCGGCGGAATTTCACCCAAGCTCGCCTGGAACAATGCCGCAGTCTATATCGACTATGCGCTTCGAACGGCCGGAACCGAACCCTTGGGCGATCAAGCGGATGCCATAGTCGGCTGTCGCCTGATGCCGAACGGCGCGCCCAACCCCTTCTTCGATTGCCTGCGCCACGAAGAAGAGGATGGCGCGCCCGTCTGCCGACGCAAGATCTGCTGCCTCAGATACCTTCTCCCCGGCATCCCGAGTTGCGGCAGTCTTTGCGCCCTTCCCAGCCAAAGGAAACAATAATTGTCTCGTCCTAACGTCGGTCTTATGACCATCATCCGGGTCATCGCGCTTCTGTCGATGACACTCTTCTACTTCGCCGCGCGGGCGGAAACCCAATGGCCGATAAGCATCACCGATGCGGTTGGCCGGCAAGTGACAATACCGGCCCCACCCAAGGCGGTTCTGCTCGGCAGCGGTTTCAACCTCGTCGCCGTTTCGCTCATCCATCCGGATCCCGTAAGCCTCCTCGCCGGCTGGTCGGGTGACATGAAGAACGACAATCCGGAAATCTACGAAAGCTTCGTCCGCAAGTTCCCGAGGCTCGCAGAGGTGCCGTTGATCGATGACGGCAGCGGAGCGGGCCTGTCCTTCGAGGCGCTCCTGACGCTGAAGGCCGACCTCGCGATCCTTGCCAACTGGCAGGCCGATACGGAACCGGGCAAGCGTGCGATCGACTATCTCGAAAGCGTCGGCGTGCCGGTGGTCGTGGTCGACTTCAACGGCGATCCCTTGAAGAACACCGCCGCCAACATGCGCCTGCTCGGCAAGATCTTCGGGCGGGAGAAGCAGGCCGAAGATTTCGCCCGCTTCTATGAAGAGCGCCTCGCCCGCATCCGCGAACGGGTTGCGAAGCATCCCGAGCCCGGACCGACCGTGCTTGTGGAAGCGTTCCCCGGCGCAGCCGCCTGTTGCTGGGCTTACGGTGTCGGCGGGCTCGGAGAGTTCGTCAGCATCACAGGCAGCCGCAATATCGTCGAAGGAAGGTTGCCGCGCCCCGGCGGCATGGTCAACGCCGAGGCGATCATGGCCAAAAATCCCGAGGTCTACATCGCGACCTCTTCGCCGGGCGGAAAATACAGCGGCTTCTCCATCGGGCCCGGCGTGAAGGCGGAAGATGCAGAGCGGACCCTGGCGGAAGCGGTCGGAACGCCGGTGATGACGAGCATCGCGGCGGTACGCAACGGACGCGTCTATGGGCTCTGGAATTTCTTCAATGCCGTGCCGCTGAACATCCTCGCGGCGGAAGCCTTCGCCTCCTGGCTGCGCCCAGACCTTTTTCCGGATGTCGATCCAGCGGCGAGCCTTGCCGAAATCAACACGCGCTTCGCCGCGGTTCCTTTCGAGGGCAGTTACTGGATCAGTCTGAAGCGCGGGAAATAGTGCATCGGCGTCCAGAAATGAGCGTGAACGCTGGGGCAGCTAGCACCTTGATTCTTATTCGGTTCACTTCCTCCGGGCACACGCGCATCTGCCAATTGCCAGTCGCGCTCGACCCCATATAAGGTGCCGCGAGGAGGCGCTTCATGCTGTGGTTGATTGTCCTGCTGGTCGCGGTGGCGATCGTCTATCTTGCGGCCCGGTACAGCCGTTTTCGCAGCCAGGCGGAGCTGATCCTGTCAGTTGCCGTCGCGCTCGGCCTGATCGTCGCCTTCGTGATCTGGCTGAGCGACCGTGGCAGCCAACAACCGCCCACGCCTGAGCCAACCCGCCCTGCCGGGCTAACGACCGAGGACGTTGCGCTCGAAGGCGTGACCTTCGAGCGCAACCAGTCCGAGCGGAGCTACCGCGTCCGCGGCACCGTTCACAACAGATCCGCCGCGGCTCTCGAATATTTCCGGCTGACCGTCACGCTCGAAGACTGCCCCGGCGGTGCCTGCGAACAGATCGGCGACGACACGGCGCTCATCCTCGTTCGCGTTCCGGGCGGCCAAAGCCGCCCGTTCGAGACGTTCCTCACCTTTCCGTTCCGCGACGGAGAACCGCCGACCACGCCGAAATGGACCTACGAGGTGAGCCAGGTGAGAGGCGCGGCGACGCGTTAGAACAATTCCATAAAAGTGCGTAGCGATTTCGGTCTGGAATTTGCGAAGTTCAAAGAGCGAGGGAGCGCGAGCCTCAGGCGGCGACCCGCGCCCACCAATCCTCGCAATCACGCCGCCTCGGCGCCGCGGAGCGCCGCAAGGACTTCACCCGTCGTCACGACCGAAGCGAATTCCGCCCTCAGCGTCGCGACGTGCGCGCGATGGACATCCCGCGCGGGAACCACGCCGCTTGCGCCGTCCGCCAGATCGAAACAATCGCAGGCATCCTCCACAAGGATCACTCGGTATCCGATATTTGCGCCCACCCGCACCGATGTCGAAACGCACATGTCCGTCGAGATGCCGAAGAGCACGACGGTCTCGGCGCCGAGACGCCGGAGCCGCAAGTCCAGGTCGGTGCCGATGAAGGCGGCGTTCACGCTCTTGGTGACCAACGGCTCGTCGACTTGCGGCTCGAAACCGGGACGGAAAGCGTTACCCGGCCGGTCCGGACGCAACGTCGATCCTTCCTCGACACTATCGTGCCGCACATGGATGATCGGCCGCTTCGCGGCGCGCCACGCGGCGAGAAGCGTAAGGCCGTTCTCATCGACGCGGTCGTTCCAGCGCGGCGGCCATGGCGCCGCGTCAAAAGCCTGCTGCATGTCGATCGGTATCAGGATGGCATCGTCGGGCAATTTCAAGCTGTTCATGGATATGGCTCCTTCGTTGTTCCTGAACGGTAACTGCCCTATCGTCCGGTTTCACTGAGCATGATGTTGCCTGGTCCGGACATTCGTCCGGCAGCACCGGCAGGGGACGATGATTTGACCGAACTCGATGAAAAGGACCGGCTGTTGATCGCCGCATTGCGCAAGGATTCGCGCCAGAGTCTTGTGGCGCTCGCCCGCCATGCCGGCCTCTCCCGCAGCGCCACGCATGAGCGGCTGCGGCGTCTCGAGGCGAAGGGTGTGGTTGCCGGCTACACGATCCGCCTCGGTCAGGAGGACAAATCGCCGGTCGTGCGTGCGCTTGTCGCCGTCGCCTTCCAGCCCGGCAAGAATTGCGACCACGTGGTGCCGCATCTTTCCGGCATGCCGCATGTCGTCAGTTGTTGGTCGCTTGCAGGCGCAACGGACCTGATGTTGCTCGTCGAATGCGATTCCAACGGCGACCTAGACACGATCCGACGGCAGATCGCCACGATTCCGGGTGTCGCCACTGTTCAGACGCATGTGACGCTCAGGACGCACTTCGACCGCCGAAGCTGACAGCGCGAGCGATTCCGCCTTAAGCGGGAAAGCGGAACCGCCCTTCTATTGTCGTCAGCAATAGATCCTGAATTTATCGCGGATCGCCCGGTCGATCTCGGGTGCGATCACCGAAGGTGCGGCCTCCGCGAGAATGCGGTTCTTCCTCTCGATCGCGCGCGCGACGAGGTCCGGACGGCCGATCTCCACCCATTCCTTCGGGCTCGTGCGATCGGCGACGGCCGGATAGATGTATTCCGTCTGCATCAGCCCGAGCGTCTGCGGGTGGCCGAGATAGTGGCCGGGCCCGTCGAGGCAGACAGAGCGCATGGTTTCGAGCGAAATCGAATCCTCGGTCACGTCGATGCCGCGGATGCAGCGTTGAACCTGGCCAAGCATGTCGTCGCCGAGCACCAGCGATTCCAGGCAGAAGCCGAGAAGCGACGCGTGCATGCCGACCGCCTCGTAGACCATGTTGAGGCCGGAAAGCCCTGCCATCACGTTGGAGATCGCCTGCTCCCAGCCGGCCTGCATGTCCGGCAGCTTGGCGTCCGCGATGCCGGCGGCAGCCCCGCCCGGCAGACGATAGAACTGATGCATCTGCGCGCAGCCGGCCGTCAGCAGCGCCTGCTCGCCCGAGCCGCCGGACATCGCCCCGGTCCTCAAGTCAGAGACGAAGGGCCAGGTGCCAAAGACCGCCGGGTGGCCGGGGGACATGGCGTTGACATAGACGACGCCCGCCAGACATTCGGCGACCGCCTGCACGATCGCCGTCGCAAGTGGCGCCGGCGCGGTTGCGCCCGCCTGCCCGGCGGAAAGCAGGAGGATCGGCATGCCGCCACGGATGCATTTCTCCATGGTCACGCAGCTTTCCTCGGCGAACTTCATCGGCGGTACGACGAAGCAGTTGGAATTGGAGACGAACGGCCGCGCCCGCCATTTCTCCTCTCCATCGGCGATCATGTGGATCAGATCGAAGCAGCCCTCGACATGCGACGGATCGGAAAAGCTGGTGCCGACATGTTTGGTCGTTCCGGCGCAACAGGCATAGAGCGTGTTGATGTCCATGAGGAAATTGTCGGGAATGTCGCGGCAGACCATGGCCCGCTGGAAGAAGTGGACGTTGTCGAGATGGTGCACGAGTTGCGCCGCGTTCAAGAGGTCCTTCGCGGTTGACTCTCGGTACTCCCGCTTCTCGACATCGACAACGTGAACCGCCGCGCCGGCGGTGCCGTAATAGACGCGGGTACCGCTAAGCTCGAGGTCCTGCTTCGGATCACGGGCGTAGAGTGTGATGTCCCGTGCCGCAACGGCCAGCATGTCCTCGACCAGCGCGCGTGGAAACCGGATGCGTCCGTCGTCTCCTAGGATGGCGCCGGCACCGGTCATGATCTCGATGCCTGATTTCGGCGCATTGGCAAGGCCGATCTCTTCCAGCGCATCGAGCGCGGCTTCATGGATTCGTCGGACATTCGTTTCGCTCAGCGGCTTGTACTGCCCACCAGGGAGACCGGGCCGAACCGGCCGGATGTTTTCCGCGAGCGGTGCGGAGCGAAGCGCCACGCGCGCTGCCCGTCCGCCTGCCCGTCTCGAAACCGCAACTGCGCATTCCTCAGCCATCATTCGATCTCCCAATGGCGCCTGTCGCCGTCCAAAGCGTGTCGCTTCAATTGGAGCCGTGCGACGTGCTTAAAGACTTGTTTTCATGTATGTCGTCGGCCCGAAATCGCTGGACACTTTCGGGGCGACATTGCCTGGCTCTTTGCCCCTCACCCTAGCCCTCTCCCCGCACGCGGGGAGAGGGGACGAGCCGACGCTGCGTGTTCCTTCTCCCGAGGGCGAGGTTCGGCTCGCGGCCGCGGCATATCCCTTCTCCCCGTCAAAGCGGGGAGAAGGTGCCGGCAGGCGGATGAGGGGCAATCGTTTTTCGCGTTTACGCCCGCACCCGGTCCGCCTTCGGGTCGTACATCGGCTTCAATGAAGCCTCGGCCTTGACCCGCGTTCCGGCAATCTCGATCTCGTAATTCGACGCCAGCACATCCGCGACGCTCTCCCCTTGGCAGGGCACATAACCAAGGCCGATCGCGCCGCCGAGGTGATGACCGTAATTGCCGGACGTAATCGTGCCGACGATCTCGCCGTCGCGGACGATCGCTTCGTTGTGGAAGAGCAGCGGCTCCGGATCGGAGAGCCGGAATTGCACCAGCCTGCGGGAAAGCCCCTTGTCGCGCTTGGCAAGCACAGCCTCGCGGCCAATGAAATCGCCCTTCTCGGGCTTCACCGCAAAGCCGAGCCCCGCTTCTAGCACATGATCCTCATCGGTGATGTCGTGCCCAAAATGGCGGAACGCCTTCTCGATCCGGCAGCTGTCGAGCGTATGAAGGCCACAGAGCTTGAGCCCAACATCGCCGCCCGCGGCCTCGAGCGTCTCAAACACATGCGCCGCCTGATCGGTGGAGACATAAAGCTCCCAGCCGAGCTCACCGACATAGGTGACGCGGTGGGCACGAGCGAGGCCCATGCCGATTTCGATTTCGCGCGCCGTTCCGAACGGATGCGCCTGATTGGAAAAGTCGTTGGGACTGACCTTCTGCATCAGTTCGCGTGCCTTCGGGCCCATCACGCAAAGCACGCTTTCGGCAGCGGTGACATCGGTGATCACCACGAATTCGTCACGGACATGCTTGCGCAGCCAGGCGAGATCGCGTTGCAGCGTCGCGCCGGGCACCACCAGGAAGAAGGCGCTTTCCGAAAGACGCGTAACCGTCAGGTCGCTCTCGATGCCGCCGCGCGCATTCAGCATCTGCGTGTAGACGATCCGGCCAGGCTCGACATTCATCTCGTTGGCACAGAGCCGCTGCAGGAACAAGAGTGCGTCTCGCCCTTCGACCCGGATCTTGCCGAAGGATGTCATGTCAAAAAGACCGACGCCGCCGCGAACGGCAAGATGCTCCGCACGCTGGTTTTCGAACCAGTTCTCGCGCTTCCAGGAGTAGCGGTATTCGCGCTCCTGTCCATCCCGTGCGAACCAGTTGGCGCGCTCCCAGCCCGCCACCTCACCGAAAACGGCGCCGCGGGCCTTCAGATGTTCATGAAGGGGTGAACGGCGGACGCCGCGCGCAGTCGCCATCTGGCGATAGGGGAAATGGTCGGCATAGAGCAGCCCTAGCGTTTCAGACACGCGCTCCTTGAGATATCTCCGGTTTCTCTGGAACGGCTGCGCGCGACGGATATCGACCTCCCAGAGATCGAAGGGTGGCTCGCCGTCGTTCATCCATTGTGCCAGCGCCATGCCGGCACCGCCGGACGAGACGATGCCGATCGAATTGTAGCCGGCGGCAACCCAGTAGCCCTTCGCCTCCGGCGCCTCGCCGAGATAGTAGCGGTCATCGGGCGTAAAGCTCTCCGGCCCGTTGAAGAAGGTGTGAATGCCCGCCGTTTCCAGCATCGGCATGCGGTTGACCGCCATTTCGAGGATCGGCGCGAAATGATCGAAGTCCTCCGGCAACTGGTCGAAGCAGAAGTCCTCGCGGATGCCCTCCATGCCCCAGGGCTTGGCTTTGAGTTCGAAGGCGCCGACGAGCATCTTGCCGGCATCTTCCTTGTAATAGGTGCACTCGTCCGGCACGCGCAGCACCGGCAGACGGGCGAGGCCGGGGATTGCCTCGGTGACGATATAGAAATGCTCGCAGGCATGGAGCGGCACGGTGACCCCTACTTGCCGGGCAAGCTCTCTGCCCCACATGCCGGCGCAGTTGACGACGTTCTCGGTCTCGATCGTGAAGCTCTCGCCGTCCTGCTCGCAGGTGACCCCGGTAACGCGGCCATTCTTCTTCAGCACCGACGTGACCTTCACGCCTTCGATGATGGTCGCACCGTTCTGGCGGGCGCCCTTGGCAAGCGCCATGGCGATATTGGCCGGATCGCACTGGCCGTCGAGCGGCAGATGCACGGCCGCCTTCACGTCCGAGGTGTTGAGATGGGGATAGAGCTCCTTGACCTCGCTCGGCGTGATCTCGCGAACGTCCACATTGAACGCACGGGCGAGAGATGCCTGGCGGTAGATCTCTTCCTTGCGCTCTTCCGTCAGCGCCACGGTGATCGACCCGTTCTGGCGCATGCCGGTGGCGATGCCGGTCTCGGCTTCGAGCTTGACGTAGAGGTCGGCCGAATATTTCGCGAGCCGGGTCATGTTCTGCGAGGCGCGAAGCTGGCCGATCAAACCGGCCGCATGCCAGGTCGTGCCGGAGGTCAGCTGCTTGCGCTCGAGCAGCACCACGTCCGTCCAGCCGAGTTTCGACAGATGGTAGGCGACCGAGCAACCGGAGACGCCGCCGCCGATGATGACAGCACGGGCTTTTGCAGGAATGGGCTTCGTCATGCTCTCAGTCTTTCATTCGAGGGATCCCAGAGCGGCTGGTCCGGCTGAACCACCGCCTTGAAACGGTCACCGAAAATCTCGACCTCGATTTCCTGGCCGGGTATGGCGAGATCCGCACGCAACATGCCGAGCGCGATCGACTTGCCGACACGATAGCCCCAGTTTCCGGAGGTCGTCTCGCCGACGACCTCGCCGCCCGACCATAGCGTCGACATGTAAGGCGCGTCACAGTCACCCGCCTCGACCGTTAGAGTGACGAAGCGCTTACTGACACCCTGCTGCTTCTCGCGCTCCAGCGCCGCCTTGCCCTTGAAGCTCGGCTTCGACCAGTCGACGAAGCGTTCGAGCCCGCCCTGCAAAATCGTGTAGTCGGTCGAGAGATCGCCCTTCCAGGCGCGATAGCCCTTTTCGATGCGCAGACTGTCGAGCGCCTCCATGCCGAAGGGCTTGAGACCGTGCTTCTGGCCAGCCGCCCAAACCACGTCGAAGATCGCCGCCGTGTCACCCACCTTCGTGTGGATTTCCCAGCCGAGCTCGCCGGCGAAGGAGACCCGAACGAGCTGGCAATACCGTCCGGCGATATGCGCCGTCTGATGCGTGAGCCAGCCTTTCGAAAGGTCGGCGTCGGACACTTCAGCAAGGATGTCGCGCGACTTCGGTCCGGTGAGGATCTGGCAGGAGAAATTCGCTGTCACATCGTCGAGGATGAAGGCGGCGCCGGCCGGGCGGTGTTTCTGCAGCCACTCGAAGTCATGCCATTGCGCCGTTGCTGCGGTGATCAGAAAGAAGAAATCCTCCTCGATCGCCATCACCGACATTTCCGTGACGATGCGGCCCTTGTCGTCGGCGAAATAGGCCAGGCCGATGCGGCCGGGCTTCGGCACGCGGCCGGTGATGAGGCCGGAGAGCCATTCACGCGCGCCCTCGCCCTTCAGCCGGAAGCGCGAGAAGCCCGGCAGGTCGAGGATACCGGCCGCATCGCGGACCGCCAGGCACTCCGCTTCGATGCGTTTTGCCCACGGCCCTTCGCGGTCCCAGGTCTGCGTCGCTTCCTCGGAAGTGTCGTCGCCGGGCTTTGCATACCACATAGCGCGCTCCCAGCCGTTATAGGGCTTGAACTGGGCGCCCAGCGCGGCGATCCGGTCGTGGATCGGCGACAGCTTCTTGTCGCGGCCTGCCGGCCAGTAATGTTTCGGAAAATGCATCGCATATTCGTGGCCGTAGATTTCCATGCCTTTCGCGATGCAATAGTCCTGGTCGGTATAGTCGGTGTAGCGCCGCGGATCGCAGGACCACATGTCCCATTCCGTCTGGCCTTCGGTCACCCATTCTGCGAGCACCTTGCCTGCCCCACCCGCCTGGCAAATGCCGAAGGTGAAGACGCAGGCCTCGAAGGCGTTGGGTACGCCGGGCATCGGCCCGATCAGCGGATTGCCGTCCGGCGCGTAGGGGATCGGCCCGTTGATGACGCGCGAAAGGCCCGCCGTGCCGAGGATCGGCACCCGCTCCACCGCATCGTTCAGATACCATTCCAATCTTTCCAGATCGTCCGGAAAGAGCTGGAAGGAGAAATCCTCCGGCATCGGATCGTCGGGTGTTACCCAGTGTGCGCGGCAATTCTTCTCGTAAGGCCCGAGGTTCATGCCGTATTTCTCCTGCCGGAGATAATAGGAGGAGTCGACATCGCGGAGCAGCGGCAGCTTGTGCCCTGCCTCCTTCGACCAGGCGGCAAGCTCGGGGATTTCATCGAACAGAATATATTGATGGCTCATCACCATCATCGGCACGTCGCGTCCGAACAGCTTGCCGACCTCGCGGGCATAATAGCCGGCGGCGTTGACGACGTATTCGCAGCGAATCTCGCCTTGCTGCGTGGAGATCACCCACTCATCGTTTTCGCGCCGTGCCCCGGTGACGGGACAGAAGCGGATAATCTTCGCACCTAGGTCGCGCGCGCCCTTGGCGAGCGCCTGGGTAAGCTGCGCCGGGTCGATATCACCGTCATGGGGATCATAGAGCGCGCCGGTCAGCTCGTGGGTTTCGAGGAAGGGATAGCGGCTGCGCATCTCGTCGGGCGTCAGGATGTCGAGATCCATGCCCTGGTAGCGCCCCATGCCGACGACGCGCTTGAACTCCTGCAGCCGTTCCTTCGAATGACCGAGGCGGATCGACCCGGTGACGTGATAGTTCATCGGATAGCCGACCAGCGTCCCCAGCTCGCGGTAGAGCGCGGCGGAATAGCGCTGCATGTTCATGATCGACCAGGACGACGAGAAGGTCGGCACATTGCCGGCCGCATGCCAGGTCGAGCCCGCAGTCAACTCGTTCTTTTCCAGAAGCACGCAGTCGGTCCAGCCGGCCTTGGCAAGATGATAGAGCGAGGAGGCGCCAACGGCTCCCCCGCCGATGATCACGACGCGCGCGTGAGACGGCAAATTCGACATGCGTAGTTCCCTCTTTTGAGGGGATATTTGACGAGGAAAATAAGGCCATCAAGCAGCGGAACGAGGTATTATTGATCGAAGATTTCGATTAGGATCGGCTCGTTCTAAAGGCGGCGTGTCGCAAAGATGCAAGTTGAACTGATTGAGACATTTCTGGACCTGATGGAAACGCGAAGCTTCAACCGCACGGCCGAGCGGCTGAACATCACGCAGTCGACCGTTTCCCATCGCGTGAAGGCGCTGGAGGCGCAGTTCAACCGCAAGCTCTTCACCCGCAGCAAGGGCGGCACGGTACCGACTGCTTCGGGCCTGCGCTTTCTCGACTACGCGAAAGCACTTCAAAATCAATGGCATGAAGCAACGCGCGCGGTCGCCAATGCCGGCGCTTTCGAACGTTCGATGCGGCTGGGGATCCAGCACGATCTCGCCGAGACCCTTGCCGGAGACTGGCTGGCCGCCATCCGCCGCGAGCTGCCGCAGACCGAAATTTACATGGAGGCGGATTATTCCAACCAGATGAACCGCGATCTCGCGGCCGGAGAGCTTGACCTGGCGATCCTCTATACGCCCCACTACCTGCCCGATCTTCACTATGAACGGATCGGCGAACTGCATTACATACTCGTCAGCACACAAGCCCGCGACATAGCCGGCGTGAAGCCCGAGACCTATATCCGCTCCAGCTATTCGCCGGCTTTCGACCGCGCCCACCGCCTCGCCTTGCCGCATCTTTCCGCCGCGCCGCTTGCCGCCGGGCAGAATATGGCGATCACCGGGCTGCTTCGCGCCCTCGGCGGTGCCGCCTATGTAACGAAGGCCACCGCCGTGCGCCTCTCCGAAGACGGCGCCGCCGCAACGGTCGCCGACGCGCCGGTCATCCCACAGGCCATCTACGCGGCGACCAGCCTCCGCACCCGCCATGCGCATCAGCACCGCAAGATCATCGGGGCAATGGAGGGGCTGCTGTTTGGTTTTTAGCGCATCGGCCAAACAAAGACTGTTGTGGAAATTGCCCCTCACCCTAACCCTCTCCCCGCACGCGGAGAGAGGGAACCCGGGGCCGGCGCGGCATATCCCTTCTCCCTGCATGCGGGGAGAAGGTGCCGGCAGGTGGATGAGGGGGCGAACGCAGGCGAAGCCGTATAGCGCATCCCCTCATCTCTCCTTGAATTGCGCCTTCAGCCGCGTGACATCCTCGGGTGTGACCGCCGGCGGATCGGTGACCGCCATCCAGGCATCGATATAGTGCTCCGGCGCATAGACATGGCCGTAACCGATCGGCGACGTCGTCGCCAAAGCCATGTCGGCGAGAAGCTGCAGCCCGGTCACCACTGGAAACCAGCTGAACGCCGGCGAGACATCCGGCCCCCGCGGCGCCTCCATCCATTGCGGCTCGCGATAGAAGGAATGGGGATCGAAAAACGTCACTGGATCGCTCGCATATTGCAGATAGACAATCCGCATCGCGCCCCAGCGCGCGCCCGGGATATCAAGCGCATTCTTCTGGTTCGTGAAGCGGATGATCGAACCGTCCCGGTAGCGCGGCAGCCAGGCCGGGGACTTCGGATCGCGATCGGCCGTCACCGATTGCCACAACCCGCTCGTAAAGGGGGGGCCGCTCCAGAGCGCACCCTGAAAGGGATCGCTGATGACGTCGAAGAGATCGACTGAGCCTTGCGAATTCATCGCGCCAAGGCTCAGGCCGTGGAGATAGAGCTTAGGCCGCCGGTCCTTTGGCAGCGTCCGCCAATAGCTGTAGACCTCGTCGAACAACGCGTTGGCAGCGTCGGCCCCGTAGCCCGGCTCGACCAGCAGTGACAGCCAGCTTGTGAGATAGGAATACTGGACTGCGATGCTCGCGACATCGCCGTGCAGCAGGTATTCGACGGTATCGAGCGCTGCCGGATCGATCCAGCCCGTGCCGGTCGGCACGACGACGATCAGCGACTTGCGTTTGAAGCCGCCGGCGCGCTTCAGCTCTTCGAGCGCGAGCTTGGCGCGATCTCTCGCGGTCTCGGCAGAATTCAGCCCCACATAGACCCGTACGGGGTTCTGCGCCTCTCCGCCGAAGAAGGCGCCGATTTCGGCAGCCGTCGGGCCGGAGGCGATAAACTGACGGCCCTGCCTCCCAAGCTCATCCCAGTTGACCAGCGATGCGGCGCTGCCCGTCTTCGTCGGATCCGACGGTGGCGGCACGTCGGCATCGATATAGGCATCGAGGGTCTGGAACGAACTGTCGGCGGCACGCAATGCCAATTTGAAGATCAAGCCATCGGCCACGGACCAGAAAAGTGCAATCGCTGCGAGCCCGCCGATCGCCCTCGCGATGGGGCGGGTCACAAGGCGCTCCAGCATGCGCGAGAGAAAATGGAACGTCAGCCGGAACAGCCGCGCCAGAAAGACGAGCAAGACGAAGACCGACGCGGCGGTGAGACCGAGCTTCAGGGGTTCCGCCGTTTCGATCGGTTCGAGTCCCATGATGTTTCGGACGGTGTTCTGCCATCCCGCGGTCTGCCACAGGAACACCGCAACCGCCGCACCGCAGACGAGGCCCGCCACGATCTTCAGCGTGTGTTGGCGCCGCGGCGAGGCGTCGGGCAGCTCGAAAAAGGACCAGAGCCAGCGCAGGAACACGCCGATCGCATAGCCGGCCGCAAGCGAGAGGCCGGATATCGCTCCCTGGATCAGATAGGGCCGCGGGATAAGGCTCGGAGTCAGCGAGACGGCGAAAAACAGCACGCCAACGAGCAGCCCGGTCGCAGAAAACGGATCCCAGAAGCTTGCGGGATGGCTTGAGAGCTCCGGCCTCGACATGTCCGTCCGTTGAAGGTGTTCCATGCGACCCTCCACTCTACAGGCACTATCACCGGAATGTCCGGCGCGGGCGACACGCGCAGGGAGCAATGTCGCCTCGCACTCTCTTGCAGTCAATTGTTGCGCACGAGCATTTTGCAGTCAGGTGGAATCACCTGACGTCGCACAAATGCGGCAAAAACAAACACTTAGCGCGGCGGCGCGAACGCACGTAAGCGCATCCCGCTCTAAATGCGCCGCTCCTTGATCGTGTTCATCACAAAGCTCGTCTCGATCGAGGCGACACATTTCAACCGGGCGATCTTTTCCTTGATGAAGCGCTCATACTGTTCGAGGCCGGCGCTCATAACCTTCAGCACATAGTCACGCGAGCCTGTGACAAGGTGGCATTCGAGCACCTCGTCCCAGCCGCGGATGGCCTCCTCGAACATCACGATCTCGTCCTCATGCTGACGGCTGAGCCGCACTGTCGCGATCGCCGTCATCGTCCAGCCTTCAATCGCCGGATCGACGAGCGCTGTGTAACCGCGGATGACGCCGCTTTCCTCCAACCGTCGCAGGCGCCTGAGACAGGGCGAAGCCGACAGCCCAACCCTCTCGGCGAGTTCGTTGTTGGTAATCCTGGCGTCGGCCAGCAATTCCTTCAAAATCCGGCGATCCATTTCATCGGCAATTTTCTGCGTCATATCTCTTCGGCTCCGGCAAATATTTGCTCCCATCAAAGCGAAGTGATCGCAAATAGCAAGGATCGGTCCAAGCGTCTGATATAATTTGGCAGTTAGTCGAGTTCCTTCGAGGAGAAAAGCCATGACCGCGCCCCATCCTTCCAAGACCCACATCGGCAACCACAAGCTGCACCCCGAAACCCTCATGCTGAACTATGGTTACGATCCGGAACTCTCGGAGGGCGCAGTCAAGCCGCCGGTATTTCTGACGTCCACGTTCGTTTTCCGCTCGGCCGAGGAAGGCCGCGACTTCTTCGATTTCGTTTCGGGGCGGCGCGAACCGCCGGCGGGCGTTGGCGCAGGGCTCGTCTATTCGCGCTTCAATCATCCAAACAGCGAAATCGTTGAGGACCGGCTGACTGTCTTTGAGCGGGCCGAAAGCGGCGCCGTCTTCTCGTCCGGCATGGCGGCAATCGCGACGACGCTGCTCGCCTTCGTGCGCCCGGGTGACTCCATCCTGCATTCGCAACCGCTTTACGGCGGCACCGAAACGCTGCTCGCCAAGACCTTCCTCAATCTCAACGTCTCGGCGGTCGGTTTTGCCGATGGGATCGACGAGGCAGCCGTCAGGACAGCGGCAGAAGAGGCGATGACAAAGGGACGCGTCGCCGTCATCCTCGTCGAGACGCCCGCCAACCCCACCAACAGCCTCGTCGATATCGCCATGATACGCCGCGTTGCCGACACGATCGGCGAAAAACAGGGGCATCGGCCGATCGTCGTTTGCGACAACACGCTGCTCGGCCCGGTCTTCCAGCACCCGATCGACCACGGTGCCGACCTCTCTCTTTACTCGCTGACCAAATATATCGGCGGCCATTCCGATCTCATCGCCGGTGCGGTGCTTGGGCCGAAGGACATCATAAAGCAGATCAAGGCGCTGCGCGGCGCGATCGGCACTCAGCTTGATCCGCACTCATGCTGGATGCTCGGCCGCTCGCTGGAAACGCTTGCTGTTCGCATGCACAAGGCGAACGACAATGCCCGCATCGTCGCCGAGTTCCTGCGTGACCATCCGAAGGTCGAGCGGATCCATTACCTCCCCTTCCACGACGAGGCCTCACCTGTCGGGCGCGTCTTTGCCGCCCAGTCGACCGGCGCCGGCTCGACCTTCTCCTTCGACATCGCCGGCGGCCAGGATGCCGCGTTCCGCTTCCTGAACGCGCTGCAGATCTTCAAGCTCGCCGTCAGCCTCGGCGGCACGGAATCGCTTGCAAGCCATCCAGCCGCGATGACGCATTCGGGCGTGCCGATCGAAGTGCGCCAGCGGATCGGCGTGCTCGAGTCGACTATCCGCCTGTCGATCGGCATCGAGCATCCCGACGACCTTGTGGCCGACGTCGCCAACGCCCTGACGACCGTGTGAATGTTCGCCTAGGCGGGGCGCGATTTGAGCTCCGCTGAATGCGAAAGGATATTGACGATGTTGCCGAACGGGTCGCGTAGAAAGAACCGCCGCACACCCCAAGGCTCATCGGTGATATCGTAGACGATCTCCGTACCGGCGTGCTTCGCGCTCCGATAGACCTCGTCCACGTCATCCACTTCGATCGAGAGCGCCGGCACCGGCGTTCCCGAGCCGCCTTCGATGGCGAAGCTCACCTGCGGCATGGCGGAGCCGCCCTTCGCTGCGAAGGTGAGGATCCAGCCATGATCCATCACCACCTCGAGACCGAGCAGATCGGCATAAAAAGCGCGCGCACGCGGCGGATCGGATGTCTGAAAATTGGGCACGATGCGTCGGACTGCCATGCTCTCCTCCATTTGGCCGGCGTCACCGGTTGGACAGCGCGCTTCTGATCAGCGATGCCGCCGCCATTCCCGCTGCCTCCATATAGCTCGGATCGCGATGGAGCAAAACGACGGCAAAGCTGCCGTCGAGGAGCAGTAGAACCTGACGCGCAAGTACGCCTGCGCCGTCTATCCCCTCCACTTCGAGGCTCTGGCGTAGCCAGTTCTCGAATTTCTTCTTATGCGCTGCCCCGATGCGCATCGCGGGATGCCCCGGCATATTCGCCAGTTCGGCGGAGGTGCGCAGGAAGCCGCAGCCCTTCCATTTCGGGTGTCGGGCGGCGCGGGCGAGGTTGCGAAAGATACCCTCCACCTTTGTCGCCACATCGCCCTCGGTCTCGGCAAACCATTTCTGGAAGAGCGTGAGGTTCGGCTGATCGCGGCCGTCGAGATAGGCAGCAATCAGATCGTCCTTGCTGTCGAAATGATAATAGAGCGTGCGCTTCGTCACGCCGGCTGCTTCCGCCAGCGCCTCGACGCTGACGGCGCGGATGCCCTCCGCATAGAAAAGCTTGGCTGCGGCGGAAACAATACGGTCGCGGGTGGAGGAAGAGGCTGTCATGGTCATGTATACCGACTAGTGAATATACATCTGTTTATCGCTCGCCTAGCCTGCTTCCGTCAACGCCACGGGAGATCGCCATGTCCGATACAGTGCTTTTCGACGTCACCGACGGCGTCGCGCTGCTCACCCTCAACCGGCCGGATAAACTGAACGCCTTGAACTACGAATTAGTAGACCGGCTCCTTTCCCTCCTCGACCTGATCGAAGTCGACGACACCGTCCAGGCGGTCATCCTCACTGGCGCCGGAGAGAGCGCCTTTTCAGCCGGCGGCGATATCCACGAGTTTTCCCGCAGCGTGGCGCAGGGCGTAAATGCAGCCGTTCGCGATTTCGTGCGGCGCGGACAAAGGCTCACCGCCCGGCTGGAAGGCTTGCCGAAGCCCGTCATTGCGGCCGTCAACGGCCTTGCCTATGGCGCCGGCTGCGAGATCACCGAAGCCGTCCATCTCGCGATCGCCAGCGAGCGCGCACGCTTTGCCAAGCCGGAGATCAAGCTTGCCATGCCCCCAACCTTCGCGGTACCCAGCGCCTGCCGCGCCTCGCCGGCCGCAAGCGCGCGCTCGAACTGCTTCTCACCGGAGACGAATTTTCCGCGAGCCAGGCGCTCGAACTGGGACTTGTCAACAAGATCGTGCCGCACGAAGACCTCATCGCTTCCGCCCGAGCCTTGGCTCTCCGCATCACACGACACTCGCCCCTTGCGGTGGCGGCGATCATCACCGCGGTCACGCGCGGCCTCAACATGACGATCGGCGAAGGCCTGCTGAACGAGAGCGAACAATTCGGGCGCATGGTGCCGAGCCATGATCTCACCGAGGGGCTGCTAGCCTGGAAAGAACGGCGAGAGGCGCATTACACCGGACGCTGACTCCTTGGAGAGCTAGCTCCGCGCGAAGCCTAGCACGAACAGTGCCAGCGCTCCGATCGAGGCGAATGTCCGGACGTGGTTCCACCAGACCCAATCCGTCAGGTACCGCTTCTGCCAGATCTCTTGAGCGGCCTCCCCTGAGGCTGCCGCAAGCGCATCGTTCAACGGCACATTGAAGACGATCGTCACCAGCAACGTTCCGACGACATAGACAAGGCCGCCGGCCGCAAGCAGCCAGCTACCCTGCCCTCCAGTAAAGAAGGCAGCGCCGACGAGAATCAGCCCGAGAAGTGCCGTTCCCATGAAAGTCGTGAGAAAGAGCGGATTCTGGATCACATCGTTGATGGCGTTCATCGCGGCAATCCCTTGCTCGGGCGGCAACCGCGACAGGGCCTGCATGATGCAGACCGAGAAGATGAAGAACAGACCGGCCATCAGGCCGGAACCGATGACGGCGGCGAAAGCCAAAGCGGGAATCAGGGCAAGCATTGCACAACACTCCAGGTATCGGCTGCAGCCGGAACATCGCAGATGTGAGCAGTCCTCACATTTGCAAATGTGATAAATCCTCGTATTTTGCCAGTCAAGCTAGAATGTGAGCGATACTCATGATTGAAGAGCAAACTCCGGGCGTGGGGCCAACGGAAGAGCAACCAGGCCTTCGCCGCACGCCGAGCCAGAAGCGCAGCCGCGAGCGCGTCGAGCATATCCTCTCCTGCGCCACCAGGCTGATCGAGAAAAAAGGCAGCGACGCCATGCGCATGAGCGAGGTCGCGGAGATGGCCGGCATCTCCATCGGCTCACTCTACCAGTATTTTCCCGACAAGGCGGCGATCGTGAGCACCCTTGCCGAACGCTACAATGCCGCCAGCCGGGACTGTATCGCGAACGAGTTCGCCAAAATCACCACGCTCGCCGAATTGCGCAGCGCCTTTTCGGTGCTCTTCGACACCTACTACGATATGTTTCTCGCCGAGCCGGTGATGCGCGACATCTGGTCGGCGATGCAGGCGGACAAGACCCTGCGCGAAATCGAACTCGCCGAAAGCCGGGCAAATGGACGCTTGCTTGCCGAAACCTGGGCAAGGGTTCAGCCGGAAACGCCACGCAAAAGAATCGAAGATGCCGCCTTCCTCATCATGCATCTTGGTGAATGCACGATGCGGCTCGCAGTCTCGGTCGACAATCCCCAGGGCGACCGCATCGTCGCGGCCTATAAGCACATGATCCTTCGTGAATTTGTCGCGGATGCAACGGGAGAAGCCGCAAGTTCAATTGACATCGCCCGCGACCGATCCTAATCATCGGGGATCGATTGGTTCTCGGAAAGCGAACGCGTTCCGGGAGTAAACGGGAACGTGACGGATGGACCCAACCTGGGCATCTTAATCACGGCCGACCCCGCGACTGTAGAACGGCGTGAATTTGCCATTCCGGAGCGATCCGGAAGAAGCCACTGGGAAAGACCGCGAGAGGGCGGTTCGATCCTGGGAAGGCGAGGCAAATCCTTGGTGCAAACCACCTGACGCCGTGAGCCAGGAAACCTGCCAAGCGATGCGGGCACAGTGCCCAACCCGGGAAAGGTCCCAACGCCATCACGGAGGTTGTCATGGCTACGTCTACAGCTTCGAGCATTTCGCTCTCCCTTAACGATCGTCTGGTCGCGGGCATCTCCGCCCTGTTGATCGGCGCCTTCCTCGTCTTCGGTGCAGGCCTCGCGAATTCGGCCGTTCTGCACGATACGGCGCACGACACCCGCCATTCCTACGGCTTCCCCTGCCACTGATCGATGCCATGGAACGCACTACAGCGCCGCGCGTCTTTTCGGACGCGCAAAGGACGCTGTAGCACTTTGAATTGCTGCATGTTTTTATCCTTAAATCGGCTACGATTTAAGGAAACGTGCAGCAGGCGTTCCATCTCGAACAAGAGCGGATCGCTTCTCCGGCGTATAGCACGCGAGCGCATTTGCCGTTGGGCATGCGCTCCGGCGTGCTTCGTCGGCGTTTTGCATCCATGGAAACCGGAAATGGCGCCAGCTGTGGCGTTTGTGCGGCGTTCGCGCTTCGGAGTAGCCACGTGCCGGATTGAGGAATATCGACAATGATCGTCAAGACACTTCTGGCCGCGATCGTGGCCGGGCTGATTGCCGGCGTCTTCATGACCGCCGCACAGGAAATGCGCGTCGTGCCGCTGATCCTGCACGCCGAAGAATACGAGGGCGAAGCGCCGGCAGCGGATCAGCCGGCAACGCAGGAGCCTGCAGCCGCGGGCCACGACCAGCATTCGTCGCTGAACAGCACTTCGCCGCTGGGCGCGCTTGCTTCCGCGCTCTCGCCGGTCACGCCGGCCTATGCGCATGAGCATGAGGGCGATCACGAGGAAGGCGGCATCATGTTCGGCCTGAGCCGTTTCTCCGGCACGCTTCTCGCCAATCTCGTGACGGGCGCCGGATTTTCTCTGCTGCTTGCCGGCGTCAGCCTTGTGATCGGCTCTCCGATCACGCTCGCGAACGGGGCGGCCTGGGGCGCTTTCGGATGGCTTGCCGTCCACCTGCTGCCGGCGATCGGCCTTCCGCCCGAACTACCGGGCTTCCCCGCGGCCGAACTCGGCGACCGGCAGGTCTGGTGGGCCGCGACGGTGCTGTTTTCGGCGGTTGGCCTCTACCTGCTGGCGCTGCGCCCTGAACTGGTCGCCAAGATCGCGGGTCTCGTGCTCATTGCCGCACCGCAGGTCTACGGCGCACCGCAGCCGCTCGACATCTCCAGCAACGTACCCGCCGTCCTCGGCGCCGAGTTCGCCGTCGCCGCGCTCGCGACCACGCTTGCCTTCTGGCTCGTGCTAGGGGTGGTTTCCGGCTTCATCAACGACCGGTTCGTCAAGGCGCATTAATCACATTCTGATCGTTGCTGCCCCTCTCCTCGGGTTTAACCCGAGGACTAGCCCTCTCCCCGCTCGCGGAAGAGGAGACGACCATAGATCCGTCTCCACTTGCGGCAACGTCTTGAGTTAGAAAAGACGCCGCCGCACCCACCTTGCCGCCCACGGTCGCACGCGGGGAGAGGCACGAGGGCGGCGCCACGCGCGTCCTTCTCGCCCGTCAAAACGGGGAGAAGGTGCCGGCAGGCGGATGAGGGGCCGACTCACCCCGTTCGATCGCGAGCAGTCTCAAGCAAATGCGCCCGCAGCCGTTCGCGACGGGCCTCCGGCTCAAGCAACACGCAGCTGTCGCAATAGCTGCCGCCGTCGGTGCGATAATAGAGGCAGCACCCGCCGCGCATCCTGTAGGTCCGCGAAAGTTCTTTCCCGCCCTCCCCTGTGGCTTTGATCCTCTCGTAGCAAAGCGCCTCGGAGTGGAGCGGAGACCCGGCGCGCTTGACGATCGCCAGCGCCTGCGCGATCGCCTCCTCCTCGGTTCCGCACCGTCGTCCGACTTCGAGAAAGGCACCTGCCAGACTGTCGGCAGCAAGCCGCCACTGCGCCCGCAGCGACAGGCCGCAGCGCCGCTTCAAGAGTGCGATGACCGGCCTCAGATGAGCGACAAAGCGATTGTGAAAAAGCCTTTCGGGATCCCCGGGGTCGCTGGCGGAGACTTCGCTGAGTTGCATGCAGAAATGAAACCGTCGCGCGTCGACGGCGCCCGCCTTGAGCGGAGGCGCGTAGTGCTCGAAGCGTAACCCTGTGACGTCTGGAATACGGCCGCTGTAGAGATAGATGGCGGCGGCGGCGAGGCTGAGTTGATGGCTATAAAAGGCGATAAGATGCGCCGCCCGCACCTTGTTGTCCATGCCCGCGCCGAAGCGCTCCTGATAGGAAAGACAGGTCTCGACGCCGGCCGATCCCTCGGCCCAGAATGCCGACGGAACTTGCATGTCCTCGTCCGGGGTTAGCGAGCAGGCAACCTCGGGAAACGCGGCGTCGAGCCAAGCGACGGCGGCCCTCGCCTCTCCTTCGCCTGCGGCGTCTCCCATCTTCAGCTTCCGCGCATTCTCCATTCCATCTCCGTCGCGCTTAGACTTGTGGACCATCCGCCAACAGCCAGCCACCCTCGAAACCGGCCCGGCGCAGTCCTCGGCCAAAGGCAGGAATGCTGCGTGTGATATCCCAGAGCAATCCGCTTCTCCAGTTCTCGATCATCATGACCGAAAGGCCCTGGTCAAGCCCGACGATCCTGTCATCGATCCACCCCTCTGCGCCCTCACCCGGCAGGCTCGGATTGAAGCCACCTGGAAGGCGGTCGTCAGTGAGCAGCGCCGGATAACGGGTGAGAAGATGGCCGAGGCTTTCAAGGCTGGCCTCCGGCTCGAAGGGCAGGCAGGCGAGCGGTGCCCAAGGCACCAGCGTCCCGTCGTCGACGCCGAAGGGCGCGCCGCGCGCCGCATAGCCGAGCATCCTTTGCCAGCGCCCGTCACGAAGCCGTAACCGCCCTTTCGGCGCATGGCAGGCGCTGAAGCCCCAGAGATCGCGGCTATAGCCGGCAAAGCCGCCTGGATTTTCCTCTGCATGCGTGCGCTGAAGCACGATCGCCCGACGGGTGTTCTCGAAATAGTCGCTCGCCGTCTTGCGCATCCCCGCATCGCGAATCTCGCGAAAATCGATCCAGGCGTGGGGAAAGAGGTGGATGAAAAGCGCACCCGCGTGAAGATGCCGCGTGTCGCCGATCGGGAGCCATTCATGGGCCGCGGTGAAGGCATCGTAGCTCCCGGGTGCAATTGCGTGGCGCGGCGCGGCCAGCGCCAGCACATATAGCAACAGCGCCTCGCTGTATCCGCGCCAGCGATACCTGAGAAACCGGCCGGGCGGCCGCCAGCCCATCGCCAGCGTGTCGCCGCGATTGAGCGCCCATGCCCAGTCCGCCCGCTCGAAGAGCCGTTCGGAAAGGCTGCGGATTTCGATCTCGTCCCGCCTGCGCTCGGAGAAATAGGCAGTCGCCGTCAGCACGCCGGCAAAGAGCAGAGCGCTGTCGATGGTCGAAAGCTCACAGTTCCAGGTGCGCTCGCCGGTGCGCATGTCGAGAAAATGATAGTAGAGGCCACGGTAGCCGGTGGCGCGTGCGTCGCTTGCCTGTCTGCCCGTCGCGAGAAAACGCAAAACCGTCAGCACACGACGCGCAGCATCTCCACGGCTGATCCAACCACGCTCGACAGCGACCGGATAGCAGGCCAGCCCGAAGCCTGTGGCGGCGATGCTCGACGGCGATCCCTCGCGCGATGTGTCCGCGACGAGACCTGTCCCGGCATCGGAATACCGGCGAAAATAGCCAAACGCGGCGCGCTGCAGGCGATCGATCCCCACAATGTCCCTATTAGAGGTGGATTGAAGCATCCCGGTCCCGTCTGACGCACTTTTTCGCGAGAGGCGCAGCGCTCGTGCCGTCTGCGTCAGCGATGTCTAACGCTGTGAGAGCGGCATCCTTTCGCCCGGCGCTAGATTTCTTTCAAGGGTAAAATCGGGCAAGGAGGGTATCGGTGATCACCGAATATTGTAGAGACGATCGTTCGCAATTGTCGCGCAACGCCAATCCTGTGCTACATTCTTCCCAATGCCTTGATTTTGGTGTGATGCAATCCAAACTCACAGATGTGATCGATTTTTGAAGTGCAGGGTGCGGGCAAACCGCCTCGTATTTCCGCATCCAGCCCCCGAAGTGACCACGCGCAGAAACGGTTGATGCGATGTTGAGCACGTTGGCATTGATCCTGGCCCTCAGTGGGAGTCCGATCCATTCGGCCGCCATGCAGGCGGATGTCGATGTGGAACTGGTGCTGGCCGTCGACATGTCCGGATCGATGGACATGGAGGAGGCACGGGTCCAGCGGTCCGGCTATCTCCAGGCGCTGCGGCATCCCGAATTCATCAACGCGGTCAAGGGCGGCCTGATCGGGCGGATCGCGATCGGCTATTTCGAGTGGGCGGGGCTTGTGAACGAGCAGTCGGTCGTCTCATGGCAGGTGATCGACGATGCCGCGGACGCCGAAGCCTTCGCCGCGAAGGTTGAGGCGCGTCCGATCGGCACGCGCCGCGGTACGTCGATCTCCAACGCGATCCTGTTCGGCACGAACCTGATCGATTCCAACGCCTTTTCGGGCGCACGCCGGGTGATAGACATTTCCGGCGACGGGCCGAACAATACCGGCCCGCCAGTCACACCCGCCCGCGACGGCGCCATATCTCGCGGCATCATCATCAACGGGCTTGCGATCCTCATTCGGCCCTCGGTCTCGACCGGGCCACTCGACCAGTACTACGCGCAATGCGTCATTGGCGGACCGGGATCCTTCGTACTTCCAGTCCATGAACCAGAGGATTTCGCGATCGCGATCCGCCAGAAACTGATCCTGGAAGTGAGCGGCCTGCCCCCGCCGCCCACCCTGCAGCTCACGGCCACGACGCCCGGTGCCGACTGCCTGATCGGCGAAAAGCTCAGGCCGGGATTTCTCGATCGGATCTATCCCGAACTCGATCGATAAGGTGCATCCAATGGTCGTTATTCGCTGCCGGGCATCAGCGCGGAAACGCCGCCGTCGACGAAAAGTGTTGTGCCGTCGATGAAGTCGGAATCGGGGGAGACCAGGAACAGGATGGCGCGGGCGAGATCGTCCGGAACACCGGGCCGATCGCGCAGGTTTACGACCGGCCGATTCGGATCGAACGTATCCTTTCCGACGGGCGAACCGATCTTGTTCGGCACCACGCAGTTGACACGGATCTTGTGCTTGGCGAGCTGGATAGCCAGCGAGCGCGACAGATTGGTGACACCTGCCTTGGCAGCCGTGTAGGCGACGGCGCGCGGGCGTCCGTAAAAGCCCGAGGTCGAGCCGACATTGACGATGTTGCCGCCGTGCCCCTGCGCCACCATCTGCTGGGCGAAATATTTGCTCATCAGGAACGTGCCAGTCAGCGTCACGGCGATTACCCGGTCCCATTCCTCCTTCGTCACGTCGAGAACGTGCTTGTTGTCGCTGATGGCGACGTTGTTGACGAGGATATCGACCTTGCCGAAGCGCTCGGTGACATCCTTGACGAGCGAAATCACGCCTTCTTCGTCGGCAACGTTGGCGAGGAACACCTCGGCCTTGCCGCCTGCAGCTCGGATCTCCTCCGCGACGCGTCCGGCGCGCTCGGCGTCGATGTCGGTCACGGCGATGCTCGCGCCCTCCTTTGCCAGAAGCTTCGCCGTTGCCTCGCCGATATTCCGGCCAGCGCCGGTAACGACCGCCACTTGATCGATCAGTTTCATTCTGTCCTACCGTTCTTTGGTGTGGAGTGATCCGGCCGGCCGCTGAGGACCGGCCAGGAGACTAGAGCTTGTTGTCCGGTCGCCACCGATCGAAGCGGCGTTCGATCATCCTCAGGATGTTGGTGAGAACGACGCCCGCGGCGGCAATCAGGATGATGCCGAACATGACCCGGTCGGTCTGGAAGGTGGCGCCGGCGACGGAGATGAGATAGCCGACCCCGGCCTGTGCCGAGTACATCTCGCCAACCACGATGCCGATGAGCGCGTGGCCGAGACCGAGGCGCAAGCCCGTCAGCAGGAATGGAACGGCGGCCGGGAAGGCAACAGTCAGGAACATCTGCCTGTCGTTCGCGCCGAAGGACCGAGCCACCTTGATGTAGTCGCGTTCGACGGTCTGGACGCCGGCGGTCGTGTTGATGAGGATCGGAAATACGGCGCTGAGAAAGATGATCGCGAACTTCGAACCGAGGCCGATGCCGAACCAGATCATGATCAGCGGCAGCAGCGCGATGCGTGGTGTCGCGTAGAGCGCCGAAATGATCGGGTCGAAAGCGGCGTCGAAGCGGCGGTACCAGCCCATCAGGATGCCGAGCGGCACACCGACAATGATCGCCAGCCCATAGCCGACAACCAGTTCCAGTCCGCTGATGGCGAGGTGCGGATAGATGCTGCCGTCGGCGAACATCGCATAACCGGTTGCGATGATGCGGCTCGGCGAACTGGTGAAAAGCGGATTGACCAGGTCGAGGCGGACGACCGCCTCCCAGAGCAGCAGTGCCACGATCATGGTGAAGCTGCCGAGAAGCGCGTTCTCGTGGCGCACCAGCAATTCGTAGATGGCGAATTCCGACTTGCGCGGCCTTGGGATTTCTCGTTCTTCGGTAACGGATGTCATCTCTCGCTCCCTCAATGCACGCGCAGAAGGCCCATGCGGGCACTTTCCTCTTCGATCAGCCGCCAGATATGGCGGAAGATCTCCATGAAGCGCGGGGTATGCTTCAGATCGAGCGTGCGCTCCTTCGGCAGGTCGATCTCGACGATCTCCTTCACCTTCGCCGGGCGTGCGGAAAACACGACGACGCGGTTGGAAAGGAAGATCGCCTCATCGATCTGGTGGGTGATGAACACGCCGGTCTTCTGGGCCCGATCGAGAATGCGCAGCAGCTCGAACTGCATGAATTCGCGCGTCTGCGCGTCGAGCGCCGCAAAGGGCTCGTCGAGCAGCAGCAGTTCCGGATCGACGGCGAGTGCCCTTGCGATGTTGACGCGCTGGCGCATGCCGCCGGAAAGTTCGCGCGGATAGCTGTCCTCGAACCCGGCGAGCCCGACGAGCTCGACGAACTTGCGTGCACGCGCGGCGATCTCGTCCTTGCTCAGGATCTTCTGGATCTCCAAGCCGTAGGCGACGTTGCGCTGGACCGTGCGCCAGGGAAAGAGGGAGTCCTGCTGGAAGACGAGGCCGCGATCCGGCCCCGGCTTCGTCACCTCGCGTTCGTCGATGAGGATTCTGCCGCCATCGATCGAGACGAGGCCGTCGACGGCGGCGAGAAAAGTCGATTTCCCGCAGCCACTCGGGCCGACGATGCTGACGAGTTCACCCTCGTTGACGCTGAAGTCGATGCCGTCGAGTACACTCAGATCGCGCTTGGTGCGATCATTGTAATAATTCAGTTTGACGCTATCGGCCTTCAGCTTGACCGGCGTTGCCTGCAACATGGGTTGTCCTCCCGTCTTGTTCGCAGTTTCAGTCGAGCGCCTTGAAGAAGCCTTCGCGGTCGAGCGCATCGAGCGTGGTTGTGTCGACGATCGATTCCGGCTTCACCGAGGCCGCAGCCGGCAGCGTCTTCGAAAGCTCCGCCAGGACCGCAGTCACACCCGGAATCGAGGGACGCAGATCCTGCGGGTACACCTTCTCCGAATAGAAGCGGAACGCCTGTTCGACCGACGGCCCCTTCTCGAGCTTCAGGAAGGAAGCCGTCACCTCCATCGCGTCCTGCGGATTGGCACGGAAGGCGTGCAGGCCCTCGCCCATCGCCATGAAGAAGCGCTTGACGACGTCTGGGTTCCCGGAAAGATAGTTCCGCGAGGTCACATAGGCGGTGTTCGGGTAATCCTTGACGATCTCGGTCACGTCCACCAGCATCTTCGAGCCGGCATCGACCATTTCCTGGGTGCGCGGATACTGCGACATCAGCCCCTGGACCTGATGGCTTTCATAGGCAGCCGCCCGAGTTCCCTCGCCGCCGAGCTGAAGAATGTTGACATCCGTCGGCTCGAGCCCGAGGGACTTCAGCGCGAACTTCAAGGCGGTGTCGGTCGACGAACCGAACTTGCTGATGGCGATGCTCTTGCCGCGCAGCTGATCGGCATTCTGGATCGAGGAATCGACGACAAGCTGGAACGGCAGCTTGTTGGCCATGCTGCCGATGATGGCGATATCGGCACCGGCAACGGCGGCCGCGATCGACGGCGTATAGCCGTTCTGGGCGATGTCGATCGAGCCGCCGACGAGCGCCTGGGTGAGCACCGAACCGCCCTCGACATAGATGAGGTTGACGTCCAGGCCGTGCTTTTTGAACAGGCCCTTGGCAAGCGTGTACTGCATCGGCGCGCTCGTCATGGTGAAGCCGTCATAGGCGACATTCACCTTGGTAAGGGCTTCGTCTGCCGCTGCCGGCGACAGGGCGCCGGCAATGAGGCTCAACCCCGCTGCCAAAACGGTCTTCAATAGATTTTTCATGCTCTCCTCCCACGGTTGGCTTGCCCTCACCCGGCTCTCCTCCGAACCAGGATGAGGGGGATTGGTTTCAGCTAAGCAGGCTCTGCATTCGTTCCTTGTTCATCGACTTCATGAGCTGGTCGACGAGGCCGTTGAGCGGCAACGGCAGCTTGACGCTCTGCGCAAGGTCGAGCGCGACGTCCATGTCCTTTTCCGCCCACTTGCCGGTGCTCTTGCCCCAGCGCGACAGCGACCAGTTGGCACCGGAAGAATGCATCAGCGCGGAGACCAGCGTCGGCACGTCGGCGCCGAGCTGCTTAGCGAGGCTGAGCGCTTCAAAGTTGGCGCAGATGCAGGCCCAAAGCAGCATATTGTTGGTCGTCTTTGCGATCTGGCCGGTACCGCTCGGCCCGATATGAAGGATATTGCTGCCAAAGGCCGAAAGCACGGGGCGCGCCTTCTCAAGCCACTTCGCTTCGCCGCCGACGAAGACCGTCAGCGTGCCGTTGTCGGCCGCTTCCTGGCCGAGCACGACCGGCGTATCGAGAACACCGACGCCCTTCTCGGCCGCCTGGCGCTCAAGCTCTCGGCAGGTGTCGGGCGCGATCGAGCTCGCAATGCAGATCACCGACCCCGGTGCCAGCGAGGCGAGAAGCCCGCCCTCGCCGATCACGTCGACGACCTGCTTGTCGGTCTGGACCATGACGACGACAACTTCGGCACCGCTGCCGACCTCTGCAATGCCCGCCTTGGTCGGAATGCCGATCGCCTGCGACTTGGCCGTGGCCTCGACTGAGACGTCGTAGCCGGCAACGGTGAAGCCCTTCTCTTTCAGGTGCCGGGCCATCTGGTAGCCCATGGCACCGAGCCCGATCACCCCGGCCGTCGGTTTCGTGTTCACAATTCCATCCATAGTCTTCCTCCTGATCTCGCTTCAAGCCGCCCCGGCCTTCGACCGTGCCGCCCGCAATCTCTGCGTCGCCTCCTGATCGAGGCTCGGGCCATTCGCTCCCGCCACCAGCACCACGCCATAGTCGCGTCCGGCCGCCTCGACGGAGACATACCCTTCCCTGACGTCGGCAAGCACCGATGCCGGATCGCGCGTCAGCGGGTCGCCGTAACCGCCACCGCCCGGCGTTTCGAGTTCGAACACATCGCCGGCCTTAAGCGGATAGTCGGCGTAGCGCGAAGGCAGGCGCTTCCAGCCCTCCTCGTCCGGATTGATCCGGATGTCGCCGGTGCGACCGGGCAGGCCGTCGGCATAGCCTTCCGCCGGAATGACGTGCTTGGTCGAGCGGATCGAAAAGCGCGCATCGGTGAGGTTCAGATATTTGCGCCGAATGCCGAGCCCGCCCCGGAATTTGCCGGCACCGCCCGAGTCTCGGATCAACTCGAAGGCAAGCACACGGGTCGGAAACTCGCTCTCGATGATCTCCACCGGCGCGATTTTCGCGTTGCTCTGGTTGACCGTCGTTCCCGAGGCTCCGTCGCGCGTCGAGCGGGCCCCCGCTCCGCCACCGACGATCTCGTACTGCACGTAGCTGCTGCCGGTATTCGTGCCGCGGCCGCCGAGGATGATCGACCGGCTCCCGCAGCCGTCGGCTCGCGAGCGTTCCGGCACCACTTGCCCGAGCGCCGCGAAAATCCCGTCGACGACGGCGTGAACCGTCGGATTATAGGTGTTCACCGGCGCCGGATAACGCGGGTTCAGGACGCTTGACGGCCGGGTCTCGACTGCGAAGGACCGCAGGATGCCGCTGGTGATGAAGATGTTCGGGTCCACCAGCGAGATAAGCGCATAGGCGCAGGCTGCCTGGACGAGCGGCGGGCGGATATTCGCCGGCCCCCGCGTCTGGTCGGCCGAGCCGGTAAAGTCGAAGCGGATGGTGTCGCCCGCCTTTTCCACCCGGACATGGATGCGCACCGGCTTTGACAGTTCGACGCCATCGTCGTCGACAAAGCGCTCGGCCTCGAAGACGCCGTCCTTCCAGGTCTTGATAATCGCCCGCATCCGCCGCTCGGCGATGTCACCCAGTTCGTTGAAAGCGGCGACGCATTTCGATGCACCGAACTTTTCCAAAAGGGCCGCAAGCCGGCGCTCGCCGAGACGGGCGGAGCCCAACTGGCCACGAATGTCGCCGAGCACCAGTTCCGGCGTGCGGCTGTTGGCGGCTATGATCCTCTCGACATCGCCGAAGGGCAGGTAGTTGCGCTGGTAGCGCACCGGCGGCAATTGCAAGCCTTCATTATAGACTTCACGCGCCTGGCCCGAGCAGCTCCCCGGCACCGGGCCACCGATGTCGCCCTTGTGCGCGATGCTGGCGCAGAACGCTACCAGCGTATCTTCGAAGAACAGCGGCGTGATCACCGCCATGTCAGGCGCATGAGGGCTGCCACCCTCGTAGGGGTCGTTGATGAGGAACGCGTCGCCAGGCGCGATGTCGCCACCGAACGCTCGCAACACCGCCTCAGTGCAAGCCGGGAAGGCGCCGATGTGCAACGGCAGGACCACGTGCTGGGCGATGACCGCCGCATTGGCGTCGAGGAGCGCGCAGGAAGCATCCTGCGATTCCCGGATAATGGTTGAAAAACCGGTGCGGAACAGCGAGTTCTGCATCTCCTGCACGATGCCGCCGAGGCTCGCGCGGATCACTTCAAGTTCGACGGCAGTGGGCCTGCCAAGCGAAGCGCTACGCTGCAGCATCACGCGACCTCCGTTACGATGAGATTCTTGAATTCGTCGACCCGAACCTGCTGACCAGGCAGGATGACCGTGGTGCAGTCGAACTGTTCCACGACGGCCGGGCCGGTGAAGACGAGCCCGACATCCAGGCGCTCACGCTGGTAAACGGCGCAGTCGAGGTTTTCGCCGTCGAAGCGGACCGGACGGCGCCCGAGAAACGCCTCCGCAAGCGTTCCGCCGCTCGGCTGGTAGCGCTTGGCGTTGACCGGCGGCACGAGGCCGACAGCCTTGACGCGATAGGAAACGATCTCCACGGATTCGCCTGATGCCTTGTGACCGAACATCACCTCATGCTCGGCATCGAAAGCGCTGCGCACGGCATCGACATCCGCGGTATCGGCCAGCGCACCGATCGGAACAGTAAGTTCATACCCCTGCCCGGCATAGCGCAGATCGAGAGCCCGCTCGATACGGATGCGATCCGCCCGGAAGCCTTCCTCGGCGAGGTCGGCGAGCGCCTGTGCTTCCATGCCGGCGAAAATCGCGTTGAGTTCGCTTGCCGAGGCGCCGTCGAGCGGTGTCAATCGTGAGCGCACATAGTCATGCGTGACGTCCGACATCACCAGGCCCATGGCCGAGAAGACGCCGGCATGCAGCGGCACGACGAGACCGGCCATGCCGAGCTCACGGGCGATGCGGGCGGCATGCAGCGGACCGGCGCCGCCGAAGGGCAGCAACATGAAGTCGCGCAGATCGTGGCCGCGCATCGTCGAGATGGCCTTGATCGCCTCCTCCATCTTGACGTTGATGATCCGCACGATGCCTTCGGCCGCTTCGAGCACATCCATGCCGAGCGGACCAGCCACATGGGTTTCCACGGCCAGGCGTGCTTTCTGCGCGTCGAGACGCATCTTGCCACCGAGGAAGTTTTCTTCCGAAAGATAACCGAGCAACAGGTTGCAGTCGGTGATCGTCGGCTTGGTGCCGCCGCGGCTGTAGCAAGCAGGACCCGGTATAGCGCCGGCGCTTTCCGGCCCGACCTGGAGGACGCCGAAACGGTCCACTTCGGCGATCGTGCCGCCGCCGGCGCTGACCGTGTTGATATCCATCATCGGCATGGCGATGTCGCGGCCCTCGACCTTGCCGCGGTTGGCGATCACCGGCGTGCCGTTCTTGATCAGCGCCACGTCGCAGGACGTGCCGCCCATGTCGAAGGTGACGATGTCGTGGTGGCCGGTGGAGCGCGCCATCGCGACGCTCGCAGTCACGCCGCCCGCAGGACCGGAAAGTACTGTCGTGACGCCTTTCTTCGCGGTCGCCTCGAAGGTCGCCATGCCTCCGTTCGACTGCATGATGTATTTCTGCGGTGTCTTCACGCCCGCCGCTTCCAGCCGGTCGGCGAGCCGGGCGATGTAGCGGGCAAGGACCGGTTGCAGGTAGGCGTTGATCACCGTCGTGCTCAGGCGATGGTATTCGCGGATCTGCGGCACGATTTCTGACGAAAGCGAGACTTCGCAGCCTGGCAGTTCCTCGCGGACGATTTCGCGGATCCACTCCTCATGGCGCGGATAGAGGAAGGAGAAGAGCAGGCAGACGGCGACGGATTCGACGCCCTGGCCGCGGAGTTCGGCAAGCGTCTCGCGAAGCGCGGCTTCGTCGAGTTCGGCAAGGACGCTGCCGTCGTGCACCACGCGCTCCGAGACTTCGCCGGTCAGGGACGGCAGCACGATCGGCTGAGGCTTTTCATAGAGGATATCGAAGATCGCCGGCCCATGCGGACGCGCCTGCTCACCGACTTCGTAGATACCGCGAAAACCTTTGGTCACCAGAAGTCCGGTCTTCGCCCCCTTGCCTTCCAGAAGCGCGTTCGTCCCGACCGTCGTACCATGGCAGAAATAGCTCACCTCGTCCGGACGCACGCCGCGCCCCAACAGAATATCGATCCCGGAAAGGATAGCCCGCGACGGGTCGTCTGGTGTCGACGGAACCTTGGAAATCGACGTCTCTCCCGTCGTTTCGTCGAGATAGACAAAGTCCGAAAACGTCCCGCCGGTGTCGACGGTCACGCGATAGCCTCCCATGCGGCAGCCTCCCTGATGCGCTCCCTGCGGCCTGCCATTCAGGCCGCCCGGCGCTCTCTCCTGACCGCGCCGGACTTGATGTATGGCAAGCCTAGTGGCGCGAAGACGGCCTGTCCAAGACCGTTGAAAGCGGCGAGCTATAAGTTTTTCGCTATGGCTGAGGGAGGTCGCATGGCGTCAGGAAGACGTCCCGGCAATGTCGAAGCGCGGATCGACGATGATCGCGTAAGGGGCCGAGGCACGACAGATATGACGAACCACGTCCTTCAGGAACGGTCCGATGACTTCGTCTTCCAAAGGCGAGCGCTCCTCGCGCCGGCTCACCATGTAGAGCGTGCGGCTCGGCACGGGACGCTCTATCCTGCGGATGGCGAAGATGCCGCGGCTGACGCCGTCGGCAACGCTGCCATAGGGCAGAAGGCTGGCGCCACCCTCGGCGATGCGCGCCCGGATCGCCGGCACCGACTGCATGTCCGAAACGATGCGCGGTTCAAGCGACAGTCGCTGGGCCATGCGGCGGACAAGCGTGACGATGCCACGCTCGCCGGCGAAGAAGAGCTCCTCTTGAAGGGCGTCGGCAAAGCTGATGGGGCTGTCGTCCTGAGCGTTGGCGCGGGCGGTCACGAACAGCAGTTCGTCCTCTATCACAGCTTCGCGCACCAAGCCCGGACGCCCCTCGACGTCATAGGCAAAGGCGAGGTCGATCTCCTTCCGCTCGAGCGCAGCGATCAGCGCGAAGCTCAACTCCTCGACCAGCTTCAGCGATGTCGCCGGCAGTTTCGTCCCCGCCGCGATCAGCACGTCGGCCCCGACAAGGCGCATGTGGCTCGGGACGAGGCCGATCACGAAAGGACGCGGCGCCGGGCTGCCGGCGGCAGACCGGACGTCCTCAAGCGTCCGCTCCAGAAATCGCTCCAGTTCGTTGTAGCGCTCGTACAAAACCTCGCCGGCCTTCGTCGGCACGACGCCGCGCGAATGCCGCTCGAACAGGCTGACACCGATCTCGCGTTCGAGGTCGCGAATCTGGATGCTGATCGCGGTCTGGGCAAGCTTCAGCCGGGCGGCGGCGTGCGACATGCCGCCGGTTTTGACCACCATCGCGAAATAGCGCAGCTGCCGAAGGTTTATGGCTTAGCCTCCTCGTGTCGACGCGGTACAACGTTGCCGATGAGATTGCCGTAGGGTCCCATCTTCTCGGCGAGCCGGCCGATCATCCGGTCGAGAAAGGCGAGCAGCGCCGTTTCATGAACGAAAGACGGGGCATCCGACATCCGGTTCAGGAAGAGCGTCCGCTTGATCGACGGCTGGCGGATCGGACAGGCAACGATCAGCCCCTGCTGGATTTCCTCCGCGACCACGCCGTAAGGCACCACGCTGGTGGCCGCTCCCCGCGCGACCAGCGTCTTGATCGCCGGCATTGACTGCACCTCGAAGGCGACGTTCACGGAAAGCCCTTGCCGGCCCGCCACCTCGTGAACGAGCCGCCAGACGATGTCGCGGTCGCTGACGAGCGCCAGGTCGGTGCGGATCGCCTCCTCGAACGAGATCGATTCCCCAAGCACGCGGGATCCGGCGCCGGCGACAAAGAGCAATTCTTCCTCAATGAGCGCGGTGGCCGCGAGCCCCGGACGGTTCTCGAACTCATATGCGAGCGCGACATCGAGCTCGCGGCGCATAAGCGCGTCGATCAGGATGAAGCTCAGTTCCTCGACCACGCGGAAGGATATGTCCGGGATCTCGTCACGGGCGGCAACAAGTAGTTCCGGGCCTATCAACGCCTGGATACTGGGCGTGACGCCGAGATTGACCACCTCTCGCCTCGCCGCCCCATGCGCCTTCACCTCCCGGCGCGCCTCCTCGACGGAACTGAGTATGGCAAGCGCATGCCGGTGCAAAACCTCACCGGCCTCGGTCAGCGAAATGCCGCGCGAATGACGAACCAGAAGCCGGACGCCAAGCGATTCCTCCAAATGCCTGATCTGCTGGCCGAGCGCCGTCTGCGCGACATTCAAGCCCTCCGACGCCCGGGTGATATTCCCGGTCTCGACCACCTTCACGAAATAACGAAGCTGCCTGAGATTAATGGTCTCCTCCCAAATCCACGGACCGTGGCGATGCTACTGCTCGCCGTGCCGAACGCGCAATGGCGTTTCTTTCAGGCTTCGACCTATCGCCACCAGTGGCCCGCACCTGAGGTCGAGCCAATTAAAGGACAAAACATGCAGCAATTCAAAGTCAGCGTCCTTTGCGCGTCTGAGACGCGCGGCGCTGTAAACGACGCCGACCTCGGGGTTGCCCGCCAGACCGCGGTGGCCGGGGGCGTTGTCGCCGGTGGAGCGGGTGTGGAGATGACGCCTAGAGCATTTTGCAGTCAGGTGGAATCACCTGACGTCGCACAAACGCGGCAAAAACAAACAGATAGAGCGGTGGCGCGAACGCACGTAAGCGCATCCCGCTCTAGACACCGAGAGTGATGATTGCGCCGGGCCTCACGGCTGGCTTGGCCGGTGTGCCGATCGGGCCGACATACTGCTCCAAAGGCGTCGCCGAGCGCCAGGCGATCTGCGGATCCGGTCCTCACTGGGGGTACTGAGTTACTATGGTTCCACCTTAGTAAGCCATTGACTTTGAAGACAAATGGTGGGCCCGGAGGGACTCGAACCCCCAACCAAGCGGTTATGAGCCGCCGGCTCTAACCATTGAGCTACAGGCCCTTGCCGGTCATCTGCCGGTTGACCGCGAACCAATGGTAATTCGCGGGTCGCAATGGCTCTAGCGGAAAACCTTTTTGACGACAAGCCATTGCCGCAATGCCTACACAATCGATAAGCAAGAGTTCGGCATAAAACAACCGGAGAGAAATAACCATGATTTCTACACGCATTGCCCGCACGGTTCATGTCGCTGCCATGGCCGCTGCCTTTGCCGGCGCTTTTGCCGCCGCCGCTGTGGCGGCCGACGGCAATGATACCAAGAGCGGCGGCAACGGGCGTCCGGAAGGCGTCCGGGGCCGGCAGGCGCTGATCAAGGTCTCCGGTGAAGGCCGAGCAACGGCAGCACCCGACATGGCGATCGTGCAATTGAGCGTCGTCAAGGATGCGAAGAGCGCGCGCGAGGCGCTCGACGCCAACAACAAGGCGATGGCGGAGGTGCTCTCGGCACTCAAGCAGGGCGGCATTGCCGAGCGCGATCTGCAGACCAGCGGCTTCGCCATCAATCCGCAATACAACTACCCGCAGGGCAACGACGGCAGCAACCGCCCGCCGGAACTCATCGGCTATCAGGTCGTCAACGGTGTTACCGTGCGCGTGCGCGATCTGAGCAATCTCGGCGAGGTCCTGGACAAGTCCGTGACCCTCGGTATCAACCAGGGCGGCGGCATCGAATTCACCAAGGACAAGCCCGACGAAGTCATCACCGAGGCCCGCAAGGCGGCGGTGGCCGACGCGATTGTCAAGGCGAAGGTGCTGGCGGAGGCGGCCGGCGTTTCGCTCGGCCGGCTCATCGAGATCTCGGAACAGGCTTCGCGCCCGGAACCGGTTCCGATGGTACGCAGCATGGCCAAGGAATTCGCGGCCGATGCCGTTCCGATCGCGACCGGCGAACAAACCTACAATGTCACCGTCAACGTGACCTTCGCCATCGAGCAGTGAGCATTTGGCCCGGCGCGGCGAAGGAAACCGCGCCGCGCCTCTTTTGCGCGATGACCACAGGCAAAGCCCCGGCGAATTCATCGCGCGGGGCCTTTCGAATCAAAAGCCCCTCACGGGTTTTCCATGAGGGGCACATTTCCGCGGCCGGGGAAGACAGACGGTGCGGAAATCCGGCAGGTTACCAGCGGCCGACCACCGGGCATCCACGCACATTGGCGAAGATGATTGCCTGGCGGTAACCATGGCGGCGGCCCTCGACGATGACCTGGCGCCGCGCGACATTGGCGACATGGGCCCGGCGCAGACCGCGATCACGTGCCTTTTCGACGGCAAGCCAGGGGTCACAACGGCCGCGGCGCTCACCGCCCCAGCGGGGGCGATCCCTGCGCCAGTCGCGATCGTAGTCACGGTACTGGACATCGGCGGCACGCGGCGACCCGAACTCGAATATCACCGATTGAGCAGAAGCGGCGGTGGCTGCACCCGCAAGACCGGTCAGCCCGATGACGGCAGCAACCGCGGCATTGACGAGGAATTTTCTCATAGCGTTTCTCCGGTGTGGCGAAGGATTCAAAATTGGCGATTACCGCTCTCGACGATTGCGCCAACCATAGTCCGGATAAACTGAACGCTACCGGAACCCTCCGTTCATGCACTGTTCAGGTTGATGAACACTGCATGGACGAAACAGCAGGCAACACGATTCGTTCCCGTCGACCGCGCCTGCTTCGGCTGATCCAGAGAGAAAACCACACAGAGATTCAGTATGTTACGTGGGGCGGCTCAGCTCGCCAGCTCCCGCTCGAAGATGCGGAGATTGCGATAGTGGCTGAGGCGCGTGATGGCGCCGTCCTCGATTTCGAAGATGAAAACGCTCGGAATGGCGTAGATCTGGCCCGAGGCCTCGGGAAATCCCGGCATGGTCTTGCGATAGGTGCCGCGTGCGGTCATGTCGGCCGCAACCCGCTGCCCGAAGGCGTCATGCATCAGCACGATATCGCTGAACGCCTCGTCGAAATGGCTGAGATAGTTCATGATCCAGGCCCTGAGCGGACCGACGCCCATGGTTCGCTGGCCGGTCAGCGAATCAAGCGCGACGTCCTCATCGACGAGCCGGGAAAGCGCATCGAAATCACGGTCATTGACGGCCTCGATGAAACGGCTGGCGATGGTTTGCGCGTTTGTCATCGTCTGTCTCCGAAGCTGCACTGTCGCCCACTGTACCGCAGATTAGTTGGCCGGAGCAGAACTCAGTAAAGCGCCGTTCACGCGCCAAGATGCAGGACGATCTCGCGCCGGTGCGGGCGATCGCGATGTTCGAACAGATAGAGCCCTTGCCAGGTGCCGAGCATCATGCGGGCATCGCTTATCGGGATGCCGAGCGAGACCTGGGTGAGCGCCGCCTTGATGTGCGCCGGCATGTCGTCCGGTCCCTCCTGGGTGTGGACGATCCAGCGCATCGTAGGATCGGAGGACGGCGGCACCAGGCGACCGAAGAACTCGGTGAGATCGCGTTTCACATCCGGGTCGGCGTTTTCCTGGATGAGCAAGGATGCGGACGTATGGCGGACGAACACGGTGAGAAGTCCCTCCGCGATGCCTGATTGCCGCACGAAATCGGTGGCAGCATCGGTGAACTCGTAGAGTCCCTGGCCACGGGTGGCGATGGTGATGACAGTCTGCGGCATTTGAAGCGCGGCCCTCTGCCCGCTACAGCTCTAAGAACGGTTCGAAGCCTCCATAAATCAACCGCTTGCCGTCGAAGATCGACTTCCACTCATCACCCTGAAGCCGCGGATCGGCCATGACCTTGGCAATGATCGCATCGCGATCCTGACGCGACGCATAGAGGACCCAGGAGAAGACCACCGTCTCGTCCTCCTTCGCCTGCACTGCACGCGGAAAGGACGTCAGTTCTCCATAAGGTGCGTCGTCGGCCAGGCACTCGACGTAGTTGAGCGCACCGTGTTCCTTCCAGACATCGCCGGCCCGGCGCGCGAGCGCCTTGTAGTCCTCGACCTTCGCCTTCGGCACCGCGACGAGAAAACCATCGACATAGGCCATGTTCATCTCCTCCTGTTTGGCTGAACAGGCAAAGGACGATCGAAGCGGAAAGGTTCCGACAGCCGATAATGATTTTTTCGTCATCCCATCCACGAGGAGGAGGCCGCTCTTGCTGCAGTGTCGGCGAACGGCGCAGAATGCGCTGCACGTTATGAACCGCAGCCGCGCAGTTGCTGCGCATAGAGCGCCGCCATGCCGGAGGCGCGCTTTGCGCCTGTCTGAGCCGTTTGGCTCCAGTTCCCGCGGGCGTAACCGCCATGGCCATGATAGTAGGCAATGTAGAGCCGGTAAGGGTCGTTGAGCGCGATGCCGTTCTGCTGGTGGCTTTGGTTGTGGTACCAGGCGATGAAGCGGATCGCGTCGGCAAAATCCGTCCGACGCGCCGTCCAGCGTCCGGTTTCGGCCTGATAACGCGCCCAGGTGCCGTCGAGCGCCTGCGAGTATCCATAGGCGGAGGAGACGCGCGTCCAGGGAATGAAGCCGAAGAGCTTGGTGCGCGGTGGCCTTGCGTTGTGCTGGAAACCGGACTCCGTATAGATCGTCGCCATCAGCACAGGAACGGGCACGCCGTATTCGCGCTCCGCCGCGTAGGCAGCCCGGCGCCAATTGTTGAAAAGACCATCTCGCTGCTCGAAAACCGCGCAGGCGTTCCGGGTGTCCTTCGGCACCGTTCCGCAGCCGGCCAGCAACAGGAGGACGACGACAAAAACGCAACGCATCGCGGAACCTCTCGTTTGCGAGAGATTGATAAAGCGTAAATCTTAAGGATCGGTTTTGAGGCGAAGTTGAATGACCACCAGAATGACAATCGTCTTGCCGTTCCTCGCCATGCTTGCCGGTGTGACCTCTTCCGGGATAGCGCAGGCCGCCAACGTGCAGAACCTATACGTGAGCCACGCGATCGTCACCGGCACCGGCGAAGAAAACCGGAAACTCGGCTTTCGCGAATGCCTGGGTGAAGTCCTCGTCAAGGTCTCGGGCGACCAGCGTGTGATTGCCGGAACAGCGTTCGCGCCGCTGATTGAACGCGCCGGCAGCTTCGTCGCGTCCTTTGCCTATCGTGATCGGCTGGCAGGCATCCCGATTCACGACGAACAGGGTACGCACGACCGGCCGCATGACCTGACCTGTCGTTACGACCCGGCAACGATAAACCGGCTGCTCGACGCGCTCGGAAGCAGGCCCTGGCCGCAACCGCGCCCGAGGATTGCCGTCCTTCTCGCCGTCCACGACCAAAAGCGCAAGTTCATGCTGACAAGCGACGGCGAAGAAAGCCCCTACATGGCCGAGTCGCTCGCCGCCGCGACCGTGCCTCTCGCGCTTGAGACATGGCTGCCGGAGCGGAAAACGCTTGCCCAGGAAAAACTCGACCTCGATATGCTGTCGAGCGAACCGACGGCGCAGTTGGAACGGCTGGCAAAGAAGATTGGCGGCGATGTCGCGCTCGTCGGTACGATTTCCTGGAACGACGAGGCGCTTGGCTGGATTGCCGACTGGCAACTCGATAGCGCCGGGAAGACGCACCGTTGGCAAATCCGCGGCGTCAGCTTCGACGATGCCTTTCGCAACGCGATCCGCGGCGCCGCGCAAGTCCTGTCGGGCAACGGCGAACCTTGACGCAAATCACCCTTCCACGCATCGACGGCATGTCAGTCCGCCGCGAGATGAAGTCACCACCCCTTTGAGGATCGCCTTCGAGATCATCTCGCTGTTTCGTTGAAACAGCGAGATGATCCAACTTCGAACCCATGCAATCTTAGCCGAGCGTGCCGATCAGTTCACGATAGGCGGCTTCCGGAAATGCCTTCAATGTGCGGGTGCGCACGTTGCCATTCATCCCGAGAGTCAACGCGAACCGTGCGGCAACCGCGTCGTCGGGCGCTTCGCAGACTGCGACCATGTCGTATTCGCCCATGGTCAGATAGAAATCCTTGAAGGACCCGCCCATGTCGGAGAGCACCTTCCGAGCGGCATCCAGCCGCTTCGGAGACTCGCGTACGTTCCTGATACCCTGCTCGGTCCAATTGAGAAGCACGACATAAGTGGTCATCTCACACCTCCCCACAGAGCATCCCGCCTTCGGATGAAAGCGAACAAAATGCCCTGGAATCAAAGGACTAGCGGGATGAGGAAAAGTGTACGTGGTGTTCCGCCCGCATCCCGCTCCAACTCATTCGCGGGCCCATGATGCGTTCATCGCATGGGCGCTTTCGGTTCGCACCCGCGGTGCGTCCTCCCCGGCGTCGCGGGCTCGCTGCAAGCCCCAAAGTATAATCCCGTGGTCATGGGCGAACAAGCGCCGCAGGAACAAGGTGCGCCCGCAAAAACCAGAAAGGGCAGCACAAAAAAAGCCGGGCGCAAAGCCCGGCTTTCTCGACGTTTCTGTAACGCTTAGCTTAGCTGTCGAGGAACGAGCGCAGCTTGCGCGAACGGCTCGGGTGCTTGAGCTTTCTCAGCGCCTTCGCTTCGATCTGACGGATACGTTCGCGGGTGACCGAGAACTGCTGGCCGACCTCTTCGAGCGTGTGGTCCGTGTTCATGCCGATGCCGAAGCGCATGCGCAGCACACGCTCTTCGCGCGGCGTCAGCGAAGCGAGAACGCGGGTCGTCGTTTCACGCAGGTTCGCCTGAATGGCGGCGTCGATCGGCAAGAGCGCGTTCTTGTCCTCGATGAAATCGCCGAGATGTGAATCTTCCTCGTCACCGACCGGCGTTTCGAGCGAGATCGGTTCCTTGGCAATCTTCAGCACCTTGCGCACCTTCTCGAGCGGCATGGCAAGCTTTTCGGCCAATTCCTCCGGCGTCGGCTCGCGGCCGATCTCGTGCAGCATCTGGCGCGAGGTACGAACGATCTTGTTGATCGTCTCGATCATGTGCACCGGAATGCGGATCGTGCGTGCCTGGTCGGCGATCGAACGGGTGATCGCCTGCCGGATCCACCAGGTGGCATAGGTCGAGAACTTGTAGCCGCGGCGGTACTCGAACTTGTCGACCGCCTTCATCAGGCCGATGTTGCCTTCCTGGATGAGGTCCAGGAACTGCAGGCCGCGGTTCGTGTACTTCTTGGCGATCGAAATGACGAGACGCAGGTTGGCCTCGACCATCTCCTTCTTGGCGATGCGCGCTTCGCGCTCGCCCTTCTGGACCATGGAAACGATGCGGCGGAACTCGGCGATGGAAATGCCGGTTTCGGTCGCGAGATTCTGGATCTCCTGGCGGATATCCCGGATCGTCTGGTTCTCGGCCTTGGCAAACTCCTTCCAGCCCTTGCCGGCGAGATTGCTGATCGACTTCATCCAGTTCGGGTCGAGCTCGGCGCCCGAATACTGTTCCAGGAACGAGTCGCGCTTGACGCCGTAGGATTCGGCAAGGCGCAACAGCCGGCCCTCGTTCTGCATCAGGCGCTTCGAAATGTCGTAAAGCTGCTCGACCAGCGCATCGATGCGGTTCTGGTTGAGCGACAGCGACTTCACCGCCTTGATCAGCTCGTCCTTCAGCTCCTTGTAGCGGCGCTCCTGCGCCGGCGACAGCGTGCCCGTCGCGGCAAGGCGTGCTTCCACCTGCTGGTCCTGCAGCTTGCGGAGCTTCTTGTAGGTCTCGGCTATGATGTCGAGCGTTTCCATCACCTGCGGGCGCAGTTCCGCTTCCATCGCGGCGAGCGAGAGGTTCGATTCGTCATCGTCCTCTTCCTCTTCCTCGGGCGGCTGGCCATCGCCGCCGACATTGGTGATGTCGTCGTCATTAGCCGCGGCCGCGCGCGTCTTGCGCACCTTTTCCTTCTCTTCGGCGGCCTTCCGGTCAGCCTCGATCTTTTCCGGGCTCTGGAACTGTGGGGCAGCCTTCGCCTCGGGACCGGAATAGGTCGTTTCGAGATCGATGATCTCGCGCAGAAGCGTCTGGCCTTCGTTCAGTTCGTCGCGCCAGATGATCAGTGCCTGGAAGGTAAGCGGGCTCTCACAGAGACCGGCAATCATCGTCTCGCGGCCGGCTTCGATGCGCTTGGCGATCGCAATTTCGCCTTCGCGGGAGAGAAGCTCGACCGAACCCATCTCGCGCAGATACATGCGCACCGGATCGTCGGTGCGATCGGTCGGTTCCTTCTTCTTGCCGGTCGCAAGCGCGGTGCCGCTGGAGGTGGTGAGTTCACCGCCCTCGCCGTCACCCTCGTCGCCGCTGTCTTCGTCGTCGCCGCCGGCGGCGGCTTCCTCGGCTTCTTCATCCTCGATGACGTTGATGCCCATGTCGGAGAGCATGGCCATCGTGTCTTCGATCTGTTCGGAGGTGACTTCCTCTGACGGCAGGACCGAGTTCAATTCGTCCATCGTCACGTAGCCGCGCTTCTTGGCGGCCTTGATCATCTTCTTGACAGCGTCGTCGGAAAGATCGAGAAGCGGACCGTCAGGAGCGCCTTCGCGTTCTACGTCTGCTTCTTCGTTTTCTTTGACTTTAGTTGCCATTTATTCGTCGCTTTCCTTGTCGCAACCAGCGTGCGCCTGGTGCCAATGCCGCTTCGTGGTTCGGGCGCCGCGCACCCGCCACCGAATCATTTCCCCTGACGTAACGGGATGATGTTTAATTCCTGATTAACCACGACAGCGATCGCGGTTGAGCGGGCAAGCCTCGACAGCCTTGCCACTGAAACATCTCAGGCATGATTTTCCTATCCGCCGTCCGTATCGCCATTTCTGCTTGAAATGGTGATTCCCAGAATTTTTGATCCCGTCAAGCATTTCCGGTGAAAAACCGCGTAAATCGGCAAAAAACGCTTCGTCGCGGGTTTTTGCGCTGTTTATCAGCTTTCGCTCAAGATGTAGGAGCGGTCGAAAAAAAGACAAGGGTGGCGCTGGTTTTCCGGCGATTGGAGCCAGGAAGTCGGCCGCCGGAGCAGCCTGCGGACGGCTTACTTCGAGATCGAGATCAGGTTCGGACCTGCAAACGACCGTCCCCCGGGGTGCCACTTCACCGCGGGCTCGCGATCGCTACCAGTCCATCACAACCTTGCCGGAATTGCCCGACCGCATCGCCTCGAACCCCTCGCGGAAATCGTCGATGCCGATCCGGTGGGTGATGACCGGCGAAAGATCCAGCCCGCCCTGGACAAAGGCGATCATCTTGTACCAGGTCTCGAACATTTCGCGGCCGTAGATGCCCTTCAGGTTGAGCATCTTGAAGATGACCTTGTTCCAGTCGATCTCGAAGCCCGCCGGAGCGATGCCGAGTATGGCGATCTTGCCGCCGTTGTTCATCTTGTCGATCATGTCGCGAAATGCCGGCGCCGCACCCGACATTTCGAGACCGACATCGAAACCTTCGGTCATGCCGATCGATCGCATCACGTCGGCGAGGTTTTCCTTGGACGCATCGACGACGTAGTCGATGCCGACCTTGCGGGCGAGTTCGAGGCGCGTCGGGTTGATATCGGTGATCACCACCTTGCGCGCGCCCGAGCGCTTGGCGACGAGCGCGCCCATGATGCCGATCGGTCCCGCCCCGGTAACGAGCACGTCCTCGCCGACGAGATCGAAGGAAAGCGCCGTGTGCACGGCATTGCCGAAGGGATCGAAGATCGCGGCGATCTCATCCGGCACGTCGTCGGGGATCGACACGACATTATATTCCGGGATGCAGACGAACTCGCCGAAGGAGCCCGGACGATTGACGCCGACGCCAAGCGTGTTGCGGCAAAGGTGCCCCCTGCCCGCCCGGCAATTGCGGCACTTGCCACAGACGATGTGGCCTTCGCCGGAGACGCGCTCGCCCACGTGATACTTGGTGACGGCCGAGCCGACTTCGGCGATCTCGCCCATGAACTCGTGGCCGACGACCATCGGCACGGGGATCGTCTTCTGCGCCCACTGATCCCAGTTCCAGATGTGAACGTCGGTACCGCAGATCGCCGACTTCTTCACCCGGATTAAGACATCGTTCGGGCCTACCTCCGGCACCGGTACCCGCTCCATCCAGAGCCCGACTTCCGGCTTCGTCTTGACCAGTGCCTTCATCATGTTGGTCATTGCAGGTTCCTCACTCGCCCCTCACCTAACTCTTCAAATCACGCCGAGTTCGCGACCGACCTCTTCGAAGACCGCGATCGCGCGCCGGACATCCCGCTCGCTGTGGGCGGCCGACATCTGGGTTCGGATGCGCGCCTGCCCCCGCGGCACGACCGGGAAGGAGAAGCCGATGACATAGACGCCCTTCTCGAGCATCCGCGCGGCCATGTCCTGCGCGAGCGCCGCGTCGCCGAGCATGACGGGAATGATCGGATGCCCTTCGCCGGCAAGCGTGAAACCAAGCTTCGACATTTCGGCACGGAACAGCGCGGCGTTCGTGTAAAGCCGTTCGCGCAGCTTGTCGCCGTTCTCGATTAGGTCGAAGACCCTGAGCGAAGCGGCGGCGATGACGGGCGCCAGCGTGTTGGAGAAAAGATAGGGCCGCGAGCGCTGCCGCAGCCATTCGACGACTTCGGCCTTGGCCGAGGTGTAGCCGCCCGAGGCGCCGCCGAGCGCCTTGCCGAGCGTGCCGGTGATGATATCGATCCTGCCCTCGACGCCGCAATGCTCGGCGGAGCCGCGACCGTGCTTGCCGACGAAACCGACCGCATGGCTGTCGTCGACCATGACCATCGCGCCATATTTTTCCGCGAGGTCGCAGACGCCCTTGAGGTTGGCGATGATGCCGTCCATTGAGAACACGCCGTCGGTGGCGATCAGCTTGAAGCGGCTGCCTTCGGCCTTCTTCAACTCCTCCTCAAGCGCGGCCATGTCGTTGTTGGCATAGCGGAAGCGCTTCGCCTTCGAGAGCCGCACGCCGTCGATGATCGAAGCATGGTTCAGCGCATCGGAGATGATCGCGTCTTCCTCCCCGAGCAATGTCTCGAACAGCCCGCCATTGGCATCGAAGCACGAGGAATAAAGGATCGTATCCTCCATTCCGAGGAACGAGGAGATGCGCGCTTCGAGCTCCTTGTGCTCTTCCTGCGTGCCGCAGATGAAGCGCACGGAGGCCATGCCGTAGCCGTAGCGGTCGAGCGCCTTCTTGCCGGCCTCGGCAAGCTCTTCGTTATCCGCGAGGCCGAGATAGTTGTTGGCGCAGAAGTTCAGCACGCGATCGCCGGACGCCACCTCGATTTCACCCGCCTGCTTCGAGGTGATGACTCGCTCGGACTTATAGAGGCCGGCCAATTTCAGGCCTTCGAGTTCGGAACGAAGATGGGACAGAAAGGCTGAGGTCATGGCTGGCCACTCGCGTTAAGAAGGATGTTTCGCACCCGGGCGCCGCGCGTGGGCGCACGCTAGACGACTAGCACGACGGGCCGACTCTTGCAGCAATTTCCAGCGCCTCGGGAAGGTCGGAACGCATCGATCGATGAAAACGATAGGGGCTTTCGTGACGGACACCGCGCACAGACGCTTTCTGTCCCCTATCGCGCCTTAGGCGACATTTTCATTCGCGAAGGCAAATGCTGAGGCACCGACTACGGTCGACTACCCATCGAAATAGCCGTCGATGACCGCCAGGAACGCCTCGCCATAGCGCTCGCGCTTGCTCTCGCCGATGCCGGGAATATCGAGCAGATCGTCGAAGTCGCGCGGACGTTGCTTCGCCAACGCAATCAACGTCGTATCCGGGAAAACGACATAGGGCGGGACGTTCAATTCCTTGGCGATCGAGAACCGCTCGGCGCGCAGGCGTTCGAAAAGTTCAAGATCGGAGCCGGCGAGATCGGCTCGCTCGCGCGGAGTGCCGGACTTCGCCACCCGGGCGGCCTTGCCCGAGGTCGGCCTGTCCTTGCGGAAGAACACCTGGCGCTCGCGTTTGAAGACGGCGCGCGCCTCCGGCTCGAGCTGCAGCGCCCCGAAGGCGGAATGATCAACCCGGACGAGGCCAGCGGCGAGCAGCTGCCGGAACACCGATTGCCACGTTCGTGGCAGCAGATCCTTGCCGGCACCGAAGACAGGCATATCGACATGGCCAAAGCGCTCGGTTTTCTCGTTGACCGTGCCCATAAGCACATCGATCACGTGGCCGGCGCCGAAGCGCTCGCCGGTCCGATAGACGGCCGCCAGCGCCTTGATCGCCGCTTCGGTACCGTCCCAGGTCTCGACCGGCTTCAGGCAGGTATCGCAATGGCCGCAGCGTCCGGGATGCGCCTCGCCGAAATGCGCAAGGATCGCCTGCCGCCGGCAACCCGCGGTCTCGCAGATCGCAAGCAGCGCATTGAGCTTCGCCCGCTCGATGCGCTTGATCTCCTCCGCGGCGCCGCCCTCGTCGATCATCCTCCGACGCTGGATGACATCGGCCATGCCATAGGCCATCCAGACTTCGGAGGGCAGCCCGTCGCGACCCGCCCGGCCGGTCTCTTGGTAATAGGCCTCGACCGAGCCCGGCAGATCGAGGTGGGCGACATAGCGGACATCCGGCTTGTCGATTCCCATGCCGAAGGCGACCGTCGCGACGAGGCAAAGGTCTTCCTCCTTAAGGAAAGCGTCCTGATGGGCGTCCCGCAGGACGCGATCCATGCCGGCGTGATAGGGAAGCGCGCGCACGCCTTGCGCGTTCAGCCATTCCGCCGTGTCTTCGACCTTGGCACGTGAGAGGCAATAGACGATGCCGCTCGATCCCTTGAAGCGGGAGAGGAAGCGAAGGAGCTGCTGGCGCGGCTGGTCACGCTCGACGATCTCATAGGCAATGTTCGGCCGATCGAAGCTGGTCGTGAAGACCTTCGCTCCGGTGAGCGCCAGCCGCTCGATGATGTCGTCGCGCGTGTGCGGATCCGCGGTCGCGGTGAGTGCGACGCGTGGCACGCCGGGAAAGCGCGACGCGAGGCAATCCAGGCCGCGATATTCAGGCCGGAAATCATGGCCCCACTGCGAGACGCAATGCGCCTCGTCGATCGCGAACAGCGCAATGTCGACCTCGTCGATCATCTCGGCGAAACCGTCGGTGACGGCGCGCTCCGGCGTGACGTAGAGCAGGTCGAGCGCGCCCGCCGAAAGCGCGCGGCGAACCGCAATCGCCTCGTCGCGTGTCAGTGAGGAATTGAGCGCGGCGGCGCGAATGCCGAGCTGCTTCAACGCCTCGACCTGATCGCGCATCAAGGCGATCAATGGGGATACGACGATGCCGACGCCGTTTCGGCAAAGCGCGGGAATTTGAAAACAGAGCGATTTGCCCGCTCCCGTCGGGAAGAGCACCACCGCATCGCCGCCCGCTATCACATGTTCGACCACGTCCTGCTGCTGACCGCGGAAGGCGGAATAGCCATAGACGCGTTTCAGGACTTCGAGAGGATTGGCCACGCCTTCGCTTTCGAACAGGCGCGCGGCGGAAGCATCGTCGTTGTGAGGCATGGAATCGCTTTCGTCGGGCGGCTGACTATGGGGTTTGGGCAGGTGGGATGTAAACCTGTTAAAGACTCGCAAAAGGGGGAGCATCGCCGCGCTCCGCAGCTAACGCCCCCTCACCCTGCCCTCTCCCCGCAAGCGGGGCGAGGGTACGTCGCATCGGTGGCTCGCGTCGTGCACCAACTGCAAGAAGCCTTGCCGAGCTGGCGCGGCATGTCCCTTCTCCCCGCCCGCGGGGAGAAGGTGCCGGCAGGCGGATGAGGGGCAGCGCATGCGACGACGCTACCGCGCGGCCGGCCCCTTAACTCGGCCGGAAAGTACGCCGAAGCCTTCGATGATGGCTTCCTGGTTCTCAAGTCGCGTCACTTCGAGCTGGACCTCCTGGAGCGTCCTGAGCAACTGTGGTACGACCTCGAGGTCCCCCTCCTCGGTGGCGTGGGCCAGTTCACGCTCCAGTTCGCGCCGCTGCCAATGGAGGGCCTTGCTGCGCCTGTGGAGGGCAAGCGCCTGAAGGTAACCTTCGCGCGCATCCTCCGGCGCCGCCGCAACCGTCGCCGTCCACAGCCGCGCATAGCGGACCTGCTGATCGAGTGCCAAGATCAGGGCGCCGAATCCCTCCGCTTCCAATTGCTCGATGAGGATCTCGCGCGTCAAACGCGGCCCGCTTGCCGCCGCTGCGTTCAGAACCGTGGCCCAGCAGCGCTGCAGATCGCGGTGGTCGAACTCGATCGTCGAGATCTCGTCATATTCGTCGAAGAGCAATTGCGGGTGATTGACGATGGTGAGTGCCAGCACGCTCTCGCGCAACAGCGGCACCGCCTGTTGGCCGCTGACGAGGGAAGAGCGCGCGAGGCGATCGGAGATCGCGGTCGGGCCGGCGGCAATATTCCGGGCGCCTGCGCCGCCACGCGGGCCACCACCTTGGCGCCCGCCCCGCTCGAACGGCCGCCGTTCACTCCTGAACGGCGCGCTGCCCTGCAGAAAGGCGTTGAGGCGGTCGCGCATGTCCTGGCCATAGTGGCGGCGCACGCTTTCGTCGGCGATGACGGACGTCACCTGCCTCAGCCGCGCTTCGAGTTCGGCGCGTTTTTCCGGCGTGTCGAATGCGCCGCCCTGGACTTCGCGCAGCCACACCATTTCGGCGAGCGAGCGGGCATTGGCGAGCACCTTGTCGAAAGGCTCGCGTCCGTCATGGCGGACGAGATCGTCCGGGTCCTTGCCGTCCGGCAGCATGGCGAAGCGGACTGATTGTCCGGGCTTCAGATGGGGGAGCGCCAGATCGACGGCGCGATTGGCGGCGCGGAGGCCAGCGCCATCGCCATCGAAGCAGAGCACCGGCTGCGGCGTCATCTTCCAGAGAAGATCGAGTTGGTTCTCTGTGAGCGCGGTTCCGAGCGGCGCCACGGCATTCTCGATGCCGGCCTGATGGAGCGCGATCACGTCCATGTAGCCTTCGACGGCGATGATCGTGCCGGCGCCATCAGCGCCCTGCGAAGCTCGCCGGGCGCGCGCGAAATTGAAGAGCACATTGCCCTTGTGGAAGAGCTCTGTTTCATTCGAATTCAGATATTTGGCCGGCGCATCGGGTGACATGGCGCGGCCACCGAAGGCGATGACCTTCTCGCGCGCCGAAAGGATCGGAAACATGATGCGGTCGCGGAAACGGTCGTAGGAGACGGGCACGTCGGGCCCATGCACGACGAGACCGCAGGCTTCGATCTGCTCCTTGCCGACGCCCTTGCCGGCCAGAAACTCCTTGAGCGCATTGCGGCTGTCAGGCGCAAAGCCCAGCCGAAACGTCTCGATCGTACGCCCGGTCAGTCCCCGCTCGCGGAGGTACGCCCGTGCCTTGGCACCGTTCGCCGTCTGGAGCTGGTCCTGGAAGAACTGCGTCGCCATTTCCATGACGTCGAGCAGGCTGGTCCTTTCCTTCTCGCGCCGCTCAGCCTGCGGGTCGGGCTGCGGCATGGAGACGCCGGCCATGTCGGCAATCTGCTGCACCGCTTCAGGGAAGCTCAGGCCCTCAAGATCGGTCAGGAAGCGGAAGTGGTCGCCGGAAACACCGCAGCCGAAGCAATGATAGCGGCCCTTGCGGTCCTCGCAATGGAAGCTCGGCGACTTTTCGCCGTGAAAGGGGCAACAGGCCCAGTAGTCACCGCGCGAAACGTTGGTCTTGCGCCGGTCCCAGGTGACGCGCTTGCCGACCACGTCCGAAATCGGAACGCGATCGCGTATCTCGTCGAGGAAGGACTGTGAAAAGCGCATGGATAGCCGATACCCCTAGCCGGCCTCCCATACAAGCAGTATGGACAGGGGAACTCCTGGCCACGATCGGCAGTGCCCGCAATTCACAGGGTAGATACCGCGCGCCGAGGCTCGAAGACGAGGCCGATCGGCGCCGGCATGGAAGGCGATACGCCCGCTGCAAAGCGGGCGTAGGGCTTACTTCAGCAGTTCCTTGACGAGACCGGAGGCCTTGGCGAAGTCCATCTGGCCAGGGTAGCGCTCCTTCAGCGCGTTCATGCACTTGCCCATGTCGCGAAGACCGTGGGCGCCCGTCTCCTGGACGATCGCGGCACAGGCCTGCTTCACCTTGTCCTCGGAAAGCTGTTCGGGCAGGAACTGGTTGATGACGGCAATTTCCTGGCGCTCCTGCTCGGCGAGCTCGGGGCGGCCGCCCTCGTCGTAAATGCGGGCGGACTCTTCCCGCTGTTTGATCATCTTGGCGAGGATCTGCATGATCTCGTCATCGCCAACCGGGTCCTTGCCCTGGCCGCGATTGGCAATGTCGCGGTCCTTGATCGCCGCCTGGATCAACCGGACGGTCGAAGTGCGCCGTGCGTCCTTGGCTTTGAGGGCTTCTTTCAATGCGTTCGCGAGTTGGTCGCGCATGTCCTTACTCCATGTCGAAACCGGCCCGCGGAGCTCATGCCCGCAACCGGTTCGATTACGTCGTTGTTGTCGTCGTCTTAAACCAGTGCGGCAGGTGCAATCAAACGGATTACGCAACCACTTGAATTATAAGGAACTTTATTTCCTTGCAATTCATGGCGGCCGGTTGACCCGGCCAAGGCCTTTCGTTATTTTCCGGCACCTGCACGAACATCGGCATGAACCTTTTCTCGCGGGGTTTCCGCGCGCCATGCCGTATGCGATTTGAAATGGCGCTGAACCGACCGGCTTTCAAGCCTCGCTTCCGCCGCAACGGGATAGGAACGATGACCGCGACACCCGCATGGACAACCCAGAAACCCACCGCCCTTCTCGTTCTGGCCGACGGCACGGTGATCGAAGGCAAGGGCATCGGCGCGACCGGCAAGGTTCAGGCCGAAGTCTGTTTCAACACGGCGCTCACCGGATACCAGGAGATCCTGACCGACCCCTCCTATCTCGGCCAGATCGTCACCTTCACCTTCCCGCATATCGGCAACATCGGTACCAATGACGAGGATGTCGAGGACCTGACCCCCGCCGCCCGCCACGGCGCCGTCGGCGTCATTTTCAAGGCCGACATCACCGAGCCATCCAACTACCGCGCCGCCAAGCACCTCGACGCCTGGCTGAAGGCGCGTGGCATCATCGGCCTTTGCGGCATCGACACGCGCGCGCTGACCGCCTGGATCCGCGAAAACGGCATGCCGAACGCCGTCATCGCCCACGACCCCGCCGGCGTCTTCGACATCGATCAGCTGAAGGCTGAGGCCAAGGCCTGGAGCGGTCTTGAAGGTCTCGACCTCGCCAAGGTCGCCACCTCCGGCCAGTCGTCCCGCTGGAACGAAATGCCCTGGGTGTGGGACAAGGGCTATTCGATGCTCGGCGAAACCGACGCCGCGTATCATGTCGTAGCCCTCGACTACGGCGTCAAGCGCAACATCCTGCGGCTCTTCGCCGGTCTCAACTGCCGGGTCACGGTCGTCCCCGCACAGACCAGCGCAGAAGAAGTTCTGGCACTGCAACCGGACGGCATCTTTCTCTCCAACGGCCCCGGCGATCCCGCCGCAACCGGCGAATACGCCGTTCCGGTGATCCAGGATCTCCTGGAGACCGAAATTCCGGTCTTCGGCATCTGCCTCGGCCACCAGATGCTGGCGCTGGCACTCGGCGCCAAGACCGAGAAGATGCACCAGGGACACCACGGCGCCAACCATCCGGTCAAGGATCACACCACCGGCAAAGTCGAGATCGTCTCGATGAACCACGGCTTCGCGGTCGATTCGAAGTCGCTGCCGGAAGGCATTGAAGAGACTCACATTTCGCTCTTCGACGGCACCAACTGCGGCCTGCGCGTGAGCGGCAAACCGGTCTTTTCGGTCCAGCACCATCCGGAAGCCTCGCCGGGTCCGCAGGACAGCCACTATCTCTTCCGCCGCTTCCTCAATCTCATCCGCGAGAAGAAGGGCGAACCGGCGCTTGCCGAGCGCTGAGAGCCACCATCCGCGTTTACAAAGGCCCGCTCGCTGCGGGCCTTTTGCTTTCCCGCTATCGGCTTTGCCGATCAGGCTTCGGCAAGGCGCGCCGCGATGAAATCGACGGTGGCACGCACAGATGGCAACTGCCCGCGCCGGTGCGGCATCAGGATCGTCGTTGTCACAGACCCCGCGGTCCACTGGGGCAGCACGCGAACGAGCACGCCACGGGCGATCTCGTTGCGGCAAAGCTTGCCAGGCAGGGCGGTTATGCCAAGCCCTGCCACCGCGGCCTCGCGCAAGACATGCGATTCATCCGCCACAAATCGCGGCTTGGACGACACGCTGACAACCGTTCCGTCCAGGTGCTCCAGCGTCCAACTCTCCGAAGTCAGCGATGTCAGCAGGCCCTCGTGATGTTCTAAATCTTCAGGATACTCCGGCACATTGCGCTTATCGAGATAGGCCGGCGACGCCACCAGCCAGCTGGCCTCGGAGGCGACGCGACGCTGTACGAGGCCGGAATCCGGAAGCGGTGCAAAGTGGTCGCGCACGGCGATGTCGAAACCCTCCTGGATGAGATCGACGAACCGGTCGGTCGCATGCACCACAAGGCGGATTTTCGGGAAGGCGATCGCCAGCCGTGGCAACAGAGGCGCGAGCGAAAGCTGCGCCGTCGGAACGGATGCCGTGATTCTGACAGTGCCGCTTGGCTCGGCTAGCCTCCCCTTGACTACATTCTCGGCAGCTTCCGCTTCGATCAGCATTGCCGCTGCGTGACGGTAGAAATCCTCCCCCGTCTCGGTCACCGCGAAACGGCGCGAGGTGCGGTTGATGAGCCGAACGCCCAACGCTTTTTCGAGTTCCGCCACACGCTTACTGAGCGTCGACTTCGGGACATTCAGCGCGCGTGCCGCCGGGGCAAATCCCGCGTGATCCACGACGTGGACGAAGAGCATGAAGTCATTGAGGTTCGCCATTTAGTCGGATCCATTGTCCATATCTGCAGATGATAAGTCCACATTAGCCCGGCTAGCGCAAGCTCGTCCACAAATGCATCTCTTCCTCACCCCCTATTGGAACCGAAGAGGAAGACATCATGACTATCTACGAAGGTAAGAAAGCCGTTGTGATCGGCGGCACCCATGGCATGGGGCTGGCGACCGTCGCACGCTTGGTCGATGGCGGCGCGGAAGTGCTCCTGACCGGAAACAACGAGGACAACCTCGCAAAAGTGAGGGAGCAGTTCGGCACGCGTGCCCACGCGCTGCGCTCCGACATCGCCGATCTCAACGACATTGCAGCGCTCGGCGCCGCCACCGGTCAGAAGATGGGCGCGATCGATCTTCTCCACATTAACGCCGGCATTTCGGAACTTGAGCCTTTCGATCAGGTGACGGAGGCATCCTTTGACCGCCAGTTCGCGGTCAACACCAAGGGCGCGTTCTTCACCGCGCAGCGGTTGGCCCCACTGATCCGCAAGGACGGTTCCATCGTCTTCACTTCCTCCGTTGCGGATGAAGGCGGTTATCCGGGCATGAGCGTCTACAGCGCCACCAAGGCGGCACTCGTCTCGTTCGCCTCCGTGCTTGCGACCGAGCTCCTGCCGCGCGGCATCCGCGTCAATACTGTCTCTCCTGGTTTCATCGACACGCCGACCAAGGGCATTGCCGGCATCACCGATGCTGAGCGCGCCAATTTCAAGGCGCTGGGCGATGCGGTTACTCCGATGAAGCGCAACGGTACGGCCGACGAGGTGGCGCGCGCCGTGCTGTTCCTTGGCTTCGAGGCAACCTTCACGACCGGCGCAAAGTTCGCCGTCGATGGCGGTCTCGGCCAGAAGCTTTCGACCGCCTTCTGACACGAACCAGGAAAGGAAGAAGGATGAGCAGGATTTCTGTTCTTGGCCTCGGTGCCATGGGTACAGCACTCGCTGCGACCCTCGTCCGGAAAGGCCATTCCGTAACTGTCTGGAACCGCACGCAGTCGCGCGCCAAGCCGCTTGTGAGCGCTGGAGCAATGATTGCTGCGACTTCCGCGGAAGCCGTCGCGGCAAGCGAACTCACGATCCTCTGCGTCGTCGACTATGCCGCCGCCGGCGCGGTGCTGGCTGAGGCGCAGGATGCACTCCGCGGCCGCGATCTCGTCAACCTGACGAACGGCACGCCGCGCGAGGCGAAAGATCTCGCCGACTGGGCCGAGACGAAGGGGGCGGCCTATCTCGACGGAGGCATCATGGCCATTCCGCCGATGATCGGCGACCGTGGCGCCTTGATCCTTTATAGCGGCTCGAACGCGCTCTTCGAACGACACAAGCCGTCGCTCGATGCGCTTGCCGAAAGCCGTCATCTTGGCGAGGATCCAAGCCTCGCAGCGCTTTATGACCTCGCGCTGCTTTCCGGCATGTATGGCCTCTTCTCGGGTTTTCTGCATGCCGGCGCGCTAGTGGCAAGCAGTGGCGGCAAGGTCACCGATTTCCTGCCGCTTCTCCTTCCGTGGATCACGGCGATGAGCGGCACACTCCCGGACCTTGCCAACAAGGTCGACAGCGGCCTGCACGATCGCTCCGTGGTTTCGAATCTCGCCATGCAGAGGGTAGCACTCGAGAACATCGCCAGGGCGAGCAGGGAGCAAGGTATCGCGCCGGACTTCATCGAACCGATGCTTCGGCTCGCCACCCGCCGGATTGCGGAAGGTCATGGCAGCGACGACATCTCGGGCGTGATCGAGACAATCCGGAGACAAACGTGAATCGGATCTCAGAACCGCCGCCCGAATCCGGACTGGCAAGTCGTTGAATCGCCTGTGGGCGACAGCAGGCCTGAGCGCAGGCCTGCACGCGTTCCTGCAGCGCCGCGCGTTTTATCAGGCGTGCAAAGGGCACTGCGGTAGCGATAGAATGCACCGGTACAATGCTGCGGAAAATCCGATGCGAAGTGACCGCGTTGGTCGGGGCTTCCGCGAAATACTCTATCGGGAGCAGACAATGGCAAAGCCTCTCGTCTTTGGAGCGGATTACAGCGTTTACGTCAGAACTGTTCGGTTGACGCTGGAAGAAAAAGGCATCGGTTACGACCTCGTGCCGATCGACGTCTTCGCTGAAGGCGGCCCGCCTTCCGACTATCTTCAACGACACCCGTTCGGCCGCATTCCGGCCTTCGAACACGACGGCTTTCAGTTGTATGAGACGGGCGCGATAACGCGCTATATCGATGAGACCTTTGAAGGGCCCGCCCTTCAGCCTTCCGACCTGCAACGGCGCGCCCGCGTCAATCAGGTCATCAGTATCATGGACAGCTATGCCTACCGGATTTTGGTTTGGGGCATTTACGTCGAGCGGGTATCGAAGCCTTCCAAAGTCGGCTTTGCCGATGAAGCACGCATTGCCGAAAATCTCCCCAAGGCGGCAACGTGCCTCAAAGCGGTGAGCGATCTCATGAAGGATGCGCTTTGGCTCACCGGCGACAGCTTGACGTTAGCCGATCTGCATGCCGCTTCGATGTTCGGCTATTTCCTGATGGCTCCGGAAGGACGCACCCTGATCAAGGATTATCCTAACCTCGTATCGTGGTGGACACGAATGGCGGACAGACCGAGCATGCGGGCGACAAGACCCACGACGTGACCGCACGCGTTGTCGCCAAAGCTGCCCCCGCGCTGAAATTGATCCCGATTTCAGTGAGATAGAACCGTCGCCTGAATCGGATTGGCAAGGCGTTGAATCGCCCTTTGAGCGGCAGCAAAAAGCCCGCCGACGCACCGGCGGGCTCCTCGTTTGCGGTAAAGGCCGTTCTTACCTGCAGGCGGCGCAGAAGCGCTGGATGCGATGGCAAGCCTCTTCGAGCAGCGCCTCCGACGTCGCATAGGAGATGCGGAAGTTCGGACCGAGACCGAAGGCCGAACCGTGAACGACCGCGACGCCTTCTGCTTCCAGAAGCTCCGAGACGAAATCCTCGTCCGTCTCGATGACCTTGCCGGACGGCGCAGTCTTGCCGATGAGGCCGGCGCAGGACGGATAGACGTAGAAGGCGCCTTCCGGCGTCGGGCAGGAGATGCCCTTGGCCTGGTTCAGCATCGAGACGACGAGATCGCGGCGGCCCTGGAAGATTTCCTTGTTGCGCGGGATGAAATCCTGCGGCCCGTTGAGCGCCTCGACGGCCGCCCACTGCGCGATGGAGGTGGCGCCCGAGGTCTGCTGACCCTGGATCATGTCCATCGCCTTGATGAGTTGCAGCGGGCCTGCGGCATAGCCGATACGCCAGCCGGTCATGGCATAGGCCTTGGAGACGCCGTTCATCGTCAGCGTGCGGTCGTAAAGGCCGGGCTCGACCTCGACCGGCGTGGCAAACTTGAAGTCGCCATAGGTCAGGTGCTCGTACATATCGTCGGTCAGCACCCAGACGTGGCTGTGCTTCATCAGCACGTCCGTCAGCGCCTTCAGTTCGTCATGCGAATAGGCAGCGCCGGAGGGGTTGGACGGCGAGTTGAAGACAAACCACTTGGTCTTCGGCGTGATAGCCTTTTCGAGATCCTCGGGCTTCAGCTTGAAATTGTTTTCCTGCTTGGTCGCGACGAAGACCGGCGTGCCGCCGCACAGCGCCACCATCTCCGGATAGGAGACCCAGTAAGGTGCCGGGATCACAACTTCATCGCCGGCATTCAGCGTCGCCATGAAGGCATTGAAAAGAATCTGCTTTCCGCCGGTGCCGACGATCGTCTGCGCCGCCGTGTAGTCGAGATTGTTCTCGCGCTTGAACTTCTTCGCGATCGCCTCGCGCAGTTCCGGAATGCCGGAAACCGGCGTGTATTTCGTCTCACCGCGATTGATCGCATCGATCGCGGCCTTTTTGATGTTGTCCGGCGTGTCGAAGTCCGGCTCCCCTGCACCGAGGCCGATGACATCACGGCCTTTCGCTTTCAGCTCACGGGCTTTCTGCGAAACGGCGATGGTGGCGGAAGGCTTTACGCGGGAAAGGGCATCGGCAAGGAAGGCCATGGTGTGAGGTCCTGATCGTTTCGAAACGGCGTGAAGCGCTACGGAACGGAAAGTCAGGCTCCATAGCGGTTAGGTCTATGTCGAAAGAAGCCCGGTCTTGCAAGCGCTTGAGCGGCAAAAACGGCGGCAAAGCCGCGCAAAATGCGTCACCATGACAAAGTTTCATGAATGCCATCGAAGCGATCGATCGGTGATACCCTCGCCCTCAGGCGTGCACGGTCCTGACAAAGCCAATCCATCTCGCGCCTAGCTGGGGTCGCGGCGGCAGGGAATCGACACCAGAAACGAACGTCCGCGCTTCAAATTTTCTTCAAAAAAATCAGCGTGTTTTGCCGCTTTCTGCAATGCCTTAATTTGGTCACAACAACTGTCGCGGAGCGCCGCAATTTAGTCCCGCAAGAGCCGATTTCCGGGCCTCTTCTACCATGACGTGAATGCATTCGCATCGTGGGGGTATGCAATGTTTTTCGACGACGAAATCGCCACTGCGCGCACCCGGCACAACGAGGCGCGCTGGGGCTTTTATCTGGCGCTCGCGGCACTTGCGGCCTGCATCGTGATGATCCTCGGCCTGTTGGCGCAGGCTTCAGCTCAAGCGGCCGAACCCAGGCCGCAGCGGCTGGCCGGCTATGTCCGCCCCAATGACATGGGGACCGGCACACTGCTCTTTCCTTCCAGGGAACCTGGCTATTTCGTCGAGGCGCCACGGCTGGCAACCGACGTCGAGATAAACGTCAACGGTCCCATCATGCGGACCCGTGTCACCCAGCGCTTCGAAAACCCGAGCAAGGGCTGGGTCGAGGGCACCTACGTCTTTCCGCTCCCCGAGGACTCCGCCGTCGATACGCTGAAGATGCAGATCGGCGATCGCTTCATCGAGGGAAAGATCAAGCGGCGGGCCGAGGCCAAGGAAATCTACGAACAGGCCAAGGCCGAGGGCAAAAAGGCCGCGCTTCTCGAGCAGCAGCGACCAAACATCTTCACCAACCAGGTCGCCAATATCGGTCCAGGCGAAACCATCGTCGTGCAGATCGAGTATCAGAGCGGCGTTCGCCAGTCGAACGGGGTCTTTTCCTTCCGCTTCCCGATGGTCGTCGCGCCCCGTTACAATCCGCAGCCGATCGTCAACACGGTCGATATCGACGGCCGCAGCGGCTATGCCGTGAGCGAGCCGGTTCCGGATCGGGAGAAGATCGAGGCGCCGGTGCTCGATCCGAAAGAAAACGCCAAGGTCAACCCGGTAACGCTCACGGTCAACCTCAAGGCCGGTTTCCCGATCGCAAGCGTTAGCTCGCCCTATCACGAGGTCGAAATCGCATCACTCGACGAACTCAGCCGCCGGATCACGCTCAAAAACGGCAGCGTTCCGGCCGACAAGGATTTCGAACTGAGCTGGAAGGCGATCGAAGGCAAGAGCCCCTATGCCGGTCTCTTCCGCGAGACGGTGGGCGGCAAGACCTATCTGCTTGCCTTCGTGACGCCGCCATCTGCCGTCGAGGCCGGCAAGGCAGTCAAGCGCGAGGTCGTTTTCGTCATCGACAATTCCGGCTCGATGGCCGGCCCATCGATGGAACAGGCCAAGGAGAGCCTTGCGCTGGCGATTTCACGACTGAACAACGATGACCGCTTCAACGTCATCCGCTTCGACGACACGATGACCGTGCACTTTCCCGAACTCGTTGCCGCCACGCCCGACAAGCGCGAGGATGCCATCGCGTTCGTGCGCGCGCTCACCGCTGAGGGTGGCACGGAAATGTTGCCGGCGCTGGAGGCGGCCCTTCGCACCCAGGGACCGGTGCAACCCGGCGCCTTGCGCCAGGTGATTTTCCTTACCGACGGCGCTATCGGCAACGAGAGCCAGCTTTTCGACGAGATCCGCAACAGTCGCGGCGATGCCCGTGTCTTTACCGTCGGTATCGGTTCCGCTCCCAACAGCCATTTCATGACCAAGGCCGCCGAGTATGGCCGTGGCACCTTCACCCTGATCGGCTCGGAGAGCGAGGTCGCCTCCCGCATGGTTGAGCTTTTCGAGAAACTCGAAAACCCGGTCATGACCGAAATTTCAGCTGCGTTTGACGGTATTGCCGCAGCGGACATCACCCCCGACCCTATGCCCGACCTCTACCGCGGCGAACCGGTGGTGCTGACGGCGGAGCTTGCCGGCGCAGCGCCGGAAGGCAAGCTCAGGATCGTCGGCAAGGCGGGAGACCAACCCTGGCGGGTCGAGATGGACATCGCCAAGGCGGCACCTGGCGAGGGCATCGCCAAGCTCTGGGCGCGCCGCAAGATCGATGATCTCGAGGCGAGCGCCGCGGCAATCGCGGATCCGGCTGAACTCGATCGGCAGATCGAGACCGTCGCGCTGGCTCATCATCTCGTGTCACGCGTCACCAGCCTTGTCGCGGTCGACGTCACCCCTTCCCGCCCGGCCGGAGAGCCGCTCGCCGGCGCCAAGGTTCCGTTGAACCTTCCGGAAGGATGGGATTTCGGCAAGGTCTTTGGCGAGAACCCGGCCGACCCGGGCAAGATCGATGAGCGTGAGGCAGCGGGCGACCGGAGCGAACGCGCCATGCTGGTTGCCGACCGCATGGCCGCAGCACCGACGGCGCGCGCCGCAACCCTGATCGCCGAGGCGAACAACCAGGTGAACCTGCCGCAGACGGCAACCGAGGCCGACAGGCAGATACTGATCGGTCTGATGCTGCTTGCGATCGCGCTCCTGGCCGGCACCACCTTCGCTTTCTGGCGGGAGCAGATCGCCGCGTTCATTGTCGAAAGGGTTCACCGCCATGGCTGACGACGATGATTTCTCCGGGCAGCGTGCCGGCTTTCTTGCCAGACTGTCGGCGATCGAAACGATCGTCGTGGCGATCATCGCCCTCGTTGCGCTTGCCGGCCTGCTGCTGATCGGCAAGGGCTTCTACATGAAGGCCAAGGCCGAGGTTTCGCAGGTCCTGTTGCGAAAGAGTTTCGAAGAACAGCTTCGCGGCAACGCCGACGGCAGGCCCTGGCCTTGGGCGGATTTCGAGACCGAGGCGGAAATCTCCGCACCCCGCATCAATCGCTCGGCAATCGTCCTTGCCGGAGCAAGCGGCGAGGCTCTTGCCTTTGGCCCCGCCTGGCTCGCCAACACGCCACTACCAGGCGATGAAGGAACATCCGTGATCGCCGCCCATCGCGACACGCATTTCCGCTGGCTGAAGGACGTGAGCCCCGGTGACCTCCTGGTGCTGACGCGCAAGGATGGCCGCCGCTTCATTTTCCGCGCCGGCGAAGGCCGTGTCGCCCGCTGGGACGAAAGCGGCATCAACGCGTCTGCCAGCGGACACCACCTTGCGCTCGCCACGTGCTGGCCCTTCGATGCCGTCGAACAGGGGCCGATGCGCTATATCGTCAATGCTGAACTCGTCGGCGAGCAGCGCGCCGTTCCGCTCACCACGGGCTCGATCTCCCGATAAAGCCGTTTTGATCCGATTTGACTTGAAAGACAGGCGCCTGCGCCCCAGCTTACCTCAACCGAAGGCACAATCCGGAGAATGGCATGCGGCGCTCGCTCTTGAGGGCAGGTTTGACGAACCTCCCGGCCCTGTTGACGCGGCCTGCGGCCCTTTGTCTTTCCGGCTTTCTCTGCCTCCTTGCCCCGCCGGTCGCGACCGCACAAGGGGCGCAGGAATTTTCCACCCAGACCGGCACAGTTCTCGTCGAAACGCTCGCAACCGGGCTCCGCCACCCCTGGGCTATCGAGGTGATGCCGGACGGCGGCCTCGTCGTCACCGAGCGCCCGGGACGGCTGCGCATCCTGCGCGACGGCGAGCTATCCGCCCCGATCGATGGCGTGCCCGATGTGGCCGCTCGCGGCCAGGGCGGATTGCTCGATGTGGCCCTCGATCCGCAATTCGCCACCAACCGCGTGCTTTACCTGACCTACTCCGCCAGTGACGGCGACGGCTATGGCACGGTGCTTGTGCGAGCGGCTCTCTCCGACGACCAACGGCGCTTGAGTGACATCAAGGAACTGTTCCGGATGAGCAAGTTCACCGGCGGGGGCCAGCATTTCGGCTCGCGCATCGCCATCGACAAGGACGGCAGCCTGTTCTTCGGCATTGGTGATCGCGGTCAAGGTGACCGGGCGCAGGACCCGCGCGACCACGCCGGCGCCATTCTGCACATCAACCCCGACGGCAGCATTCCGGCTTCCAACCCCTATCGCGGCGGCACCGAAGGTCTCGCCGAGATCTGGTCGAAAGGACACCGCAATCCGCAAGGCATCACCTTCGACCGGGGTGACGGCAAGCTCTTGACCGTCGAGCATGGTGCGCGCGGCGGTGATGAAGTGAACAACCCGCAGCCGGGCAAGAACTACGGCTGGCCGGTGATCACCTACGGCAAAGACTACTCCGGCGCAGAAATCGGCGAAGGCACGGCCAAGGAGGGCCTTGAACAGCCTCTCTACTATTGGGATCCGTCGATCGCCCCGGGGGCGCTCGCTGTTTACCGCGGCAGCATGTTCCCGGAATGGGACGGCGACCTCTTGGTCGCGGCGCTGAAATACCAATTGCTCGTCCGCCTGGAGAGAGACGAAAACGGCGCGATCACCTCCGAGGAACGACTGTTCGACGGCGAATTCGGCCGCATCCGGGATGTGATCGTGGCGCCGGACGGCGCGCTGCTGATGGTGACCGACGAAGACAATGGCGCCGTTCTCCGAGTCTCCAAGGCTCCGACCCAGTAACGGCGTTCAGTGCACATCCAGAAAAAGTGACGGCTTTCCATCCGGAATTGGGTTTCAGCCCGTTCGAAGCGATGCCCGCACCTCCTTGCGAAACATGAATTTTAGCCCCGACCAGACCGGGTCGATGGCGCAGACCTTCACATCCACGAGATCGAGCGGCAGAAATATCTCGCGCAAATCATTCTCGGTCAGGTCCGTCGCAACGCCCGAGGACCGGTTCGGCCACGAGACCCAGAACATTCCGTCCGCCCTAAGCCACGCCGCGAGCGCATCGGCCCGACTTTCGAGCGCGGTCCGGTCGGTTTCGAAGACATGGATGTAGTCATAGCGGCGTGAGACGGTCCGGCCGATCGAAGTGTCGGCAAGTGCGAAACCGGGAAAGGCAGCAATTTCAGGAAGGGTGGACGGAACGGCAAGAATGAGCGCGGTCTGCCCGTCGCGCAGGCCGAGCTTTTTTATCAGTGGTGTTCCGGAATAGCCTGCGTCGCTCATCGGATCACGTCAGGTCCCTACGGCGGGAGTCGCCATCGTCACATCACCGGTTTTTCCCCATCGAGGAGGCGAAGGATGAGGCTTGCCCCGCAAAAACGCAACTGATAGAGCGGCTTTGCAATCACCGGAGCGGCATGGCTTTGGATTGCCTCGATCCAGAACCGTCACGATCCGGGAGCACAGCCGTGACTCGCCTCCAGGCCAATCTATTCCTGCTGTTTTCCGGTGCGATCTGGGGGGCCGGTTTTGTCGCTCAATCGACTGCGATGGAGGCAATCGGTCCGCTCTGGTTCATCGGCCTGCGTTTCGCGATCGCGACGATCGTCGCGCTGCCGCTGGCGGTTGTCGAAGGAAAAATTGCCAAGAAGCCGCTTCCGCAAAAATCGATCCGCAACTTCATTGTCATCGGCCTGGCGCTCTTCGGCGGCGCGGTGACGCAGCAGTTCGGGCTTCTGACGACGAGCGTGACCAATTCCGGCTTTCTGACGGGGCTCTACGTCGTCTTCGTACCGATATTGACCGTCGTGTTCCTGCGCCGCAGGCCGCATTGGGTCATCTGGCCGGGCGCCCTGCTTGCGACCTTCGGCATCTTCCTTCTGAGCGGTGGGGCACTTTCGAGCCTGACCGGCGGAGATCTCCTGACGATCGTCTGTGCGCTCTTCTGGGCAATCCAGATGCTGCTCGTCGGCATCTTCGCCTCCGATACCGGTCGCCCGATGCTGCTATCGATGGTGCAATTCGCCGTCTGCGCCGTGCTTGGTTGCGTACTCGCAGCCTTCACCGAACCGCTAAGCCTCGAGGTGATCGAGAACGCCCTGCCCCAGATCCTTTACGCCGGCGTGTTTTCAAGCGGCGTCGCCTTCATCTGCCAGGTTGTCGGCCAGCGCTACACGACGGCACCGCAGGCGGCGATCTTCCTGTCAAGCGAGGCTCTTTTCGCCGCTCTTTTCGGGGGGCTGCTGCTTGGCGAAGTCATCACGCCAATCGGTTACCTTGGCTGCGCCGTCATTTTCGTGGCGATGCTGGCGGTGGAACTCATTCCTGAACTGGCGAAACGGCGCCAGGAGGCAGAAGCAGCCGCTTGATGCGACTCAACCTACAGCGCCCGGCGTCCGATCAGACGGCTCGCTGTAGACTTTGAAATCCTGCATGATTTTGTCCTTAAACCGATTCCGATTTTAGGAATCATGCCTTAGGCAAGAATTCTCTGTACAGCGGGCAAGCTGAACTTACGGTATTACTTATTACTGTCCAGTAGCGCCAATTTTGCTTCGGAATGAGACAAGCCAAGCACCACCGCGGGCGAAGTTTGCTGTATTCCTTGCAGATTTTCTGCAAAGATTTGCGACAGAGCTTTGCCGCTTCCGGAACATGAGACATATCAGGCGCTTGCGATTTTCGAACGAAACCGCGCGAAGCCGCGGCATGATCGAGAGCGACAAAATATGACGCAAATCGTCCAGTCCAGCCGCACGCGTGTTCAAAAAGCTGTGATTTCAACAGCTTGCGATGCGTTCATAATATCCCGCGCCGCGACGGCAACTGATCGATTTTTGAGCAATGGCAAGCTGCAATACCTCGTCAGAAAAGTTTTGCTTGCCAATTCAAAATAAACCCATCACTCTTACTGTGTTCGGGCAATCTGCGAACACGGGAAGATCTTGAATTATAAGCGGGCCGGAGACGCAAGCCACTCCGGGCGGCCAGATTGGGGGGGAGGCTTGTTTTCCCTTCTTATGGCTGGTCGCGATAACAGGACCCTTTCCTCAAATTTCGAGAACTGCCTGCCCCCACGCCCATTTTGGGCAAAACTGCAATGCTGCCCGCGCCGTCAAGCGGGTGGAGAGAAAAGGACCTGACGCATGGCCGAAACTGGCACTGTAAAATTCTTCAACACCGACAAGGGCTTTGGTTTCATCAAGCCTGACAATGGTGGTGCAGACATCTTCGTACATATTTCAGCCGTGCAGGCTTCGGGCCTGAGCGGCCTTACGGAAAATCAGAAGGTAAGCTTCGACACCGAACCGGATCGCCGCGGCAAAGGCCCGAAGGCGGTCAACCTGCAGATCGCCGGCTGATACGGCCTCTGCTGACATTTAAGTTTAAGTTGCAGCCCGGCAAACTTGCCGGGTTTTTTCATTCAGGCTGCGTTCAGTTTGGACGCCATAGAGTCCGTTCATGATGAAAACCGGAACTGATTCCGGCCCCATGCATAGGATTGAAGCCCATGAACAAATTCATCAAAGCCGCTGTTCTCTCCGTTGCCGCAGCTGCGGTGGTCCTCCCGACCTTCGGTACCGCCCAAGCAGGAGATCACGATGATGCATGGGCCGCGGGCGCCGTGGGCCTAGTCACAGGCACGCTCATCGGAGGCGCGATCGCCTCGCAGCCGCGCTACTACAGCGAGCCGGTCTATAGCCAGCGCGTCTATGTCGATCCGGAACCCGAATATTACGAGCCCCGCCCGGTCTACCAGCCGCGTCCGGTTTACCAGGCTCGCCCGGTCTATCGCCGCGTCGCTGTGGAGAGCTACGGCCTCGAACCGTGGACACCGGCCTGGTATCGCTATTGCTCGCAGCGCTACCGCTCGTTCGATCCGGACAGCGGCACCTTCGTCGGTTATGACGGCCGCAGCCATTTCTGCACCGCCGGCTGATAGAAGCGCGGCAGTCTGAACGATGGCACACGCCTTTGTACGAGGCGTGTGCCATTTTGATTCATGCAGCGTTTCAAGGTGCTGTAGCGCCCTTTGCGCGTCTCCAAAGACGCGCGGCGCTGCAGGACGAGCTTAATCCTTCGGCTGGCCGAAGGATTAGTGCATCGGCCCGAAAATCGGACCCGATTTTCGGAAAGCACGATGCGTGGAATCAAAGAGTTACAGCGTCGTTCGTCCTAAAGGACGCACGGCGCTGTAATGCCGCAATGTCAGAGCCCCCTGAGATAGGGATTGCTGCGGCGTTCCTCGCCGATCTGCCCGCCGGGCCCGTGGCCGCAGATGAAACCGACGTGATCGCCAAGCGGCAGGATCTTGTCGCGAATCGAGGCAAGCAACTGCTGATGATTGCCGCCGGGCAAGTCGGTGCGCCCGATCGAACCGTGAAAGAGCACGTCACCCACATGGGCGAAGTTCTGCGCCCTGTTGAAATAGACCACGTGGCCCGGCGCATGGCCCGGACAATGCAGCACCTCGAAGACATGATCGCCGAAGGAGACGGTATCACCGTCTTCGAGCCACCGGTCGGGCAAGACGTTCTGCACCTTCATCGTCAAGCCGAAGCGCTCCGCCTGGCTTTCCAATCGCTCAAGCAGGGGCTGGTCGTCCTTGTGCGGACCGATGATCTCGAGCCCTAGCGCCTCCTTCAATTCCTTGGCGCCGCCGGCATGATCGATATGGCCGTGCGTGAGCCAAATCGCTTTCAGCGCGATGCCGTTCTCCCGAATCGTCTGCAGGATGATGTCGACGTCACCGCCCGGATCGACGACCACGCCCTCCTTGGTTTCACTATCGAACAGGATCGTGCAGTTCTGTTCGAAATGCGTAACCGGGATAATGCCCGCCTGTAACATGCGACCTCGCTTTGCTTATGGGTCCTCGGTTGAAATGTGGGGGGTGACCCCGCGCATACCAACCCGAACTCGTTCCGTTCCGCGGCCACCTATAGCGACAGAAGGGCGGGATGACAGCCCCGTTCACCGCAACGAGGCGATTTCCGGTGCCGGAGCTGGCGAAGGCAACTGCACTGTCGTCAGCAGTAAGGCCGATACCGCCAGCTTCGACACCACGACGACAATCACCAGCGGGCGAAGCCTCTGGGCCGTCGTCCTGCCTTCATAGATGAGTTCGTGCTCCATTTCATTACCCTCGGATTGCAGCAGACCGCCCCTTCCGGGGACGGGAAAATATCGAAGTTTCACGCGGCCTTTCGACACTCGGGACGGCCGGCCACATCGCTTCGATCGCCGGCGCCGGGACAATGTCTCTCATCCTCACATTTCGTGATGTCACGGGGGGAACATCCCGGTTCCGCGAGGCGTTTCGCATCCATCACGCAATAGGAGCAAGACGATGAAGACCCCCTCCACCCATCTGTTTCGAGCGGTTGCGGCAGCGGGTTTGATGCTCGCCGCTGGCGCGTCGACGGGTTATGCCGCGATGAGCGCAACCGCGGTGACGGATCTCAACGTCCGCGCGGGCCCTGGCCCGCAATATCCGACAGTGGGCCTTGCAACGCGCGGCAGCCCCGCGGTCCTCGATGGATGCATTCAGGGCAGCAACTGGTGCCGCATCAGCGTCAACGGAATTCGCGGCTGGGCCTATGCCCGATATCTCGCAACCGATCTCGGCGGGTCCTCCGTTGTGATCGAGCAGCGTCGCACTGACCTCGCAATTCCTTCCGTGACCTATCAGGTACAGCCGGGCGATCCGACGATCGCGACCACCGCGGAACCGCTGGAACTGATCGGCCCGGTCGAAGAGGTTGACGCCATCACGCCACCTCCGGCAGTAAGCACCTATATCACCGAAAATCCCGCCGATACGGTTTATCTCGAAGGCGAGCCCGTTATCGGCGCGGCATTGCCGAGTACAGTCGCCGTCCGCGAGATTCCGGACTACGGCTATGATTATGTCACCATCAACGGACAGCCCGTGCTGGTAGAACCGGCGACACGGCGCATTGTTTACGTCTATCGCTGACATAATCGTGGATACGGCCTGCTCTTCTCTCCCAACATGAAGCAGCGCGCTTGGGTCAGCGCGCTGCAGAGAGGATGATTCGCCGAATCACGCGCACATATGCGCGTCCTGCTAAAGAAAACGCTTGCCGCCCGCACGGAATTACTCGGCTTTCTTCTGCCAAAAGCACCTTCTACTATTCGCCAGATCCTTCCCTGAGCACCGAGCGCCAAGGAAAATAACAATATGGATCAAGGCATTATAGTAATTCCAGCGCCTCTTCCGAAGCACCAGTCATCGCCGCAGCTTCCGCACAACCTCAACGTCGAAATTGACAGTTTCCGCTTTCGGTCTCAACCTCTCCGTGCCGGATCATCGGCGCATCGCGGGCTCTTGGACGGGGGCCGCAGACGGAGGGTTCAATGGAAGCATTAATGCCTATCATTACCCAATTGACCGCGGGGGCAGCGGGTGGCAACGCAGCCAGCGCAATGCTGAAGCAGCAGGCATTCGGGGTTGTGGCGCGAACGATCGTAGGCGCCATCGGCGGTCTCGGCGGCGGGTTCCTGATCCAGATGTTTGGCGGGGAAGCAGCAGCTACCGGTCTTGGCATGCAGGCAATTGGCGGCGTTGTCGGCGGCGGCGTGCTGAGCGGCATCGTCGGACAGTTCCTCGGCAAGACGGCATGACGTCTCCCTCCTGCATGATTCCTCAAATCGGAATCGTTTGAGGATAAGGTCATGCAGCAATTCAACGTGCTACAACGCCGCGCGTCTCGTAAGACGCGCGGCGTTGTAGCGATATCCACACGAACACAAAAGGCGGCCGCAGGTCGCCTTTTACTGAATCCTGTGTCGAACGCCTCCGATTCTGCGGAGGCGGAGGAGCTGTTGTGATTATTCTGCTGCCGCTGCGACTGGATTAACTTCCTTCGTATAGTCATTCATCAGCGTTTCGCTGATCGCGGCGGGCGCGAAGCGATAGGGGCCGATCTCCGATACCGGAGTGACCTCGGCAGCCGAGCCGGTCAGGAAGCATTCCGAAAAGCCGGAAAGCTCTTCCGGCATGATTGCTCGTTCGACCACCTCGTAGCCCCGGCGCTTGGCAAGTTCGATGACCGTCCGACGTGTGATTCCGTCCAGGAAACAGTCCGGAACAGGCGTATGCAGAACGCCGTCCTTTACGAAGAAGACGTTGGCGCCGGTCGCCTCGGCCACCTGGCCACGCCAATCGAGCATCAGAGCGTCCGCATAGCCCTTGGCTTCGGCCGCGTGCTTCGAGATCGTGCAGATCATGTAGAGGCCCGCGGCCTTGGACTTCGACGGAGCTGTCCGCGGATCGGGACGACGATACTCCGCGATATCAAGGCGAATGCCCTTCAACTTCTCTGCCGGATTGAAATAGCTGCCCCATTGCCAGATGGCGATGGAGACGTTGATGCGGCTGTTCTGGGCGGAGACGCCCATCTGCTCGCTGCCGCGCCAGGCGATCGGTCGGACATAGGCCTCGGAAAAACCCTGGCGCTTCAGCAACTCGTTGCTGGCACTGTCGAGTTCCTCCACCGAATAGGGAATCTTGAAGCCCAGAATGGCCGCAGATTGGTGGAGCCGCTGATTGTGTTCCGTAAGCTTGAAGATGCGCCCGCCATAGGCGCGTTCGCCTTCGAAAACCGCGCTCGCGTAGTGCAGCCCATGCGTCAGCACATGTATCTTTGCATCCTTCCAGGGCACGAACTCGCCGTTGAACCAGATTTCACCGTCCAACTGATCAAAGGGAATAGCTGCCATGGTATTATCCTCCGGCGCGTAAGCACCATATCTACTGTTGATTATCTTGCTGTTTCCAGTTTATCGGCAAACAGACTGGGGGAGAATTCAATTTCATGATTTTGGATTTGCGAACGGAAACGCGCGGCCCATCCTCCAACGGCGACATCGGGCCCGATGTTTCGCCCGACGAGCCGATCGCTATCAATGGCGTAAAAATATGTCAACAAAACTGACATATTTTGCGATATATTTCGTGAACTGCAATTTGGTTGAAAGGAAATGACTGCGTGCCCGGCCGACCTAAGGACAACACCGAGTACCTGACCGAAGTTGCCGGTCAGGAGGAGGACACGATAGATTTCGAGATCATCGAGCTGCTCTTCTTTGCCTATCGCGACTTCACCGGTGATCCGGACGCCATACTCGAAAAGAGCGGCTTCGGCCGAGCACATCACCGCGTCGTGCATTTCGTCAATCGCGAGCCCGGGATGACAGTCGCCGACCTTCTCGAGACGTTGAAGATCACCAAGCAGAGCCTTGCTCGCGTTTTGAAGCAGCTTATCGATTCCGGCTATATTCGGCAGGTGACCGGCCCTGAGGACAGACGGCAGCGAATGCTTTACACCACAGAGGAAGGCAAGGCGCTGGCCCGGGCGCTTGCTGAGCCACAGTCCCGCCGCATAGCAAAGGCATTGGCAAAAACGGGTCCCGGCGCGCGTGAAACCGTGAAGCGTTTTCTCGCCAACATGAAGAATGCCGCCGCGGACTGATGTTCATGGGACCTCTGTCTTGAGCTTCATTCGAGTGAGGCGGACAGATCCGTGGAATCGGGGAATTGGGCGGCCGCCGCGCATCTGCTTGAATGCGTGATCCGGCCGGCCGGCTTGCGGAAGATGAGGGTGTCGAGCAATGACAGTAAAAGCGAAAGTCTCCGACGATGCGGCGCATCTTCTGATCGTCGATGACGACCGACGGATTCGAGACCTGCTCAACCGCTACCTGGTCGAGCAGGGTTTCCGGGTGACGACGGCTGGCGATGCCGACGAGGCGCGGCGCAAGCTGATCGGCATTGATTTCGATCTCCTGATCGTCGATGTAATGATGCCCGGTGAGAGCGGCATTCAACTGACGCAGAGCCTGAGGCATATCAAAACGGTGCCGATTATCATGCTGACGGCGCTGGCGGAATCGAATTCGCGCATCGAAGGCCTTGAGGCAGGTGCGGACGACTATCTGCCGAAGCCTTTCGAGCCGCGCGAACTCGTGCTCCGCATCAACAACATCCTGCGCCGCAACCAGCCGACACAGGCGCCCAAGGTCGATCAGGTCATTTTCGGCCCCTACACCTTCTCCGTGGTGCGCAAGGAGCTCCGTCGCGGTGCCGATCATATCCGTCTCACCGACCGCGAACAGGAGATCATGACCCTGTTTTCCCAACGCGCTGGGGAGACCATTCCCCGGCATGAACTGATCGGAGACGATGCCGAGGTCGGCGAACGGACGATCGACGTGCAAATCAACCGGCTAAGGCGCAAGATCGAGGACGACCCGTCCAACCCCATCTGGCTTCAAACGGTGCGCGGCATCGGTTACCGGCTGAGTGTGGACTAAATGCGGGAGAGTCATGGCAAGCTTTGACAGCATCAGGCGCGAAGGAACGGGCCCCGCCGACGGGGCCTGGAAACGCCTGACGCGGTGGTTGCGCCGCCGCCTGCCGATCGGCCTTTACGCGCGCTCGCTGCTGATCGTCATCATTCCAATGGTGCTGCTGCAGTCGGTCGTCGCCTTCGTCTTCATGGAGCGCCACTGGCAGCTCGTGACGCAACGCCTCTCGGCCGCTGTGACCAGCGACATAGCCTCGATCGTCGATCTGATCACGACCTTTCCGCGCGATGGCGATATCGACCAGATCGTGCGCATTGCCCGTGAACAACTCAATCTGAACATCGCCGTCGAGCCTGGCGGTGATTTGCCACCGCCACGCCCCAAGCCCTTCTTCGAAATCCTCGACCAGATCCTCAGCGAGGAGATTTCGAACCAGATCCGCCGCCCCTTCTGGATCGACACCGTCGGCAATTCGAAGATCGTCGAGATCCGCATCAAGCTCGATGATGGCCGCATCCTCAGGGTCTATGCGCGGCGCAACCAGGCCTATGCTTCCAACACCCATATCTTCCTGGTCTGGATGGTCGGCGCCTCGCTCGTGCTGCTGACGATTGCGATCCTCTTCCTGCGCGGGCAGATCAAGCCGATCCTGGCGCTGGCAAGCGCTGCGGAAAGCTTCGGCAAGGGCCAGAAGATCGACGACTTCGCGCCGCGCGGCGCCGAGGAAATCCGCCGCGCCGGTCTTGCCTTCATCCTCATGCGCGAACGCATCGAGCGCCAGATCGAGCAGCGCACCGCAATGCTGACCGGCGTCAGCCACGATCTGCGCACGATCCTCACACGCTTCAAGCTGCAACTCGCACTCGCCGGCAACAACCCGGACCTCGAAAGCCTCAACAACGATGTCGAGGACATGCAGAACATGCTGGAAGGCTATCTAGCCTTCGCGCGGGGCGAGGCGGAAGAGGATGTCGGTGAGTTGAAACTCAGCGACCTCATGACCCGCCTTGCGGCCGAGGCGGAGCTATACGGCAAGACGCTGACGACCTCGATCGAAGGAGAAGACGATATCCGGGTAAGGCCCGCCGCCTTCACCCGCCTCGTCGCCAATCTTGCATCGAATGCTTATCGCTACGCCAATTCGGTGCGGATCGAGGCGCGCCACAGTGCGAAGTGGCTGACGATTACGGTCGACGACGACGGGCCCGGCATTCCGGAGAGATCGAGAGAGGACGTGTTCAAGCCGTTCTTCCGCCTCGACGAGGCCCGCAACCTCGACAGTTCTGGCACGGGGCTCGGGCTCGCGATCGCCCGCGATATCGCGCGAAGCCACGGAGGGAACGTCACCCTCGGCGACAGCCCACTCGGCGGTTTGCGCGCAACAGTGCGCGTGCCGACGTGATCGCGGAGCTCTTCGTTATCGCGAATAGGCAGCGGTAAGGCCGCGCCGGAGATTGAAGCGGTGCCACGCGTCGATCCGGCGCGGATAGCGAGCGCGCATTGCGTCGAGCGGGGCAAGCAGCCTGCCCTCGCGGCCGAGGGAGGCATCGAGGATTTCGACGATCCGGCGGTTTGGCCAGGGCTTGCGGGTGATCGTCAGCAGCGCCGCGAAGGCCTCGTCCTCTCTGCCCTTTCCAAATTGATGGGCGATCAGCCCGTAGGCGAAAGCCGTCGAACGGCTGACGCCGGCATGGCAATGGACCAGGATACGGCTCGATTGATCGTCGGCGACCGGCCTCATGGCCTCGAAAACATCCAGGACGAGATCAGGGAAATGCTGCGTCGCGCCGGCATTTTCCTGATCGCGCATGCGCACCACGCGGTGCGCGACATCGGCGATGGAGGGCACGTCCGTTTCCGGCAATTCCGGATCGAGAAGGGAGAGCACATGGCTCGCCCGCCATTCCCGCGCAACTTCCGCCGCGCGCCAGAGGCAGGAAACCTTGACGCGTTCGCAGACAACGTCGCGGCTAATCGTCATAACGCTCACATCAACTTCTTGCCGTTCGGCACCGGCTTGTCGGTCGCCGCCAGCACGATTGCACCGGCCTCATCCTCGAAACCGAGGGTCAGCACCTCGGAACGCACTGGGCCGATCTGGCGTGGCGGAAAGTTAACCACGCCCAGCACCTGTCGTCCGACGAGATCCTCCGGCTTATAGTGCACAGTAATTTGCGCCGATGACCGCTTTATGCCGATTTCGGAACCGAAATCGATTTTCAGCTTGAGTGCGGGCTTGCGTGCCTCCGGGAAGGGCTCGGCTTCGATGATCGTTCCGACGCGAATGTCGACGCGCTCGAAATCGGCGAAGGAAATGGTCTCGGCCATGATCGTGCTCTTGAAATTGCGGTGATTTATCCGGCCAGTTCCTCGGCGCGCTTGCGCGCGGCTGCGATGGCCTTGTTGAAGAGCGGCTGCATTCCGTCGTCGGCCATTAGAATGGCAAGTGCCGCGGCCGTCGTGCCGCCGGGAGAAGTTACATTCTGGCGCAACTGCGCGGCATCGTCGGGGGACTGATGCAGGAGTTCACCAGCCCCCGCGACGGTTTCCCGAGCGAGACGCATGGCGAGGTCCGCCTTGAGGCCGGCCCTGCGCCCGGCCTCCGCCATGCACTCGACGAGATAGAAGACATAGGCCGGTCCACTGCCGGAAACGGCCGTCACGGCATCGATATCGGCTTCGGTCTCGACCCATTCGACCGGACCGCTGACCTTCAGAAGGTTATGAACCAGAGCGCGCTGCGCCTCTGTTACGCGCGCATTCGCATAGGCGCCGGTAACGCCGCGGCCGATCATCGCCGGAGTATTCGGCATGGCACGCACGGTTGCAGCTTCGCCAAGATGGCTTTCAATGGACCGGAGCGTCTTGCCTGCGGCGACGGAAACAATGACCGTCTGCGGACCGACGAGCCCTTTGAGCGGCGGCAATACGGCGTCCATGATCTGGGGCTTGACCGCCAGGAAGAGCACGCCCGCCTTGACGCCGTCCGGTGCGGATGTGGCATGGCTGACGCCATTGTCGGCAATCAGCTTCGCCATCGCCGGCGGCGGACCCGGATCGATGACGAGGACGTCGCCACCCTTGACGCCGCTCTTCAACCAGCCGCCAAGCATCGCACCGCCCATATTGCCGGCACCGATGAGGACGATTGGACCAGACACGGCTACAGCCATCTCACGCCTCCCCGACGGTTTCGAACAGCACCGCATCGACTGCACGTTGCGCGTCCATTCCGGACCAAACGACAAACTGGAACGCCTGGAAATAGGACTCGCAAGCATCGAGCGCACTCGACAACAGCACCTCGACCTGCTGATTCGTCGGTTCCGCGCCGCCCGCGAGCAAGAGAGATTGGCGGAAGATGATGACTTCTTCTTGGCGCCAGAGGTCGAAATGCCCCATCAGCACCTGGCCGTTGATATGGGAAAGCAGGCGGATCACCTCGTTGACGCGGCTTTCCGGCACCTTGATATCGAAGGCGCAAGCCAGATGCAGCGCCTCGAACTCCTCCATCCAGGAGAAGGAAACGTGATAGTCCGCCCATTTGCCTTCGACCGTCATGGCGATCTCGTCTTCACCGGAGCGCTCGAAAGACCAGTCATTGTTGGCGGCCACGAACTCGATCATATCGACCGGGTTGGACTGGCGTTCGACTTCCATTTCCAAAAGGCTCATGCATCACCCTTACGGCGCGGCACAGGCGCGCAAGATCGCGTTCACAAGACGCAACGCTGCAAACCCAATACCAGATACGGACACACTATGATTGCTGGACGCACGGCCATCCTGGCTTACTTACCCTGCCCGGAGCTTACGTGATCCGTTTCGAATCATCATTTAAAATCAGTGTATAACGGCAGAGTCAGCCTGCCAGCCCCTCGGGCGAAAAATTGCGGCGAAGAATGACGCCCGCGTTGCAGTTTTGATTCAGCACCGATGCTTAAGCGACTCTGCCATAAGGACTTTTTGGCAGTGTCCACAGGTGGAAAACTTTTCAGATTTTATTAACTCTAAGGCGCCGCACGTCTCTTCCGACAAACAAGATCGCCTAGCACTTTGAATTGCCGCATGATTCCTCAATTCGGAGTCCGATTTGAGGAATCATGCGGCACGCGCGATCGTATAGACACGCAGCAGTCTTCTACCCGCAGGCCCGCAGGAAACGCGATGAACCTCGCTCGCTCCGAGAACAGAGACGGAGCGGCAAGGCCAATAGGTCGTTACTTCTTCTTTCCGGTCTCTGCGAGGCGTGCTTCGAGCGCTTCGATGCGGGCAAGCAGCGCGTCGTTTTCGTCGCGCGCCTTGACGGCCATTTCCTTGATCGCCTCGAATTCCTCGCGCTTGACCACATCGAGCGAATTCAGCCAGCTTTCGGCCTGCGCGCGGAAAGCCGTCTCGACCTCGCGTCGCACGCCCTGGGCAGCGCCCGCCGCATCGGTCATCAGCTTGGCAAAATCGTCCAGAATGCGGTTGGCTCCAGTGCTCATTGTCCAGATCTCCATTTCAGCGTCGCGCAACAGCGCGGTCTTGAAATTGAGGTAGGGTCACCGGCGAAAGGATGCAAGGAAAATAAGATGGCGCTGGGGTGACGGCCGCCTCCGGCGGCTTGACCCGCCCGGATTCGATCGCCATGTTCCGCCAAAACAACCGGCCGGCACGAGACAAGACCTTGGAAACAATCGCCACCCGCCTCGCCATCCTCCCCTTCCCGGAAATCGACCCCGTCATCTTCACGATCGGGCCGCTTGCCATTCACTGGTACGGCCTCGCCTATGTCGCAGGCATCCTCATCGGCTGGTTCTATGCGCGCCGCATCGTCCAGAACACCGCGCTCTGGCGCAACGGGACCCCCGCATTCAACCTGACGCAACTCGACGATTTCCTGCTCTGGGTTGCCGCCGGCATCGTCCTTGGCGGACGCATCGGATACATCCTTTTCTACGATCTGAGCTCCGTCCTGCAAAATCCGATCCGCGCGATCGAGATCTGGAACGGCGGCATGTCGTTCCATGGCGGCTTGCTCGGCACGACGCTCGCGATGATCATTTTCGCGCGGCGCAACGCTATTGCCGTCTGGAGCCTGTTCGACGTCGTCGCCGCCGTGGTGCCGATCGGCCTCTTTTTCGGCCGCATCGCCAACTTCATCAACGGCGAACTTTGGGGACGTTTGTCGTCCATGCCCTGGGCGATCGTCTTTCCGACGGGCGGTCCCTTTCCCCGCCACCCGAGCCAGCTCTATGAGGCGGCGCTCGAAGGCATTCTGCTCCTCCTGGTGCTTGCCTATTTCGTCTACCGTCGCAAAGCATTGAAGGTCCCCGGCCTGGTCTGCGGCATATTCGTCTGCGGCTATGCCGCGAGCCGCATTTTTGTCGAATTCTTCCGCGAACCGGACGCTCAGATCGGCTATCTGGCCGGCGGCTGGCTGACCATGGGCATGGTGCTGTCGCTGCCGATGGCGCTCGCAGGCATATGGGCGATCGCGCGCGCACGCCGGGCAGCAGCGACCGCATAACTGGACGGGTGCATGACGAATCCTCTTGCCGACAAGATCAAGGCGCTGATCAAGACCAACGGGCCGATCAGCGTCACCGACTACTTTTCGCTCTGCCTCGCCGATCCGCAGCACGGCTACTACCGGGTCCGCGAGCCCTTCGGCCGCGCCGGCGATTTCACCACCGCGCCGGAGATCAGTCAGCTTTTCGGCGAAATGATCGGCATATTCCTGGTGCATGCGTGGCAGGAGCACGGCCGCCCTGAGCCTGCGATCATCGCCGAGATCGGCCCGGGCCGAGGCACGATGATGTCCGATACGCTGCGCGTCATCGCTCGGCTGGCGCCCGATCTCTATCGGTCGGCGAGCGTCCACCTCGTAGAGACGAGCGAGCGGTTGCAGAAGGTGCAGGCCGAAACGCTTGCGGGACACGAGGGCAAGGTCCATTGGCACGCGAGCTTCGAAACCTTGCCCGCAGGCTTTCTCCTGCTCGCGGCAAACGAGCTTTTCGACGCAATTCCCATCCGGCAATTCGTTCGCACCGCGCAGGGGTTCCGCGAGCGGATGGTCGGTCTCGACGCCGATGGCGAATTGATCTTCGCGGCCGGCGTTGCGGGCATCGACCCGTCGCTTCTGCCCTCGCCGGCGCAATCGGTCGCAGAAGGCACGATCTTCGAGATCGCCCCTGCACGCGACGCAGTAATGGCCGCGTTTTGCGAGCGTCTTCGCGCCGGCGGCGGTACGGCAATCATCATCGACTACGGACATCTGGCGACCGGCTACGGAGACACACTGCAAGCGGTGCGCGAGCATCGCTACGATCCTCCGCTCGCCAGCCCCGGGCGGGCGGATCTCACGAGCCATGTCGATTTCGAGCAGCTTGCCCGCCGCGCGAAGGCGGAAGGGCTGCAGGTCAACGGACTTGCCCATCAGGGTGACTTCCTCGTCGGCCTCGGCCTGCTCGAGAGGGCAGCCGCACTCGGCCGCGGCAAGGACACGCCGACACAGGAAGGCATTCGCGCCGCCGTCGAACGGCTCGCCGGCTCGGGAGCAGGAAAGATGGGCGAACTGTTCAAGGTGCTGGCGGTCAGCAGTCCCGAAGTCACGCTGGCGCCGTTCCAGAAAAAGGCACAGTAACGATCAACTGTCTACACCGTTGAGCGTCTTCTCACAGACACGGCCGCCGCCGTACCCCATTGAATTGTTGCATGTTTTACCCTCAAATCGATTGCGGTTCAGCAAACCCTGCAGCGGGCTGGCGGCGGTTGGGCGATTGACAGTGCCAGCATGCCGCGTCAACATCGCGCCGCAAATCAGCCGCAAGTCACCGGGCCGCGACGCGCCCCCAATTCCTATGAAACCTCAAGATAGCAAGGGCTACCGATGCAGGACGACGCCTCGCTTTCCCCGGTTCAGAGTCCGCTCTTCAGTACAAAGGCGGGACCGGCGATCGCACACGGCTATTTCACCCGCAAGGGCGGCGTTTCCGAAGGCATCTATCGCGGCCTGAATGTCGGCCTCGGTTCGAAGGACGACCGCGAACGCGTCGGCGAAAACCGGGCGCGCGTCGCGCGCTGGTTCGATGCCGAGCCGCGGCGCCTTGCAACCGTCCACCAGATCCACTCGCCGGACGCCGTCGTCGTCGACGGCAGCTATGACGGCGCGCGCCCCGATGCCGATGCGCTCGTGACTGCGACCCCGGGTATCGTGCTCGGCGTTCTTTCAGCCGATTGCGGGCCGGTGCTCTTTACCGATCCGCAAGCCGGCGTGATCGGCGCGGCCCATGCCGGTTGGAAAGGCGCGCTCGGCGGGATTCTGGAAAGCACCATCGAGGCGATGATCTCGCTCGGCGCGCGCCGCGAGCGGATCATCGCCTGCCTTGGCCCTTCGATCAGCCGCACGCACTACGAGGTCGGGGCCGAATTCGTCGAACGGTTCATTGCCACCGACGAGGACTATGCATCTTTCTTCAGCCCGTCCGGACAGAACGGCCATGCCATGTTCGACCTGCCGGGGCTGACAATCCGGCGACTGACGGAAGCCGGCGTGACGGCGGAAAATCTCGACATCTGCACCTACGCGGACGAGGACCGTTTCTTTTCCTACCGCCGCACGACGCACAGACAGGAGCCAGACTACGGCCGGCAGATGTCGGCGATCTGCATACGGGAGATTTGAAATGGCGCTTCAGTTTGCCGCAGAGGAATACGCAGCCCGCCTTGCGCGGCTGACGGCCAAAATGCAGGAAGAGAAGCTCGACGCCCTGCTGCTCTTTGCGCAGGAGAGCATGTACTGGCTGACCGGTTACGATACGTTCGGCTACTGCTTCTTTCAGACGCTGGTCGTCACGAAAGACGGATCGATGGTGCTCCTGACGCGCTCGGCCGACCTGCGCCAGGCGCGTCACACGTCCAATATCGAGCGCATTGAAATCTGGGTGGATCGGGTCAATGCCGATCCGGCGGTGGACCTCAAGAACCTGCTCAACGAACTCGACCTGCTCGGCTGCCGGATCGGCGTCGAATACGACACGCACGGCATGACCGGCAGAACGGCACGACTGGTCGACCACCAACTCGCCAACTTCGGCGAAATGATCGACGCCTCGCTCCTTGTGAGCCGCCTTCGCCTGATCAAGAGCCCCGCCGAAATCGCCCATGTCGAAAAGGCAGCCAGCCTCGCCGACGACGCGCTCGAAGCGGCCCTGCCACTGATCCGCCCGGGTGGCAGCGAGGCCGCCATTCTCGCGGCCATGCAGGGCGCGGTCTTTGCCGGCGGTGGCGACTATCCGGCCAACGAATTCATCATCGGCTCCGGCGCCGACGCCCTGCTCTGCCGCTACAAGTCCGGCCGGCGCACGCTCGACGCCAACGACCAGCTGACCCTCGAATGGGCAGGCGTCAGCGCCCATTACCATGCGGCAATGATGCGCACCGTCGTGATCGGAGAGCCGACCGCCCGCCACCGCGAGCTCTACAGCGCCTGCCGCGAGACGATCCAGGCGATCGAAATGGTGCTCCGCCCCGGCAACACCTTCGGCACCGTCTTCGACGTCCATGCCAAGATCATGGACGAACGCGGCCTCGCCCGCCACCGGCTGAACGCCTGCGGCTATTCTCTTGGTGCGCGCTTC